>NZ_FRAZ01000009.1:0-117302 GCF_900142485.1 Fibrobacter sp. UWB12 | reverse complement strand
ATGCAAGCATCGACACAGAAGGCTCTTTTTGGAAAGCAGTTAACTACGGATATTTTGAAGATAATTTCAGTGGATTTGCAAGAGGCGGTTTCCGCTTAGTCAGAAAATTAAAATAGCCCCAATTCCCACACATTTTCAAAATGAGGCCCCACGGGCCTCATTTTTTTTGCATCATCCGAGATCTTTCGATTTCGCCCTTGCGGGCTACACTCAAGATGACACTATGGCGATTTTTTCAGCTCAAGAACTTTACTCTCAGGAAGATGGGAGTATTTGACGATTTTTTCAATAGGCTCATTGTCGGCAAGCATGGCGAGAGCCATTTCCTCACGCTCCTTATCACGCCCTTTAGCTTCAGCTTTGAGCCAAATCTCGGCTTCGATAGCTTCATCAGCATGTTTATCGAACATATGTTCCTCCAAGGCTTTAAGCAGTTCAGGGCTTATACGACTTACGCGTAAACGGTTGAGGGCGTCCCTAAAAATAGGATCCTTCGATTCGGGAACTTCAAGCGGTCCTTGCGATTAATATACTTATTTTTAGCGAAAACGGGAAGCGCCTTGTGTATGGCATCGCTATGGAGAACTTCGTTCTCGCTATAGACCGCCCAAGTATCCTTAAAAATATCCTCAGACTTGAGAATCGAGAAATTACAGAGCCAGATGGAAACCGTTTCAGGAAGTTCATAAAAATGAACTTTACGCTCTTTTTCATCCATCGACTTGAAATACGCTGAACGATTGTATTCGTACTTACCTCGTAGCGTTTGGTAAGAATTGTAGAGTTGCAGGCGGTCAAGGAAAAACGGATGGTTCCGGTTTTGCATTTGACGCTTTCAGCGTCAGCGACTTCGCCTCAGTAATAAATACAAACAAGTTTGTATTTGCAACATTCGGCTCGTACGCTACTCAATATTAAAGTATCGGTTGTCCTTGGTGGCTACCCACACGTCAAGGCGCGCAGAATCATCTTCCGGCATGAAAACGTCAATAGGCTTCTCGAACTCGTAATCGAGATCGATAATTTCATGATCGCTGTCTAGCCCGAGCAGGCAATTGAGCATATCGCGGATGGTATCCTTGTCATCCATCAGCACTCGGAACGTTTCGCTATAATACGGAAGCAAGAACTCTTCACCCTGCGCATTCGCGACAATGTAGTAGGCTTTTTTCTCTGAAGTCGTGTTATTTTCAGTCATTTGTTTTCCTTTAGGGGATAATTATGATTTGGCCCCTATACTATTAACACGCTTTTGACGCCTACGGCGTCCGCGACTGCATTCGGTCATAGAAAAATGCAAGCATTTTTCTGCGACTCTCATTTTGCACGCTTTTGTGGGCTGTTTGTCCTAAAAAATCTTTGTAAAATATTTTTAGACGAAAGTGGGACTTTTTCTATCAAATGGAATTTTCGCTATTTTTGTATATTCCGTCGTATGGATTGAGGTGTGAAAATGAAAAAGACGAATTAAGATTATAGGAGTTTATATGAAGAAACTTTTACTTCTAATCGCAATGTGGTCAGTCCTAGCAAACGCCCAACAATATACCATTTTTGAAATAAACGGAAAGAAATTAGGTTCGTTCAATGAGATACTAAACAAACAAACTCTCGACAAGTTTACCAAAGAACATCATGGGGCAATATTGGTAAAAAAAAATTCTTCCAACAAAACAGAATCTTTTAAAGCATTAAACAATTTTCAAATCAACCTAGCCCAAGTTGGAGAAAATCAAAGAGATATTAATTTAAGCAACGAGTCTTTAGATGAAAAAAACTGGATTGAAGTTAAAAAAAATGAAATTGTTAAAATTTGTCTAGATCGTCAAGTTCATGTTTGGGAAACATCTCTAAACGCAGTAATAACCAATGATTCTTGTTTAGTATTTCAAGCTCCAATTTTTATCGGAACTGAAGCAATTCAACTACACACATACCCCCAAAATGACACAAAAAAAATCAACATTGCAACCGGCATGAAATTCCTAAATTTCAAAAAAGACGAAATCATGCTCGGATACAACAAGCATAATATTCGTAAAAAAAAGCTGAATACCGATATAGAAGAAGATCCAGAAAGACTCGTTTCAATTACAGCAACTTATCTAGTCGATAAATACCCTGTAACAAACTGCGAATTCGTACAATTACTGTGGGATAGCATACCTGCAACTTCATCATATAAAAATCCAGGGTACAAGAAAATGCACCATGAAAACTGGTTTTCAATAAAAAAAGCAAGCATACGTAACGAAAACTGTCCTGTGCATGACACCGTAGCAAAATCAGTGTCTCTATACCAAGCAATGAAATACGCAAACGCACGAAGTTTACGAGAAGGACTAAAACCGTATTACATTTTTTCCGCTACAGATTCGCTAGATGAAGCGATTCTGTCTAATGGTCGATATATTATAGGACGTTGGGATTTTTCTTTTCACCATGACGCTCCCTACATCATGGTTACAACAGAAAAAGAATCTGACGGCTACAGATTACCCTATTACGATGAATGGATGATGTTTGCCCGTGGTGGCGATAAGAAAATGAAAGCTCCATGGGGAAACGCAGCAACACCATTAAATGAAATTCAAAAATATGCGCGATTTAACAGCACTTACGCATTTGACGGAACAGACGATTACATATCTGAGCCGGTCGGCCAACTTTTACCCAATGGATACGGCTTATACGACATGTTCGGTCTTGCTGCAGAACACGTTCTTTTAGATAGGATTATTTTCGAAGGAAATCTCGGATATCCATCCCTTTTAAAAGGAGGATCTTTCGTTTACGGTTTTTACGACACTGGTGCAACAGGAGTGGGTGCCGCATTCCGCCTAATCCGCAACATCGGCAATAATGCAAAATGGGAAAACATTGAATCAAATTCAAAGTAAAAACACATTTCAGAACATTGCCAAGGTTTGTTCAATGAAACGATTTATTTTTCATTTCATAAAATCAAAGACATATAATTCAACATTACTTATTCTGTTATCTTTGACAGCAAGCGCATCTTTTGCCGTAGATATTCCACATTCGGAATGGACATATACTCCATTCAACGATTCAGTAGCAAGCACAAACCATTCAGACGGTTCAACATTTCAGAATAAAAAAAATAGTTGGCGTAAAGCAAACATGATTTACCGAGAATAAAAAGAGGTTATAATGAAAAAAATTTTATTTTTCACAACAATTTTTTTAACAATGGCCACAGCGTATCAATACACCATTTTTGACATGAATGGGAAAAATCAAGGTACAATCAACGGAGAATTAAATAAATCTATTCTCTCTGATTTCGCTAAAAAAAATCATGGTTCTATATTGGTAAAAAAAGGATCTAAAAACATAGTATCATCACTACAGGATCTGATTTCAAAACAACAGTACTACGCTCTAACAAACCTCCCCAAAAGGGACATTAACTTAAATGTTGATTCTTTGGACAAGGAGCACTGGCTTGAAGTTGAAAAAAACGAAATCATCAGCATCTGTTTTGACAAAAGGGTCCTCACATGGGAAACTTCGTTAACCTCTAAAATATTAAACGACTCATGTCTCGCATTTAAAGTACCAACATTAATAGGCGTAGACTCGCTTAAAGTTAATTTTCTTAAGGATTACGATTCCTATAACTTAAATTACCTTAATAGCAATTCTACGTACAACATCAATTTGGCTATTGGAATGAAATTTTTGGATTTTATAAATGAAGAAGTTCTTTTGGGATCAAACGAATTAGGAAGAACAATAGCCCCACTCGAAGGTGTAAAAGAAGAAGACCCAGAAAAACTTGTATCAATAACAAATACATATTTGGTAGACAAATATCCAGTTACAAACTGTGAATTCACGCAATTGATGTGGGACAGCATTCCAAAAGAATCATCATACGCTCATACAGGAGCAAAAAGAACTCAAGAAGCATGGTTTGCGAGAAAAAAAAATAGCATCCGTAATGAGAATTGCATTGCAAAAGACTCTGCAGCATCGACTGTTTTCTTATACCAAGCTATGAAATATGCAAATGCCCGCAGTATTCGTGAAAATTTAAAGCCCTATTACATTTTTTCGACAACAACAGATGATGAATCTAAAATTTTGTCTAAAGGCGAATATATCATCGGCTATTATAGCTTTACGCCTCAAGAAAACAGCAGCATCCATGTATCTGTAGATACGACATCTAATGGATACAGACTACCATATTATAATGAATGGATGATATTTGCACGTGGAGGAGACAAAAAAAACCGAGCACCTTGGGGAAATTCATCCGCATCAATAGAAAATGTTTTAAAATACGCCAATTTTGGAACGGCTACAAAACATTACGATTCAGATCCTGTAGGTCAATTGCAGCCTAATGGATATGGGTTATATGACATGTTTGGGCTAGTTTGGGAACACGTTCTTTTTGAAAAAAATAATCCATTTTTGCTTCTTCAATGGAAGCCATCTTGTCTAAAGGGTGGAGATAAACATATAAGACTAGATAATGAAGATCGAGCATCTTATGTACATCGATCTTGGCAAAAAATTGATTACGGACATTCAAGAATAAACTATAGCGGTTTCGTTTTGAGCGGTTTCCGTTTGGTCAGAAAATTAAAATAGCCCCAATTCCCACAGATTTTTAAAATGAGGCCCCACAGGCCTCATTTTTATTTTACCAAACCCCGCATTACTTTACTTTTTTCTTACCGCACAAAATATCCTTGACAAGTGATTAATCCAATTCTATTTTGGCTCCGTTTTGGGATAAAATAGCCGTGGAGGTACATGATGAGCATATCTCGTTCATTCATCAACAACCATTTATTCTTATTCTTCTCGTCCTGTGTTATTTTAGGATGTTCTGTAACCGATTCTACAGATAGCGCTTATTCTAAATGGGATTTTTCGGGCTCTGTCGTTGATGCTACAGACAACAAGGGGCTCAACAAGGCTACTATAACATACCAAGACGCATCCGGCAATATCACCGAAACGGAGACCGATAAGAACGGCTACTTTTATATAGCAGAGCTCCCCTACGGTACGCGTTCATTCACGTTCAGCTACAAAAAAATTTCCGCAAAAGACAAAGACACGCTTTACTATTCTCCCAAAGTTGTAAGTATAACTTCTACAAGCGAATCTTCGCACATGGAAGGGGTTGTCGCCGGAAATTCTTCGATCGTACGTCTGACACCTATAAATGCTTCGTTCAAGGGCGAATTATACATCTACGACGAAGATGCAGACAAAAAAATACCGGTTTCTGGCGCCAAATTGAACATAATTCACCAGAACGCTGATTTTATCAACATTTTCCCCGAAAGTTTTTCTTCAAAAACCGATTCCACCGGAAAATTTACGTTTAAAAAGATTCCTGCCGATACCGGTTTTATTCTACAAGTTAGCCCTTATACCTATAATAACTTGCGCTACACCATAGGCGATATCGTACTCCCTAAACTCAGGGCCAACTCCGAAATCGACCTGGGCCGTAATGTTCTCGAACGCGACACATCTATCGAACAGAAAGGTATTATCAAATCTTCAAACGTCATAGACGTAAATATGAACGGTTACAGCGGCGTATCCACGCTTGCAACGCCTTACTATGTTTTCAGCGAAAGCATCACCGACAAGAATTTATCAGTATCCGTAAAGGCGGACACTGCAACATTCTATGTAAAGCCAACTCTTTCTGGCGACACGTTGTTTTTAAAGCACGATCTTGCCTTCCCTGCCGAGACAAAGATTCTCGTCAACATAACAGCTTACAAGAAAAAATCCGGGAACCGCATAGCTCTTGAACTTGCTGGCGATTCCGCATTCACAACCGATCGTGGATTGTACGCGGTTACAAGCAACGCTTGGCCGAGCAACAAAAATTTCAAGTCTACGTTCGGGACAAAAGATACCATCTGGGTAAAGTTCAGCGAAAAGCTCGACGAAAACACAGAGCGCATCCAATGGAGTTATGTAAACGGCATGGCCCGTTCCATTTACGCAAACGGCTACTATGCCAACGCAAAATCATGGATTAAGCAAGATACGTTGTTCGTCCAGATGTTAGAAAAGATTCTCGATTCCCGAGTCCAGGGCGACTCTGTAGGCATGAACGTGACCGTTTACGCCAAGAACGAGATGTATCTTAAAGGCTTTACGCTCCGCACAGAACTCAAGGTACCGCCAACATCATCGTCTAGCGCAGCATCTTCTTCAAGCACCGCAGTTTCCAGTTCTTCTGCCAAATAACATATAGCGCAAAATGATCCGTAATTTTTCAACAATCATTTCGTTAGCAATTGCAGTTCACGCAGCAACATTCGATGGTGTCACCGAGCCCATCGCTCAAGCTAAAATCGGATTCACCGTATCCGGCAAAGTCGACAGTATTTGGGTAAAAGAAGGCGCAATCGTCCACAAGGGCGACACATTGATGAACCTCGTAAAGACCGAAGAGGAATTACGCGTTAGCATCACGAAAATTGCGGCAGAAGACAATTCCAACGTAGCGTCCGCCAAAGCAAAGATGGACACCTACGAAAAGGATATGCAGGTCACCAAAAAGCTTTTTGAGACATCTACTTCTATCAGCGCCGAACAGGTCTGGGAAAAAGAGATGAACTACAAGGTCACAAAAGCCGAATGGGAAGCCGCAAGGATTGCCAAAGCGAAGGATTCTCTCGAATACAGCATGGCGCGCGCGCAATTGGAAAAGCAATACCTTATAGCGCCTTTTGATGGCGAAATCGTAGCCATTTCTAAGAATCCAAGCGAAAGTGTCGAAGCGCTGGAGCCCATCATCGAGATAGCCGATGTGCGCACCTGCCGCATGACCGCCTACATCATTGTAAGCAAGGCCAGTTCGCTCAAGGTCGGGCAAGATGTAAGTCTGCAGCTCAACAGCGGCAAGATTCGCAACAAGAAAGGCAAAATCGAATTTATCTCCCCCGTTGTTGATAAAGCAAGCCTTTTGCGTACCGTAAAAGTCGTTTTCGAAAACTCCGACAAATCTGTCGAGCCGGGTGTAACCGGAAAGATTTTTGTTAAATGATCGGGGCTCGCACCACATTGTTCTCGCAATCAGTAAGGCAGTTTTTCGCCATACTGTTCTTTGTGTTTTTTACCGTTTTTGCGCAAGCACAAGATTCAACGGAAGTTCTGGATTCGATACAGCAAACCCAAGTGCCGCAGGTTCTAGACACAACCGTACAAATTCCAGATTCAATTGCGCAACCACCGCAAGTTTCGGATTCCATTACTCAGCAGCCACAAAAGCCGATTGCACAGGCAGAAGAGACCTTGGAATCGCAGCCATTACAGCAACAGGATTCCGAACAAATTGAAGAAACTTTACAGCAAGAAAATGCGGCCCTCTTGTCGAACGATTCGCTTTTCATCGACTTTAGCGAAGCCATCGACATCATCATTGCCAACAATATCGACATTCAAGAAGCAAAATACAATTGGATTGCCCAAAGCGAAGCTGCCACCGGAAGCTACGGCGAATTCGAGCCGCACTTGACTGCACGCGCTTTCAGCGAAAAAGGCGATGCTCCCAACACGCTATTTTCCGAAACCCGCAACGAATACAAGGTTGGCGTTCAAGGCAAGGCCCCAACCGGAACCGAATACAACATCGGTTTTAACCAAACGAGTTACACGCACAGCGAATACACTTCGGAACTTTATTTTGGCGGAGAACTCAGGCAACATGTGCTGAAGGGCGGCCCATTATTTTATGCATCGTTCAACAATCAACGTGCTGCAAAAATTCAAAAGGAGCTGGCGCTCCAGAAATACCGCGAAACTTTAAGCGGGATTCTTGAAAAGTTCTGCGAAACGTACTGGGAATTTTATTTTTCGCAACAGACATTGCTCTTTGCAGAAAAATCATCGGCAGTGGCAAAAGAAATTGTAGAAGATGCCCGCAAGCGCTATGAATTGGGAATGCTCTCGCAGCTTGATTACCAAAAAGCCGTTGCAGAATATTCCGACCGCGAAAGCGCTCGCCTCGATGCTTTGGACAAGCTGCGCAACGCAAGGCTCGCTTTGTTATTGATATTATCTTCACAAGAATTGGTAAGGGACCCGCGCCCCATCGCCATTACGCCAAATCTAGAGCTGGATTCAACAGCCATTCTCGATTCTTTGACGTTTATCGATTCCATCAGCATTCTACACCCCTCTTACCTTGCGCAACACGCCGAAGTCGATTTGCGCACAACAGCATTGGACAAAAGCAAGAATAACTTTTTACCCTCTGTCGACCTCATCGGAAATTACGGCATCCGCAGCCGCGACAAAAATGCAGAAGTCGCCCGCAGCAAGTTCAAAAACAAGAACAACAGGCAAAGCGTATTTGCATACGGCATCGAAATTGACGTGCCCTTATTTGCAAACCTTGATGAGCGCCACCAAATCGCATCGAACAAAGCTAGCGTTCGCGCTGCACGTTCTAGGCTAGCACTCATACAGAACCAACTTTACGAAGAATACCGCATACTACAGCAAAGAGCAACAGAGCTCCGTAACCAATGGCAACTGAGCAAAACCGCAGTCGCCTACCATGAAAAGGAACTCAAAGAAGAGTTCAAAAAAATGGAACTCGGCAAAAGTAACTATCACCTTATTTTCGACATGGAAGATGACCTCCGTCAGGCACAACAGCGTCACCTCGAATGTATGAAGCTTTTACGAGTCATAGACATCCGTCTTGTCCGCGCTACAGGCAAACTACTAATGCAAAACGGTTTTGAATCTTGGAAAGACGGAAAAATTACGCTTCGCAAGGAACTGCTCCATGACTAACGCTAAATTTAAAATGGATCCGAGCGAAATCGTTACCGCTCTGCAATACGCGCTAAAGTCGTCAAACACAAAAAACGACCAGCTGACGACTGTATTTGACATAGTCCAAAAAGTTTTAGAAAAAGATAAATTCAAGCAAGCTGCACTCACACTCGTCAGCGAAATTGCCGACCGTAATAGAGCAGAACGAGTGAGCATCGGTTGGCTCAAGCACGATTATATTGTCCTTAAGGCAATAAGCCACACAGACCATTTCGAGAAAAAGATGCAAATCGTGCGCGACCTCGAAGGCGCCATGGAAGAAGCCTACGAGCAAGACGCATCTATACTCTACCCGCCCCCCGAAAACAACCTGCTTGCCACGCGCATGCACGAAGCATACAGCCAGACATACAATGCCCCCTATATGCTTTCTGTACCGGTTCGTCACGGTGACGACATTATTGGTATTATTACTTGCGAACGAAAAGGCGTCCCATTTACCGATGATAATGCAACACAGATTCATTTGGCTGCAAGCCTCTGTAGCGCAAGGCTTATGGAGCTTTATAGCAAAAGCAGCTGGTTTGGTGCAAGAATGGCCCGCAGCATGCGAAAGGGGCTCGGAAAACTTTTAGGGTACGAACATACATGGGCAAAATTTTTCTCGATTATCGGGATTGCCTTTATTCTTTTCGCTACACTATACCCGCTCGAATACAAAGTAAGCTCCCCTGCTATTTTAAAAACAGATAAAATAATTTATCTAACCGCGCCATTTGACGGTTACATCGACAGTGTCTACGTAAAGCCGGGTGATGTCGTGTACAAAGGCCAAGAGATTCTCCGACTTGATCAAGAAGAGCTCAAGCTCGAAGAAGCCGACTTGCTCGCCCAAGAGCAAGACAACCGTCGAGAAATTCAAAAGGCCCAGGCGAGCCGAGAACTAGCCGAGATGCGCATCCAACAGGCAAGACTCGCACAGACTCTTGCAAAACTCAAAACTGTTCGTTACAAACTTTCCAAGGCAATTGTCCGTGCCACCGCCGATAGCGCCATCATTGTCGAAGGCGACTTGCAAAAGAAAATCGGTGCTCCGGTCAATCAAGGCGCAGAACTGTTCCAAATGGCATCCATCGAGAACATCTACGTAGAATCGGACGTAAGTGAACTTGAAATCGGAAACATTCCAAGCGATGGCGAAGGCTTGCTAGCCATCAAGAGCCGCCCGGATTTCGTTTACCGATTCAAAACGGAGCGAATCAGCCCGACCGCAACCGTCAAGGATCAAGAAAACACCTTCCCCGTGCGCGGAGAATTTGTAAACAAGGTTCCAAGCTGGTTCCGCCCTGGCATGACAGGCATTTCTAAAATCTACGCCGGCAAAAAAACACTTTGGTGGATTCTATCGCACCAAGCAATCGACTATCTGCGACTCAAGCTTTGGTGGTAAGAAATTTACGCTTTCGCTAGTCGTGCCGCACATTCGCGGGCGTCGCGGAGGATTTCTTCTTCCCCATCGACGTGGCGGCCACACATCACGAACTTGCCGTTACACATCACAGAATCAATTGCGCTAGAATTTGCTGAATAGACCCAGTTGCTATATACATTATAGCATGGCACCATGCGTTCGTTGTTCAAGTCAATCAGCAAGCAATCCGCGAGATAGCCTTCTGCAATGCGGCCAGCATTGATTCCAAAGAACTGCGCGACATTGCATGTAGCCATCTTGAGAGCTTCTTCGGCAGGGAGCGTTTCTGCAGTTCCGAGATACTTCGCGAGGAGTGCAATCGTCTTCATTTCTTCTTGCATGTCGAGATTGTTGTTCGACGAATCTCCATCCGTGCCAAGGCCAAGTTTCATGCCGTCCTTGAGCATTTCGGCAACCTGCGGAATACCGCTATTCAACTTCATGTTGGAACACGGATTCAGAATTGCGGTTGCACCTGATTCCGCAAAAATCTTGCGGTCAGAAGCCGTGAAATGCGTGCAGTGCGCCGCCGAAAAATTCGAATTCAAGCCGCCAAGGCGCTTCCAAAATTCCACAGGAGTACAGCCGAACTGTTCCATGCAATTCTTAATTTCGGTCATCGTTTCGGACAAATGCGTGTGAATCTTGTAATTCTCGGCATGAGCAAGTTCAATCAGTTCAGCAGTTTTCTCCTCGCCCACCGTGTAAATTGCATGCGGCATTACCACGAGCTGCACACGTTCCGATTCGCCCGTGTGATTCTTCAAGAAATCAACATTCGCCGCCCAAGCTTCTGGCGACATCAGCGGTTCCGCAAACGTAACGCCAATTGCCGCACGGATTCCCATCTCTTCGACAACGCGCATCGTCTGTTCACGATGCCAATACATGTCCGTAAAAAATACCGTTCCCGACTTGATCATTTCGAGAACTGCAAGGCGGCTGCCAACAGTGATATCGTCAGGCGTGAGTTTCGCTTCTGTCGGCCAAATGTATTCGTTGAGCCATTTGTGGAGTTCCATGTCATCGGCAAAACCGCGCAACAAGCTCATCGCCGCATGCGTATGGCCGTTATAGAACGCGGGCATAATTGCAAAATGCGAACAATCGACAATTTCAGCGTCTTCGTAATCAGCAGGTTCCAGCGGACGCGTGACCTTTTCAAAGAGATTACCGACAATCAAGATGTCGCGCTTTGCGCCATCAAAAAAAACATTTTTTAAAACAGTCTTTTTGTCCATTACAATTTTCCCCTAATTTTACAATTTGCCACGCCCTGTCATTCTGGAGGCACGAAGTGCCGATAGAAACCATTATTTTTCGTTATACAATTGCGACGGGATCCATACTAACAAAGTTTACTTAGCGTTCTTCGAGAAGTTTCTTCACAGAAAATGCAAACTCCTGCAAGCTCGGGTCTCTTGCGCCCATCAGCAAAATCGTATCACCCGGCTCTGCATATTCTAGCATTTTCTTGGCGCACTCGTTGCGGTCTTCAATGTAAATCGCTTCGCAACCCTTAAGAATCAAGTCATCTGCGAGGTCGCCTGCGCTAATGTCACGCGTGACCGTTCCACCAGCGTAATAGATTTCGCTGAAGAACATCACATCGTTCTTGCGGTCAAAATCCATGTCCATCGGGCGAAGCGTTTTGGCGATAAAGTCCACCAAGTCCTTGCGCAAGAATCGCGTCGGACCAAAACCGTGCGGCTGGAACCAAGCAATCACGCGGCCTTCGGTAAAGTCTTGGGCACTCTTGATGCTTGCGGCAATTTTTGCCGGATTGTGAGCAAAGTCATCAACAAGCGTGATACCATTGAACGTTCCAAGAATCTGGTGACGGCGGAACACGCCCGGGAAAGACGAAAGCGCGTCGGCACATGTGTGGAGCGAAACGCCCGCGCGGAGCGCGGCAGCAGTCGCAGCCAAGGCGTTTTCCATATTGTGCTTGCCCGGCAGCGGAATTTCGAACTTCACAAGTTCATTGCCATGGCGCACGCGGAACTGGATATGCGTTCCAACCGACTTAAAATCAATTCCCTGAACGCTTACATAGCTTTCATAGCCGAAGTCAAATTCACGGCCTGCGCTGAACTTCTTTGCAAGCGGATGCGCATCGTTCACAATCAAGATGTGCCCTGCGCTCAAAACATTCTGGCTAAACTTCAAGAAAATTTGTTCGAGTTCGGAGATTTCCTTGTGGTCTTTGTCGATGTTCAAAATGACGCCGATTTCCGGTTCATAGCGAACAAGCGTTCCATCGCTTTCATCGACTTCAGCAACGAGCCATTCACCCTTGCCACTCACGGCGTTACCAATCTTGCCCTGAGCTTGCAAATTCACGAGACCAGCCCCCGTCATCACAGACGGTTGGAGACCAGCGTAATCCAGAATGTGGTAAACCATTGCGGTCACCGTCGATTTTCCGCTCGTGCCGCTAATCGCAATCGTGCGCGCTTCCTTGGAAATTTTCGCGAGCATTTCGCTGCGGTGCATCACCGGAACGCCAAGTTCCTTTGCTCGTTTCAAATCGGGATTCGTATCTTCGATAGCGGTGCTCACCACGACTGCGGTAAGACCTTCGACAACACCGGAACCATCCTGCGCAAAGCACTTGATTCCGCAATCTTCGAGTTGGCTCATGACAAGCGGTTTCTCGGCATTTCCGTTCAGGAACTCGCCGAACTGACGGTCGCTACCGCTCACAGCAACGCCCTTGCCCACCAAATACTGCGCGATGGCACTCATGCCCACGCCCGCAACACCGATAAAGAAGTAAGAATTAGTCATTGGTCAATAGTTATTAGTCATTGGTTTTTAGTCATACATCAAAAGCCGTCACTCTGGAGCATCGAAGATGCGATAGAGTCCATACACATTTTCATAGATTCTTCGACTCCGCTACGCTTCGCTCAGAATGACACGTTTTTCATTTATTCCAACAGTTCCGGATCGATTGTAGGTTCGTAACCAGGTTCCACGAAATCTTCCGAGGCGATTCCCTTGCGGCGAGCGGCCTTCATCTGCTTGATGAGCTTGCGTTCAGCAGCAACGGCACGGCGCTTTGCAGCTGTCTGAGCCTTTTCAGCAAGGCGCTGGGCGCGTGTTTTGCGCTCCTTCACCGGAGCGGCTTCATCCGGAGAGATTTCAAGCGGTTCTGCATATTCGTCAAATTCTTCATCTTCGTCAAAGCGAATCTGCGCATCGAAATCGCGGAAGCCTTCATCTTCGTCATACACAGGCGCCGATGCCGGACATTCCTTCTTCAAGAGCTTGAGCACATTTGCAAACGGTTCTTCCATCGGAACCTTAAACGTGAGCTTCTTGTTCGTGCGCGGATGGATGAGTTCAATTTTCACGGCCTGCAAAAGCTGCGCCGGAGCAATTTCAAGTACCTTCTCGGCCACCGGCTTCATCAAAGGCGGCACGCGGTTCAAGCTTTCATCGCGACCATCGTAAAGCGGATCGCCAACGACCGGATGGCCCGTGTAACGGCTATGCACACGAATCTGGTGCGTACGTCCCGATTCCAATTGCAATTCCAAAAGCGTTGCAATCGCAAAGAACTGCTTCGCAACATAATGCGTACGGCTTTCCTTACCGTCCTTCACCACCGCCATCTTGAGACGGTTCTTCGGGTTACGACCAATCGGAGCGTCAATCGTTCCTTCGAGGTCACGCGGGCAACCCCATACAAGCGCATTATACGTGCGATGGAGCGTGCGCGTTTCGAGCTGGTGCGCCAAATGCCTGTGTGCGGCATCGTTTTTCGCGACCACCATAAGCCCCGGCGTATCCTTGTCCAGACGGTGGACAATACCCGGACGGAGCGGACCGTTCACGGTCGAAAGATTTTCCTTGAAGTGGTACAGGAGAGCTGCGGCAAGCGTTCCCTTGCTCACGCCATTACCCGGATGCACCACCAAATTGCGCGGCTTGTTGATGACCACGATATCGTCATCTTCGTAAACGATGTTCAGTGGAATATCTTCGGGTTCAAGCGTCGAAGATTCCTTCTCGATCATCTTTTCAACGACAACCGCCATCCCCGATTCAACGCGGAAGTTCTTGGATACTTTACCACCGCCGACCTTGACTTCGCCCGCTTCAATCAGCTTCTGCACGTCTGTGCGGGAAACATTTTCCATAACGCCGACAAGAAACTTGTCGATACGTTCACCATTATGTTTTTCTTCTACGATATAATTCATTTTTAGGGATTTGGTTTTAGGTGGTTAGGTAATAGGAATTAGCGATTAGGTTTTAAGATATACCGCGTTTTAAAAGGTCATTAGTAGTTAGTCATTAGTTATTAGTTGAATAATCAAGCTTAAAAAAACTAATGACCATTGACCAATGACTATTGACTAAGTCTTAGCTTCCTTCTCCGCGTCTTTTTCTTCCTTAATTTGCTTATGCAACTTACGCAAAATCACGGGAGACAAAATCACAAGAGCAACACCGACCGTCACGAACGAGTCCGCCACGTTGAACGTCGGGAAACGGGTCATGATAAAATCTGGAAAATCGCAGTCGATAAAGTCCACCACCATCTGCATACGCATGCGGTCAATGAAGTTTCCGACAGCACCGCCGAGAATCATTACCACGCCCAAACGGCTCAAATAATCGCGCTTGTCGATGGACTTGTAGAACCAAACCAGCGCCACAGCTGCAATAATCGAAATCAACAAAAAGAACAGCCAAGGCGGCAAGAACGGCATCAAGTCTTGCGGACGGCTACTGAACGCAGCGCCCTTGTTGTACACAAGCTGGAAACGCACCAAGTTACCAATCACAGGAATTTTCTCGTAAGTAAAATTCCCTGCTTCGTCAGTAAAACGCGCGACCGCCCACAGTTTCGTCAACTGGTCTGCAACAATGCTAAAAACAATCACCGCCACATGGAACGGCCACTTATTATAAAACTTTTCCATATTATCCTTTGATTTTCTTATAAGCTTCATCAATCCACTTGTCCGAATAGAAGTGCATCGACGTTTCCTTCACAATCCGCTTCACGGTATCGCGAGTGATTTTTACCTTCTTGTCCGAAGAGAACACCGACACGCCATCCCCGATCAAGCTCAAGTTCTCTGCAGCCATAAAGAGCGGCCAAAGGCAGAAGAGCCTCGTGCGCATTTTGATGTTCGGGATGAGTTTCGTGTACGCAATTGCATCGTCTAGATGATGCCAAGCCTTTTCGACAAGTTCCGCAAGCACCGCACCGCATTTTTGAGCGTCAGCACCTGCTGCAAACAGTTCACTCGGATGCGCAAAGCCATGACGCTTGCAAATTTCTTCAGGGATAAAGCACACGCGGCGTCCAGAATCTTCGACGCAGTCCTTCACGATGTTCGTAACTTGCAAAGCAAGCCCAAAGCTCACATCAAGCTTCGAAAGTTCCGCCTCGCGTTCCGCATTGATAAAGCACGTGTCCGCCGAGAATAGCTTGGTCAAAAGCTTACCGACAATGCCTGCAACATAGTAGCAGTATTCGTCAAGTTCGCCCACATTCGCAAGCGTAAACCAGCCCGACGAAAGCGCAGCTTCCTGACGGAGCGCAAACTTCGCCATGCCACCGCACATTTCAATCACCACGTCGCAAACCGGTTTCTGGTAGTTCTTAGGAAGCGACTTCAAAAGCGGCACCACAACTTCGGACTTCGAGCAAAGATCCTTGTTCGGGTCTTCAGAGCCATGCCAGGATTCCGGAAGCGCAGCTACGAACGTACGGATTTTTTCGGTCTCGAGTTCGCCCGTCTTGAACACATCGGCAAACAGCGCAAGCATGCGGTCCTTTTCAGTCGCCTTCATGTCCGGGTCATCTTCGACCGTATCGGCAATGCGCAAATAAAGGTACGCAAGCAAAATACTGCGGTGCAACTTGCCGCGCAAAACCTGGATGTTCAACGCAAACGTACGCGACACCAACTGCAAGATATCTTCGGCAAACTTCCACGCCGCCTTGCCTTCGAGAACCTTCTCGCCCACATCTAAAGAATCCAATTTATCAATCATATGAGCTAGTACACCTCAAACATTTCCGGGGGAACTTTCTTGGACACAGCCATCGCCTTGACATACCGCCAAAAACGGTGATGATCCTCAGCATTGCGGAGCTTATGCGCAAAGCTTAAACCAGCACGATCCCGCACATTTTCTTCCGACATCGAAATTCCCTTGCGCTGAATCTCGTAATTCACCCAGCGATACTCCAAATAAAACGCCGACTGGAACAAGTCCGTAACCTTAACTTCAGTTCTGCGTTTCATCAAATGCGCAGCCCAAACAAAAAGAATCAACGACAAAAATCCATAATAAGAATTGCGTCCAAGTCCAAACTTTTGCAAAGACCATACGACAGCCACAGCCGTCGCCACCGAGGCCACAACAGTAAAGACCACATCAAAAAAACGCAGAAAATTCACACGTCCCGGATGCTTGACATAACCTTCCAAAACGTATGCCCATTTTTCACCCCGATTCAACTGTTTTTTCATAAATACAGTGTACGAGACATTCCTAAACCAAAAATGGAGCCCAGCCCAAAGAAAAACGGGGGTCCAAAAGCAATAATCCACAAGAGTATTCAAATCCATCGTAAAAAAAATAGAAATTTTGCGAATTTTCAAGGCTTTGCGTAAGGCCTTAAAAGTCCGATACTCTACGTTAATTTTCGTTTACAAATAAGTAAGAAAATTTTTAGGTTTATTTCTCAATCTATCTATCAACATCCCGAAGAATTAGCTAAATTATTACGCCTAGTTGTTGATAGATTATTTATTAATCGGATGAGGATTGAAGAATGCAGGTTGAATGGGAAAGATGCTTGAACTACCTCCATGGAATGCTGTCGGATACGGTATTCAAGACATATTTTGCACAGACCAAGCTCGTAAGCCAGACCCCAGGGCACGCCGTCATCGCTGTGCCTCCCGGACTTGATGTCAAAGTCTATGCCGCTTACAAAGATCTCATCCGTCTCGCATGGAAAGATGTTTCGCACGACGAAGCTCCTGTAGAATTCGAATTCCAGCCGCAAGACGTGTACCAGCCGCAAGCAAGCGCTTCGGAAAATTCTTTCCGCGAATTTATCAAGCCGAGCGTTCCGCTTTCGGGCAGTTTCCGTTTCGAAAATTTCGTCCCGGGCGACAAAGCCCAACTTGCATTCAACGCAGCACTCGCTGTAGCAAGGAATCCGGACGGAACGCAATACAACCCGCTATTTATCTATGGTTCGTCAGGCCTTGGAAAAACGCACTTGCTACAATCCATCGGTAACTACATTCTCGAAGAAGATCCGACCAAGCGCGTCATTTACCTCACGTCCGAAGATTTTTCACAGCAGTACATGAAGTGCCTGCAAGAAAAGCGCATCACGGAAATGTCCGATTTCTACCGCAACGAAGTAGACATTCTCTTGATTGATGATATCCAGAACTGGACAGGCAAGTACGAAACGCAAAACGAATTTTTCTTGATTTTTAATGCGCTCCATCAGGCAGGCAAGCAGATAGTGCTTACCTCTGACGCCCCCGCTGCCGAAGTCAAGAACCTCTCCGACCGCCTCGTGAGCCGCTTCTCCTGGGGCTTAACGGTCGATATCCAGCCGCCTGACGTCGAAACGCGCGAAGCCATTCTCCACAAGAAGGCCGAAGAACGTCACCTTGAAATCAGCGACGAAGTCATCCGTTACCTCGCTGAAAATATCGCTAGCAATGTGCGCTGCCTCGAAAGCGCCATCATCAAGCTCACGCTCCAGTCGAGCCTCATGAGCCACGATATCGACATGAACATCGCACAGAAGGTCGTCACCGAAATCGCCCCGACACTCCGCCGCCGCGTAAGCCTTGACGCCGTGCTCCACGCCGTATCGCAGCACTACGAAGTTCCAGAAACCAAGCTCATCGAACCGGGCCGCGGCACCAAGGAAATTTCGAAGGCACGTCAAGTCGCCATGTTCCTCATGCGCGAGCTCTCCCCCATCAGCTTGCAGAGCATCGGTTCCCGCTTTGGCGGCAAGGACCACTCCACCGTCGTGCACGCCATCAAGAGCGTCAAGAAAGAGATGGAAACCGATCCGAGTTTTGCTCGCTTGATCGAAAGCCTCAAGAACACCATCCACGACTAGGATCTAGAATGTAAAGGCGAGGGCGCAGTGCGACATTTTACAGCAATCGTTTTCTGCGCACTGTTTTTAATCGCCTGTTGCGAGCCGAATCCGGCTTTTTTCGCAGAAGAAAATTTTGGACTTCACACCACCATTTTAAGCGATAGCACAGGTCGAATCCTATCCACCGACCTTTATCTCGATTATCCGGCAGATTCCTTCTTGACCGAATTCGAAATTGGCGATATCGTAACTGTAGCAATTGTCGGCTACGACACCCTTGAAATGCCTGTCGTAGAATCAACCAACGATGTGCCCATCGCAGGCTTTTCGCTTTCAGCCGTAAGCGGTTCACAGTACCTAGTTCTAGCAATCCATTACGGCGAACCCGCAGACGTCCTTAAAATAACCGATGCAAAAACACCCATAGAAGTCATCGTGACTCTTAAAGACAAAGGCGGTTATCTATTCGGCCTTGATATCATGCGCCATGCACAATACATGTCCGCCTACGTAGAAAGCTACCCGGATCTTTCAATTGAAGAATTTGCAAATTTCCGCGAAGTCCGCACCACAGGCATGGGGACAAACAAACTCTACCGTTCATCAAGTCCCATCAATTTATCGCTCGGTCGCTACCTCTATGTCGATTCGCTTGCGAAAGAAGCTGGCATCGCCACATTTATCAATTTAACAGACACCGAAAATGGCGCCAAATCTTACAAGGGCTTTGAGAGCACCTATTACTCGACGCAAGATGCCGTCTTTTTATCGATGCCTGTAGAATTCTTTTCTACGCCTTTCCAAGAAGGGCTCGTAAAAGGATTCCGCTACATGATTGAACATGAAGCACCCTATTTAGTACATTGCACCTACGGCATGGACCGCACCGGTTTTACGATTGCTGTTCTGGAAGCGCTGATGGGCGCCACCGTCGAAGAAATCCAGGCTGACTATGCAAAGACATTTACCAATTACTTCAGTGTCTTCGATAGCAAGCAAGTCGCCTTGAACGAAGATCAAGTCAAATTTTTCAAGGATGTTGTTCTAAGAAATCTGCGAGCGGTCTATCACGCCGAAGGCATTGACGTTCCCAACACAGGCAATACGGACTGGGCACTCGCTACAGAAAAATATTTGCAAAAACTCGGAATGACTTCGGAAGAAATTTCCGCGTTAAAAGAAAAGTTAAAGTAAATTAATCCAAATAAAGTCTATTTCCAAGCAATTGTAACGGCCGCACCGATATGTTTACCGTTTAGCGTGATATCATCATCGTTTTGTTCACGGTTAGCATCAACACGGAATCCATCAACCTCACCTGTACCACCAGCAAAGCCACCCGCCACCTTTATTGAAAAGCCAACCCAAAAGCGTTCTGAAGCCTTCCAGAGTTTTCCAACATCAAATTCGACAAACGTTTCTGAATCCCCGTAATTCATCCCATATTTGTTCCAAGCTTTCTTATTGCCAAACAGAGGAACTCCTTTTAATGTCGCCCCAATAAAAATGCCATTAAAAGGATTCTGTTCGTTTATAATGGGATACCACTTGAGACCAAATCCCCAATAAGCTCTAAACCTTATATCACTCTCAGAAAATTCTTCACTGTCACGCGAATAAATCTTATAACGATGTTCACCGGCAGACCAAAAACAGCCAAAGCTCAAATACAAGGCAACCCGTCTTGCAAAACCGATACCAATCTTAGAATCAAGCAGAGGACCGCCCCCTTCAAAAGAATAGATATCGTAATAAAGGTCCTTGTCATAAACCATTTCATCACGTTCTAAGTCATGATAATAGTTTGTCTTTGATTTGGTCTTGTAATCCATTACCGAATACATTCCGCCAACGGAAAGTTCAAAATACGGATGAAGAATCTGGAGGAATTTTCGGTCCTGCGGCGAAACTTCAAATAAACCCGCCACAGAATACGCCACTAAGCAAAAAATCAGTACGGCAATGCGCTTCATCATTCCTCCTTGACATTGAGGACGGCATAGTTCACGAACTTACCGCAAGCAGTATCTTCAGGAGCAAGGAACGTCTCAAGCGAATAATCGCCGCTGACCTTTCTTTCATCAAATTCAGCTATGTAGAACTTTACTTCATCCACAAATCCACTGGAATCCGTCTTTGTTTTAACCATGTATGTGGGCAAATCAACTTTCTTGTCACCGCAGAAAAAACTAATAGCAATGGTAAAATCGAAGCTTTTGCCAGCATGCTCCTTACCATAGCAATAATCAGCGAAAAAGAAACTGGCATCCCCGCCATTTTCAGAGGTACGGCTATATTTGGTAGCAATCAGCGAATCATTGCTGTAGACTCGCATTTCTAACGAATCCACGCTAGAAGGCTTAAGTGCTTTAACATACCCAGGATTGTAATCATAATCATACGCAGGATCACAAGCCATGTAGCAGCAACAAAGCCACACGTAAGTAAGCAAACACAATTTTATAGACACTCTCATACTCATAAATATAAACTATAAAAAGAAAAAGCCCACCGAAAAATTTAACGGTAGACTTTTTACAATCGCAAATCAAGCGATTTCAATTTTTCATTAAATATTACTTTTCAGTTTCTTCACGAATAACTTCATAGAACATATCCGCCGCCTTTGCACGAATATCTTCTTCAAGCGCATCAATATCGCGAGCCTTCGAATTAAAACTCGCAATCAACTTGTTATTGGAAGTTCGATAAAGTTCAACAGAGATTGTCAAATTTTTTCCAAACGTTCCGATTCTCGCCTGCGAGACATAATCGGCACTGATATTTTTTCCAGTTTCAACAATGCAAGACCCTTCGCACTCCTCAAGAGATTTATCCGGCGGGAGCATTTCAATAATATTCTCACGGGTCATAATGGTAACATTCAGTTTCGAATACAAAGCTCGAACCGCTTCTTCTCTCAACACGTTTGTTATAAACTGGGCTTCATTATACTTAAGGACACCACCAGAAGCCGATTCAAGAACGGCAACAAAAATCGGACGAGATGATATTTTCTTTTTTGGCTGCGGTGTTACAGTCTGCTCAATTTTTTTGTTTGCACTTTTTTCAGACTTAACGTTACTGGCAACATCAGCAGGTTCGCCCCAAGGATCAACCGTCGGTTTTGTATCATCAAACGTTGGGGCCGGGCAATAGGTTGGCTCATAAGAATAATATGTATAATAACCACCAATAGCATCTACAAGAACAAACGGCCAGAACATAATATCCAATGCCAACATACCGCCTCTAAATCGCGATGCATAGCACTGGGCCAATTTAGGATTGCTCACCCGCAAAAAATTATACTCGGATTTCGTAAGATTCGGCGAGCTTACGGAAAAGACCATTGCGCAAGATTCGAAAATCGAACAACTTAAAAACAGCACAACAATTGTGATGAAACTTTTCAAAAATCTACGCAAAATTTTCTTCTCCTGTTAGCGTCAAAAAAGAACACACTTCGTAAAATAAAAAAAGTTCCCCTTTGCTTAACACAAAGAGGAACAAATCCTACCAATTACAGGCAATGAGCGCGGAGGTCTTCGTCGCTCAGAGTGCTGAGGTATGCAGGCGGAACGTCGAGAACAGTCTTGCAACCGATCTGGCCGTTAGCCTTCATACGCAGCGCTGCGCGGGCGTAAGCCACAAGAACGCTCGTCGTGAATTCCGGGTTGGAATCGAGCTTGAGGCTGTATTCGATCACGTGAGTGTGTTCCTTGTTCATGCCGGTCTTGCCGGTACGAATCACGAAACCACCGTGAGCGAGGCCGCTGTGGTTCTTGTTGAATTCTTCTTCGCTGATGAAGTTGACGGTAGTGTCGTATTCATCGAAGTAGTTCGGCATCGTCTTGATGGCGTTTTCGATGTATGCCTTGTCAGCACCTTCTTCGGCAACCACGTAAACGAGACGGGTGTGCTTCTGGCGAGTGGTGAGTTCCGGCATAGAACCGCTACGCACGGCTTCGAGAGCAGATTCCACTGGGCAGGTGTACTGCTTAGCATTCTTCACACCCTTAATGCGGCGGACTGCGTCACTGTGGCCCTGAGAAACACCCTTGCCCCAGAACGTGTAGTCCTTGCCTTCCGGAAGAATGGACTGAGCATACACGCGGTTCAAGCTGAACATACCCGGGTCCCAACCGACAGAAATCATAGCAATCTTGCCGGCAGCCTTGGCAGCAGCGTCAACAGCAGCGAAGTGCTGCGGAATCTTGGCATGCGTGTCGAAGGAGTCAATCACGTTGAACATAGAAGCGTACTTCGGGGTGAGTACCGGCAGGTCCGTAGCAGAGCCACCGCAAATGATGAGCACGTCCACCTTGTCCTTCCATGCTTCCATTTCAGAGACGTTCAACACCGGAACACCAGCCGTCTGGATCTTGACCGTCGACGGATCGCGACGAGTGAAAACAGCGACGAGTTCCATATCCGGAGCCTGCTTCACGGCGCATTCCACACCGCGACCGAGGTTACCGTAACCGAGAATAGCAATCTTTGCCATAAGACAATCCTTGTTAAAATTTTTTGCGTGGAAAATATAGGAAAGTCAGAAGTCGGAAATCAGGAGCTAAAAGCATTTTCATGTAAAATCAATAGGCAAAAAGAAAGCGCACCCAAGCCGGGTGCGTTCTCCAATTTTCGTGTTAGAAAGTCCGCGCATTTCGTACAGCAATGCAGCAATTTTCATGCAACAATGCCGCGCGGCCTACTAGCAATTAGTCGAGCGTGTGGACCAAGAGTCCGTCGCGGAGCTTCGGTTCAAACCAAGTGCTCTTCGGCGGCATGATTTCGCCAGCGTCGGCAATGCTCATGAGCTGATCGAGCGTGGTCGGGTACATGGCAAAGGCGCAAGCGCATTCACCGCTATCGACGCGCTTTACGAGTTCGCCGAGACCACGGATGCCACCGACAAAGTCGATGCGTTTGGAAGTACGCGGATCGTCAATATCGAAGAGCGGTTTCAACACGAGCTTCTGGAGGAGTGCCACGTCGAGGCTGTCGACCGGGCCCAAGTTCTTGAGGAACTTGTCCTTGAACGTGCAAGCATACCACTTGCCACCCATGTAGAAGTTCACCTGGTTCTGCTTGCTCGGGCTCTGCATGCTCGGCAATTCTTCGATGTCGAACACAAGCTTCATTTCTTCCATGAGCTGTTCCGGCGTGCGACCGTTCAAGTCCTTAAGTACGCGGTTGTAGTCCAAAATCTTGAGCTGGGTGCTCGGGAAGAGGATAGCGAGGTAACGGTTGTATTCTTCGTTGCCCGTGTTCTTCGGATTCTGTTCGGCACGGTAGCTGGCGGCACGAGCACCAGCAGCACTGCGGTGGTGACCGTCAGCGATGTAGCTCACCGGAATTTCTTCGAAGGACTTGCGGATAGCTTCGATTTCAGCGTCATCGTCGATGACCCAAACCGTGTGGCCAAAGCCGTCGCCCTTGCTCACGAAGTCGTAAACAGGCTTGCGCTTGGTCACTGCACCGAAGATATCGAACTGGCCGTTGTCGCGATAAGTGAGGAACACCGGACCTGTATTGGCGTTCGTAGCGAGCACATGGCGCAAACGGTCTTCTTCCTTGTCAGCGCGGGTAAGTTCGTGCTTCTTGATGGTGCCGTTGAAGTAGTCGGCAGCCGGAACGCAGCACACAAGACCGTACTGTTCACGACCGTTCATCGTCTGGCGATAAACGTAGAGGCACGGCTTCGGGTCGAAAGCGATCACGCCGTCTTCGATCATCTTGTCGAGATTTTCACGAGCGTGGGCATAAACCTTCGGATCGTATGCATCGACAGAATCCGGAAGTTCGAGTTCGGCACGTGTCACGCGCAAGTAGGAGTGCGGAAGGCCCTCAGCCATAGCCTTGGCTTCGGCGCGATTCATCACGTCGTAAGGGAGCGCAGAAATAGTCTCAGCTTCAGCCGGGTTCACCGGACGCAAAGCCTTGAACGGATAAATGTGCATCATAGGTTTCTTTCCTTTGTGTGCTTCTTTGATTAAAACTTCGTCTTCGGCAATCAAGTTATGGATATAACCCGTCTTTGCCGCAATCCATTTTTTCTTCCTGTAACTTACGATGAAATAAGCTAGAAAAAAGAAGATGGCGCCGCCAATAGCCGCGACAATTGTAATGCCAATCATGAACGCCAACAGGTGGTCTGCAGCGTCATTCCACAAATGACTGATAACGGTTGTGAAATTTTTGAACGAAAGTCCCTGGAATTCTTCAAGAAAATCAAACTTAATCGCCTCGGGATGGACAATCTTGCACCCGAGCATATAACCCGTCGGGTAGAAAAATCCGAACTGAGTCAGCGGGTTTGCCACAAACGACGAAACAATTCCCGGAACCTTCGGAAGACGGAACAAGGCACAGAACGCAACCGTCAAAATAATGGCGACACCAATCGTCGGCCAAATGCCAATAAAGACACCCGCCGCGACAGACCATGCTACCTGAATCGCATCTTGCCTGCGAGGGAACATCCTGTTATAGTAGATGCGGCTCAATCGCTTGTATTTGGGTTCTGTCGTCCTCTTTCTTTTTACCATATCACCTCTTAAATAACCGAGCCAAAGATAGTAAATATAGACGAAGGACCAAAGACTAGAGACGAGAGTAAAGCCTTTGTTCTACAAAAGGGGGAAGACTCCCCCTGATTGCAGCCCCGGCTTACATTGTCACCCCGGCCACCGTGCCGGGGTCACCTTTCCCCATTACAATAAAAACGCCGGGTCTTCCATCACCCCCTCGAACGGGGCTTCAATCGCCAGCCCCGTAACGCCCCGGCTACAAGTCCTTCAGACAACGCACTGAAAACCCGTTGTTCGGGTGGTCGTAGCTCAGGGTCGCATAATCGCTACCGTAGCTCAAATACATGCGGTAGGCGACGTTGGCAGCGAGCTGCGAGGCACTCCAGAATCCGGCGTAGCCACCATCGTTTAAGAATTCGACGTTGTCGCCATCGACTTTCCTGCTGCCGGCAGGAAGCGCAGAAAAGCCATACGCATCTGTTCCATTACCACGATTATACCAACCTGTCTGCGACTTGAGGAACTTGCCGGCAGTTGATTCTTCACCCACTGCTGTAAACAAAGTGTTCCATTCAGCACGAGTCGGCAGGTGCCAGCCTTCAGGACAAATGCCCTGAACTAAGATCGTTGTGCCGCGCAAAGCGAGGCCGCATTCCTTGCCATAACCGCAGTCCTGTGGGTTGTCGGCATCAGTTGCAAGTTTCACCGAGTCAATGGCCGCAGCCCAAGAATAAAGACGCCCCGCCACGGCACAGTTTTTAGGTTCATCATTGTAGCACCAGGACCAATCATATTTAGTATCGCCAGAACCACCCTGCCCTGGATCAAAGTTCAAGTTTTCGGCCATCCAGGTCTGGTCACCTATCTTTACGGTCTTGTAGGTTTGTCCGTCGCGGGAGTCAATCATGGTGCCATAGGCAATATCCGGATTGAAGCGACATTCTTTAGGAACATTCCAACTCCAGCCCGTTTCGCCTTCCAAAAGAGCCGAACAGTTCAATTCTACTGATGAACTGCTAGAAGGCTCTTTTTCACTGGAACTACTGGATTCTATCGTTCCTTCGGAACTCCAGGATGACGACGAAAGGGCGCTGCTGGATTCTTCGAGGCTATCGCCACTCAGAATGACGCTGGACGATGATTCAACTTTTGGGCTACTTGAAGAACTATGAATATCTTCGGAATCAGATAATCCATTGTCACTTGAAACGCTAGTACCGCCACAAGCCGCAAGCAAAAGCGCACTAGAGATTGCAGCAACAGCAACGCTCCCTCGCAACGACTTTTTTCCATCACACAAAGTTTTCATCAACGACATAGGCTCCCCTTATGCAAAAGATCTTTTCTTTCAAATATAATTTATTTGATTCTATTAGAGTAGCCTTGTTCCTGTGTCATCAGCATCCGTTAAATTTCTAAATTTCATCCCATGAAACACTTGATTTCGAAAGAAGGCTTTGAAAAATTCAAGGCAGAATGGGAATATCTCAAATACGTTGAACGCCCAGCAATGATCAACCAGGTGCAAGCCGCCGCTGCCGAAGGTGACCGCAGTGAAAACGCCGCCTACACTTACGGGCGCATGCGCGTGCGCGAAATTGACCGCCGCTTGCGTGAACTCGACCGCATTCTGGATGGCGCACAGATTGTCGAAAACGCCGCCACCAAGGACGGTTCCATCCGCTTTGGCGCCACTGTCAAGATGGTCGACAAGAAGACCAAGCGCGAAAAAGTTTACAGCATCGTCGGCGACAAGGAAATCGACCCGCTCCAGGGCCGCATCAGCATGAAGTCCCCCATCGGCGAAGCCTTGCAAGGCAAAAAAGCAGGCGACACCATCGAAGTCCAAGCCCCCCGCGGAAAGATTACGTACGAGATATTAGAGGTTAGTTACTAGTTATTAGTCATTGGTCAATAGTTTAAGTTAGGCACCAAAGGTGCGTTTTCTAAACCAAAACAAATAGCGATTGACCATAATCTAAATATTTAAGCCAGCTAATTTTCAAAATAATTCAACTAAAGACTATTGACTAACAACCAATGACCAACTTCATCGATACTCATTGCCATATTGATTCTTACGAGCGCCATGCAGGCGAATCCTTTGACGCGCTTTTAGAGAGATTCCAATCCGCAAGTTTCACGACCGAACGCAGTTCCGCTAAAG
Source organism: Fibrobacter sp. UWB12 (assembly GCF_900142485.1). Taxonomy (NCBI): domain Bacteria; kingdom Pseudomonadati; phylum Fibrobacterota; class Fibrobacteria; order Fibrobacterales; family Fibrobacteraceae; genus Fibrobacter; species Fibrobacter sp. UWB12. Next base: position 90,216 of record NZ_FRAZ01000009.1, on the reverse strand, counting down.
AAAAAGCGGCCGCATCCAAAATAGCACAGCCCGAAGCATTTATCCATGTCGCCTGCGACCCGGCAGACTTCGACCGCGCTCGCGAACTCAGCGAAAAGTATCCATTCATCTACTCCGCTTATGGCATTCACCCCGAATACGTCGAAACAGAGACCGCCGAAGACGAAGCACGAATGATGGAATTTTTGCAGCACCCCAAATGTGTTGCCTGCGGAGAATTCGGTCTCGATTACCATTACGGCGCCGAGACAAAGGCCGCACAAGTCAAACTCTTTGAACGCCATTTGCAACTTGGTATCGAAAGCGGCAAGCCTCTAGTACTCCACCTCCGCGAAGCCGATGAAGACGCCCTCGCCGTGCTCCGCACCGCGAGCCTCCACAACCGCAACGTTCACGTTCATTGCTTTACAGGCACGCCCGAATTCATCGAACAGCTCCTTCAGCTAGACGCAAACATCTTCGTCGGATTTACGGGAATTGTCACGTTCAACAACGCACAAAACGTCCGAGATGCAGCAGCGCTCGTACCGCTCGACCAAATACTCTTGGAGACCGACGCCCCTTACATGGCGCCCGTCCCCTTCCGCGGAAAGCCCTGCCACTCCGGCTACATCCCCTTTATCGCCGACAAGCTCGCCGAAATAAAAAACGTGACGGTAGAAGAACTCTACCATCACTGTCGTGAAAACACGAAAAAATGCTATGGAATTTAATTAGCACTTAGGCCTTAACGCCTTTAGCTTCTGTTTCCGTTTCGAACGTCGAGCCCATAATCGGGGCATTGTAATGTTCATGCATATACTCTAGCGCCATATCCGTATTGAGCGGCTTGCTAAAGTAGAATCCCTGAATCAAGTGGCATCCTTCACGATAAAGGAAGTCCAACTGTTCCTTGGTTTCAACACCTTCTGCAATGAGGTCCAAGTTCAAGGACTTTGCAATACCAATCACCATGCGTGCAAACGATGCATCTTCTTCGTTATCAGCCACATGATCCACAAAGTACTTGTCCATCTTGAGCGTATGCACCGGATAACGCTTCAAGTACGAAAGTGAACTGTAACCCGTTCCAAAGTCGTCAATCGAAATCTGGATGCCCATATTCGAAAGGGCTCGCATAATTTCAATCGTCTTGTCCGCTTCGCACATCGCCGTATATTCAGTAATTTCAAGCTTCAAGTTGCGCGGATTCAAGTTCGTCTCCGTCAGCACACGGCGCACATCATCAACCATGGAGTCCATCGAGAACTGCTTTGCCGAGAAGTTCACCGCCACTTGAATATCCTTGAATCCCATATCGACCCATTGCTTTGTCTGGCGGCAAGCCATGCGCAAAATAAGGGCACCCATCGGCACAATAAGGCCTGTTTCTTCGGCAATCGGGATAAATTCAGCAGGAGAAATAATACCACGTTCGGACTGGTTCCAACGCACAAGGGCTTCGAATCCCACGATCCTGTTACCCGCCTGAATATCAACAATCGGCTGGTACATAAGAACAAATTCTTGAGCCTGAATAGCTCTGCGAATTTCGAATTCGAGCTTATAAAGCTTCATCGCCTTTTCGCGAATACCACCGCTAAAAAACTGGATTCCGCCGTGGTTAATGCCTTTCTTCATATCGCGAAGGCTTGCGTTTGCATTAGCGAGGATATCTTCGACACAATCAACATCCTGATTTATAACGATTGACATCGAAACGCTAATATAAAGATCCTTGCCTTCCAAAAGAATCGGAGATTTTACTTTATTATGAATATTACGAACAAGAGGTATCAAATCGTCATTCGGGTCGCGGCTCTGGATATTGTGCAAGATAACCGCAAAAACGTCCGGTCCAATACGTGCAACGCAATCATCCGGGCGTGCAATAGATTTTAGGCGGTCTGCAATCGTACGGAGCACATTATCGCCAATATTGATGGAATAAGAAGCATTGATGGCACCAAAGCTATCGATATCCAAAAGCGCGACTGCAAAAACATAGTCCGGACGCTTGGCCGCAATATCGACATCCATCTTTAACTTTTCAAGGAAATACTTGCGGTTGAAAACGCCAGTAAGCGCATCTTGGTACACGTAATTATACCGTTCACGTTCTGCAGACTTGCTGTCCACAGCTTCCTTCAAAGAACCAATAACGCGAATCGGGCGACCCAAGTCACTGCACTGGACACGGCCGCTAATCACAAGTTTTGCATTTTTCTTAGATGCATCAAGCAATGTCAAATTGCAAGAGAATGTTCCAGAGTTCTGTAAAGCGGCATTCAGCTGTTCGCGGAAAGCGTTCCAATCACTTTCAATCACGCGCTTCTTCAACGGTTCAAAAGAATCTTCGAGTGTCGTACTTTCGGAAGCAAGCAACTTTGCAATGCGATTCGACCAGTAGACCTTCCCCGACGCCACATCAAACGTCCAAAAACCATCCGACGACACATCAATCATCATCTGGAACATTTCATCTTTTTCAAGAAGATCCTTTTTAAGATCGCGAATCGGTTCCACAACCTTAGGTTCTGGAATATCGACATCATTTCGCATTTTGTTGCTATCTACTGGGAATTTGTAAAATAGGGCGACATACGCTAAAAAAACAATCGCCAAGAAATATGGTATAAAATTATACGCGTGTTCAGCAAAATTCAGAATATCCGGGATAGATTCTGCAAACAGGAAACACGCCAACAACAGCGCAAAGCGCAATACCACATGTTCATCAAATAATCTCATGTCAACCCAATCTTTTATTTACACCTAAAATAAGTAGAATATTTACAAATAGAACAATGCGAAAGAATTTAGTAATGAATTGTTTACTCCAATTTCTAGTATTCCAAGTTGGAATAGGTAGTGTGTTAAACGACAAGGACACTTGCATGGCCAATATCGCAAGTGCCCCCAATTCCTGTATTTGAATATAGTCTAAAAAAAACAGAAAGTAAAAATTTTTTAGAAATTGATATTTTTGTGTTGTAAAAATCTAAATAAAATAACAACAAAATACGTTTAGAGCCAATAACTACGCGGATTTGTGATTCACATCACAAAATTTACATATGTAAAAAAGTTTCAGAGGCTCACCACTCCGAGACACCTTTTTTTTCACTTTTTAAAATTTCCGCACTCTTTTTTCCGTCTGATTTCCAGTCGAAGCAATACCAGAACATAATCAAAGAAAACTCAAGTGGAACACATCGTTTCGTAAATTTCAGTTTTCGTTAAACTAATCGTTACATTTTTATTATAAAAAAATGTTCACATTGTAACAAGCAGAATGCCAAAAAAGATATAATCCATCCTTACCTTTTTTACAGAAAGCAACAGCCTGTTTCTTGATTTCGCGATAGCGCGTTGGTATATTTGACTCCGTAATCGAACAAAGGAGAATCAATGACAACTCAAGATATTTTGAAGAATATTCGCGAAAAACACAACCTCACTCAAGATCAGATGGCAGAACGCATTCACGTGACTCGTCAGGCCGTTAGCCGCTGGGAAACCGGCGAAACGCAGCCGAACACCGAAATGCTCAAGGTTTTATCGAAGGAATTCAACGTTTCAATCAACACGTTGCTCGGTGCACCGCGCCAGCTCTTTTGCCAATGCTGCGGTATGCCGCTCGGTGATGATGCGATGATTAGCCGCGAAACGGACGGCAGTTTCAACGAAGATTACTGCAAATGGTGCTATGATGGAGGCAAATTCGCTTACACCAGCAAAGATTCACTGCTCGATTTTCTACTCTCGCACATGCCGAACCCCGAAAACACACCCGATGCAGAACGCCGAAAATTCTTCGATTCGCACCTTTCGCAACTGAAGCATTGGAGATAATTACAGTTTCTTTTTTGCTCAAGCCATCTCATTTTGAGATGGTTTTGTTATATTAAGGGCATGGAATGGAACGAAGAACAGCTAAAAGAACCGCGTTTAATTGATATACCCATCGCCCACGACCAGCGTGGCAACTTGAGCGTAGTCGAAGGCGGCGAGCTGATTCCTTTTGATATCAAGCGGTTGTATTACCTGTACGACGTTCCGGGGGGAACAACCCGCGGGGGCCACGCCCACCGTAAACTCCGCCAGCTAATAATTGCCGCAAGTGGCAGTTTTGACGTAATTCTAGACGACGGCAAGACGCGTTCCAAGTATTCGCTAAATCGTTCATACCACGGACTTTACATTCCAACAATGCACTGGCGCGAAATCGAGAATTTCTCTTCGGGTGCAGTTTGCATGGTACTCGCTTCCGAGCACTACGACAAATCCGATTACATCTATGAGTATGAGGATTTTGTGAAAGAAGCTACTTCTCGTATCTAGCGTTCACGCAAGCGGTTGCGCCGAAAGATTCCTTGTAATGGAGTAAATCTTCGTTCAAGAAGTTTCCTCCATTTTCGGTCGAAATACCCCATGAAAAATGTTCAAAGCCTTCTTCAGCCGCTTCGCGCAAAGCAAAGAGGTTCATGGGCGTGGTATGATGAAATTCGCTAAAACTTTCATCCGGTGAAATATATTGATCATGCAAGACATGAGTTCTATCGAAAATGAATTGCATCATGCCGCAAACATAACGGCCTTTGAAAAACAAGCCTCTAAAGCGCAAATTTTGCGGAATTCGCTTTTTAAGGTCAATGAGTTCTTCAGCGGAATGCACCGGTTTGGTATTGTGTTTTTCTTTTGAAATCACAAGGAACTTGTGGAACGTCCTTATGTCTTCGTCACTTTCGATAGCACGATATTCCCACTTTTCAGATTCCGGGAGCGCATCGATAAACTTTTGCGCGTAATTCCAAAGACGTCTTTGGTTGCGGTTGCAATTTTCAAACGGATCGACACCTTTCGAAAGCGAAGTTTGGCTACTGAGCTCTGTATGGCGCGTGTAGCCTAAATGTTCCAAAACGTATTCGAGCAAGTCCGGGCTTTCTTCGGCAAAAAGCGGCGGCGTTATCTTTAACGTGACGTGCTTAAAATTCGATGTTAAATACTGATCCGCTTCTTGAAGAATTTCAAAAAGCCTTGCGCCCGTGTAATACGATTTTGAAATAATGGGGCCGCCAAATGTCGAGCCCGCATGCGAAACAAACGTGCCGTCCTTGACAACGCCCGGGAAATACGCAACTATAGTTCCGCTTTTTTGAAGTGCAAAACTCGCATCGTTAAAGCGGCCTGCGGGATGATAGTTCAAAAAACGCCTAGTCTGCAAAAAGGTGCCATTCACCGATTCCGATTCCACGAAATGGTCAAATCGCAGGTCTAGTTCAGGGCTATAAGGCAAAATTTCGTACATATCACCTCCGGCGTAGTACTACTTGGACTTCTTAGAGTTTTCAGCTTTCGGCGCATCAGCCTGTTCTGCATTCTGCGCGGCCTGCTTTGCAGCCTTTTCAGCAGCATGTTCCAAGCGAGCGGGCTTACCAGCCAAATTGCGGAGCAAGCCGAACAAAGCAGAAAGTTCGTTACGAGTCGGGTGCAAGCGCTGCAAGAGCGTGTTGAGGAAGCTATCGCGCCAAGCTTGATCGTGATACTGGCCCGTGAGATAGCGGTCAAGGAACTTCTTGAAGCCGTCAATCTGCTGAATGGTTGCAGGACCCGTTTCGGCAACGCCTCGCGTTGTGCGCTTCGCGCGGCCCTCGCCGTTGGCGAGTGCCCCGGAACGGCAAAGCTCGTACAAGCTAATCGAGACCGCTTGTCCAAGATTCAAGCTCATGAGTCCCGGCACCGGAATTTCGCACTGGTACGTGCAAGCGTTCACTTCTTCAAGCGCAAGCCCGCAAGATTCACGACCGAACACGAGTGCAATCGTTCCATCTTCCGGAAGCATATCAGACAAGTTCTGCACCATCGTATGCTTGATGGAACTTGCAAAAATACGGCGGCTGTAAGCAACTGCGCAAGAGCAATCGCCAATGGCATCTTCGAACTTGTGGACGACCTTTGCGTTATCCAGAATGTCATGGCTATTGGCGGCCGTATGGTAAGATTTGTCCAAGACTTTGTCGCGCTTCGGATAGACAATATAAAGTTCCGGCAAAGCATAGCAATGCATGGCACGTGCGACAAAACCCACATTGTGCGGGTGTTCCGGTTCAACAAGTACTACTCTAAATTTACGCATATTAGTTATTAGTCATTAGTTATTGGTCATTGGTTATATTTTGTTTGAGCTTTGTAAGCATTTTGCCTATTGAATGAATTTTTTCAAGCAGCTCACTTAATTCGTCAACAATATAACCTAGCTTCTTAGATATAATCATTTGAGTCTCTAATTCCGCCAAAGATCCTTGAGCAATTGATAAAAAATGAGCAAATTGCTGGTGATACTTTCTAGCTTGACCCTCAGCTATATTACTAGGTACAGAAACAGCACATCGTCTTATCTGTGAAACTAGTCCATACATTTCTTCTTTAGGAAATGATTTTGTCAATGAATAAACATCTACTGTTAATTCAATAGCCTTTTGCCAAACAAGTAAATTTTTAAAGTTGCTCATAAAACTATTTCCTTGCAATTATCTATTGACCAATGACTATTGACCATTGACTATCCATCTAAATCCTTTTCCGCAGATTTCGTTTTCGATAGTCTCGCCAGGTTGAATTTTGGCACCTTTAAAAATCACAGAATGAGCGATTTTCACACCGTCTGGAATTACAACTCCAGGTTCCACAACCGCTTCATTCTTGTCGCGGCCACATTCCGCTAAACGCGCTTCCACAGCAGCCATGAGACCTTCGGGCGAACCCATATCAATCCACGTAGCATGCAACTGCGACATGTCGACAAACGGCGCACGGTCTGCAGCAATTTCCTGTTTCCAGAATTCACGGATATCGAACTCGCCGTCGCGGATTCTCGCAAGCGCATCATCGCTGTACCACGAAATTCCAGAGAACGTTGCAGCGGTTCCTGTATCGGCACCAAAACGCCCGGCAACGCCCGCAAGGCAACCATCAGCACCCACGCGGAACGTATTCACCTTCGGAAAATCGACCGCCAAGAGCGCCGCCTCACAGCGGTTCGAGCCATCAGCCTTCCCCGCCTCGTATGCAGTTCGTGCATTCCGCACAAACGCACCCAAGTCGAAATTGCAGTACGCATCGCCATTCATAATCAAGAGGCCACCACGATACCCCGCCTCATAAATCCGGCGCAAGGGGCCTGCAGTCCCGAGGATTTCAGGCGTTTCGACCCAGACTGTTTCAAAGCCAAGGCGTTCGCCTTCACTTACAATCTGGTCGGCCAAATAATGCGCATTCGCGTGCAAGCGAACATCGCCAAGCGACTTCGCCCGCTCCATCTGGATTTCGAGAATGCTCTTGTCATAAACGCGAACCAACGGCTTCGGGATTTCCGACGTCAAAGGTCTTAGCCTTGTGCCAAGCCCCGCCGCTAAAATCAACACGTTCAATTTATCGTCAGCTCGCGTCATAACACAGCCTTAATTAGACCATTGCAGCGCTAAAGGAGGCGTTGCAGATAAGCGTTTCGCCCTGCCAAATTTCGCCAGTGTACTTGTAGATGCCATGGCGTGCCATCACAAGCGTTGCCTTGAGCGTCAAGTCCTTCGGTGGAATCACCGGAGCGCGGAAACGGCAGTTTTCGACACCCATGAAAGCCGGGCGCTTGCCTTCCACATCGGCCTTCTTGGCAATCATCGTCAAGAGCGTTGCGGCCTGAGCCATGGATTCAATCTGAATCACGCCCGGAAGCACCGGATTGTTCGGGAAATGACCGTCAAAGAACTTTTCCTTGCCCGTCACGTGCCAAACAGCAACGATAGACGGTTGGTCACCTTCGGTGATTTCCTGAATTTCGTCCACAAAAGCAAACGGAGCCTTCTGAGGGAGGAGGGCATGTACTTGTTCTTCATTGTAAAGCATAGGGCAATACCTTTTCTAAGATTGTTCTGTGGCTCAAATGACCACCGTTAATGATTTCCAGACGAACTTTCGGGAGTGCGGGTTTTGCAAAGCAAAGGTCTCCCAACAAGTCGAGGATTTTATGACGAGCGGGTTCATCGGCTACTCTAAACGAGGCATTCGCCGCCGCAGAATCGTCGAGCAAGAGCCCACAGGATTCATCCACCCCGCCAAGCAACCCTGCTTTGCGGGCTTCGTCAAATTCGTTTTTTAAAATAAAAGTTCTCGCAGCAAAGACATTGTACAAATGCTCTGCCGAATAAATCGAAACGCTTGCCGCAGACGTAAAATTGCACACGCCATCGTTACGCTCTAGAACGTATTCCACTTCGAACGTTTCGCTCGGTGTAATTTTCACGGAACCGTAAGGTTTGGAATCATTGCGATCCGTGCGGAACAAATCCCATTCAGCATGCACCGGAGCATCGTAAAACGCAAGTTCTTCGGGAACGCCCACATTTCGGCGAAGCGCCAAAAAGAACGGAAGCGCACTACCATCCATCAAAGGAATTTCTGCCGCAAAACCGTTGTCACTTTTTTCATTGCAAGAGACATCCACCACAAAGCGGCGAGACGGCCACATCAAAAAAACAGGTGCAAGGTGTTCCGGAGACGCAAGTTTCAACGCATTTGTACTTTCGCCCGATTCATAAATTGCGGTACGGGCCACGCTGAACTTCAAATCCGCAAAGCACTTCACGCAATCGGTACTGTAAAAAGGATGACCGCCCACGCGCCATTCGACGCGAGGCTCCAGTTGCGGATTGTACTCCTGGACTTCAATTTTTACGTTCGCCTTGCCGTAAGACAGAGACGCAGAATTAAATTCGCATTCATGCGAAAATTTACGAGAATCTTTTTTCATTTAGATAACGGGAATTTATAAAATTATTTCTTCCCCATCATTCGGAGTTTCACGACAGAGCGGCGCCACACATCGATTTCTTCGGCCGGGTAGCCAGCGTAAACCTTGCCCGCCTTGAGGCTCTTGGTCACTCCAGCCTTGGCTGCAACTTTCACGCCCTTTCCAATCGTCAGATGCCCTGCCGACTGCACGCCGCCAGCAAACTCCACATCATCTTCCATCACAACAGAACCAGCCACTCCAGACTGCGAAGCCATCATGATATTGTTACCGAGACGGCAGTTATGCGCCACTTGCACGAACGTATCAAAATGGCAATCATCACCAATTACTGTTGGCGAAATAAAACCAGCAGCAACAACATCGTTTGCACTGAAGCTACAGCGGTTTCCGATGCGGACCCCCGCCAAGTGCGGAACCATACGACGTTTACCCTCGTACTCGTAAAATCCAAAACCGCGAGGTCCCACGACAACGCCTGCCTGGAACACGCAATCTTCGCCAATCGTCACGCGCGGATAGACGGTCACATTCGCTTCAAGAACCGAGCCTGCACCAATCGTAGCGCCATTCATCACAACACAATTCGGGCCAATAACAGCGTTCTCGCCCACCACGCCCTCGACTACCGCCGAAGCATGAACCTGCGCAGACGCCGCAATTTTTCTCGGTTCAAATGTTTCACGACGTTCCACAAATTCTTTCATGAACGTCACCATTGCATGGTACGGATTTTCGACCGGGCATACAAAATGCACATTCGGCAAGAGCTCCGAACGACCATTCACGCAATACTTTTCGTATAAATTCGGGACAAATAACAGTCCCGCCGTAACGCCCGCAAAAGCGCTTGCACTTACGCCACCAGCATTCCCTGCAAGCCCCGTTTCCGTCTTGGCATCGCCAGTCCAGAACGAGACATCATGCGGCCTCGCTTGGTCGAGCGAAGAAAAACCAGTCAGTTCAAAATTCAAAGAGCCCTCATCCGAAGGCTTCTTTAAATTCATTTGTTCAAGAACTTCCGATAGTTTTACCGAAAGCATCATTCCTCCAACGAAAGCATGCGTACTTGAGTGGCAAAGTCAATCTTTACACGACTGCCAACTTTACCGCTCAAATCTTCTCCATCGAGCTGGATATACTCATTGTCAGCTAGATCAAGAGTCAATGAACGCACTTTGCGAGACTTGAGCAAATACTTTTTCAAAAAGTAGCCCAAAACAGGGACGCCGCCCATTGCAATTGCAAGCAAGAAATTCAACATATTCGGCACACAGACAACTTCTAGATAACCGTCGGCCATGTCCGATTTAAAAAATGGATTTGCGCCACTGGCAAAGCTCGGGATATTCCCGACAATGACCGTTTTATGGCCCGTCAAGTCCATATTTTCAACAAATTCAGAATCGCGGTCAATCATTGAAATGCGGCCGCTCTTTAAATAATAAGCTCTATCAGCAAAGAATCGCTTGACGTAATGCAATTTATTTGCAACAACAGAATTCGAAGAAATCACACCCGTTGCACGGTCATGATTAAAATCATGTGCAATACGCGCATCAATGCCTGCCGAGAAATAATTTGCAAGCGCATACTTGCCGTTCACCATCCAAATATCGAACGGTCTCGACTTGGCAAGCAAAAGTCTACGAACCAGATACAAAAGTCCTCTGTCTACAAAAGGCTTGTACAGTCCAAGCACGCGAGCAAGATCGTTCCCTGTGCCAAGCGGGATAAGTCCTATCTGCACTCGACTTGCATATTCAGACGAAAGCATAATCGAAAACACCGACGAAACCGTTCCGTCGCCACCAACAGCAATAAGTGTTTCCGTCGAAGCAAGGGCATTCAGGATTTGTTCATCCATCCCTTCTTTACGTGTAAATTCAGCCTTCCAATCGTCGGATTTAAAATCCATCGACTCCATAATTTCAGGAAGGAACTTATGGATAACCTTTCCTTGTCCACCTCCACTCACCGGATTAATCAGGAAAAAGAACTTATACATCTTTTAAAAGTTCATCCTTTGCGTCCAAGTAGTGTTCCACGCCAATCTTTACGTTTTTGAGTTCGTCTGTCGTCAACGTTCTGACAACATGCGCTGGAGCGCCCATTACAAGCGACCCTTCCGGGAATTCCTTACCATGCGTTACAAGAGCCCCTGCTCCGATAATACAATTCTTTTTGATATGCGATCCATCCATGAGAATGGCCCCCATGCCAATGAGAACGTTATCCTCAATCGTGCATCCGTGAAGCACCGCACCATGGCCAACAGTCACCTCGTCGCCAATGCTCACGCCAACACCCGTGGACACGTGGATACACACATTATCCTGAATGTTTGTACGCTTACCAATTTTTATTTCAGCAAGGTCCGCACGAATGACAGCATTGTAAAATACCGACGAATCATCGCCGACTTTCACATCGCCAACCAAGCAAGCGCCTTCGGCCAAAAAGACCCGTTCACCCACCTGGGGGACTTTGCCTTTATATTTAATTAAGGAACCCATAGTTCCAATTTATAAAAATACATGCACAAAAGAAATCAATAGACTTTTAAAAAAGCTTTGTTTTTTACCGCCCAAAAATCGACATTTTGATCAATAAGTTCTATCTTATTGAGTATGAACGAAATACAAGAAATGGACATTAAAAGAATTTTCGAAGCGCAAGGCCAAAATCGCTGGAAAATTGCGCAAACGACAGCCAAGGAGCGCATAAAAAAGTTAAAAAAGCTCCGCGCCGCCGTAATCCAAAGGCAAGTCGACTTTTACAATGCCGTTTGGTTGGACTTTCACAAGCCCAAATTCGAGGCGTGGCTTAGTGAAGTATTCCCCATCATCGAAGAAATTGATTATAACATTAGCCATTTGAAGCGCTGGATGAAAGACAAAAAGGCAAGCCGCGTGTTCTTTTTGCCGACATCTAAAAGTGTTCTCCATTACGAGCCCAAGGGACGCGTGCTCATTTTTTCGCCGTGGAACTATCCGTATCTGTTACTTGTAAACCCGATTATTTCGGCCATTGCAGCTGGCAATGTCATTATGGCAAAGCCTTCTCGCAAGACTCCGCATGTAAGCGCATTTTTAGCGAAACTTTTTGCAGATACATTCCCCGAAAACGAAATTGCCATCATTGAAGGCAACGGTTCTGAAATTGGAGACAAATTATTAGCACTTCCTTTCGATCATATTTTCTTTACCGGAAGTCCAAACGTTGGCGCTCACATTGCAGAAATGGCCGCCAAGAATCACGCAAGCATTACGCTGGAGCTCGGCGGAAAGTCTCCCGCAATTATACTCCCGAAAGCAAACATCAAGCGACATATCAAGCAGATTACTTGGGGTAAAACGCTGAACGCAGGCCAAACATGCATAGCACCGGACTACGCACTTTGTCCGCAAGATAAAGTACAAGAACTTGCAGAAGTTTTTGCAAGCGAAATCAAGCGCATGTTCGGAGATACCGATGCAAAGCGCCACGAATGTAAAGACTTTGTCCACATCGTCGACAAGCGTGCAACAGAACGCCATGCAGCACTCATTAAAGACGCCATAGCTAAAGGTGCAACGCAAGTCATCGGAGGCGTAAGCGATATTGAAAATTGCTACACACCTATTACGGTTCTCACAAATGTCACGCCCGACATGGAAATCATGAAAAGCGAGATTTTCGGACCGATACTCCCGATTGTCGCATACAAGAACCTTGAAGAAGCGATTCAATTTGTTCAAAGCCGTCCAAAGCCGCTTGCGCTGTACATTTTCGGTACAAACAAACGTGAAATCGACTATGTTTTAAGCAATACGACATCCGGTTCTACGTGTGTCAACAATACGATTATTCAAATCGAGAATTTAGATGTACCTTTTGGCGGCGTAGGCATGAGTGGAACCGGCAATTACCACGGTTTTTACGGATTCAAGACGTTTAGCCACGAACGCAACATCATGCAACAGAAAGGCTTTGACGCAGTCACGTTCTTCCATCCGCCTTATGGAAAAAACTTGGGCGATTTACATTCCAAGATTCAGGGACTCGCAGAGAAAGCTTTGCGATTCATCAAGTCAATGTAGCAAAGGTTTACCATGGCATCCATACTTTATAGATTCGCATGTCGAGCTTTTCAAAAAGTATTTTTTGTAGGCGTTCATTTTATGCCTTGGCGCGAGCCACAGATTGTTCATGGCGCAGGGCGTTTACGGGAACTACCCAACCACCTCAAGGCGCATAATATAGACAAAGTTCTTCTTGTTACAGATACCATTCTTGAGCAAACAGAGCATTTTCAAAACATTAAAAAGTATTTGGATGAAGCAAATATTGGCTATGCCATTTACAATGGGACCATACCCAACCCAACTATAGACAACATCAAAGACGCCACGCGCATTTACAAGAAAAATAAATGCAAGGGACTCGTAGCTTTTGGTGGCGGTTCTGCAATTGATTGCGCAAAGGGTGTCGGTATTCGCATTGCAAGGCCCTGGACTCCCATTTCGTTTATGCGCGGAACACTTCGCGTTTTACGTAAGATTCCGTACCTTGTAGCCATTCCCACAACTGCAGGCACCGGGAGCGAAGCGACTGTAGCCGCAGTCATTTCGAATCCGCAAACGCACGAAAAGTATCCGATTAACGACTTTGTTCTGATTCCGCGCCTTGCGATTCTCGATGCAAACATCACGCTCGATTTACCGCCACACCTTACAGCAACAACAGGCATGGACGCCCTCACACACGCCATCGAAGCGTACATCGGCTACAGCAATTTTAACGGAAGCGCCGAAGCGGCCATTATTGCAGGCCGTCTCATCATCGAAAACATCCAGAATGCCTATACCAACGGGCACAACATCAAGGCAAGAGAGAACTTGCAAAAAGCATCGTACCTTGCAGGCTTCGCTTTCACACGAGCCTACGTCGGTTACGTTCACGCCATTGCTCATAGCCTTGGCGGCATGTACCACACGCCGCATGGCCTTGCAAACGCAGTTATTTTGCCGCATGTCCTAAAATACTACGGCGAAGCCGCCGAAAAACGCCTTGGATTTTTTGCGAAAGCGATTGGTGCCGTGCCCGCCGAAATAGACAATCACGAAGCATCAACACTGTTCATCGCACAAATCCGCGAACTAAATCGTTCCATGAACATTCCAGAATTTTTGGACGTCATTCAAAGCGAAGATATTCCGACTCTAGCGAAATCAGCAAGCAAAGAAGCAAATCCGCTTTACCCCGTACCGAAGATTCTAAATGCAAAGGAACTCGAAGAGCTTTACCGCATTGTGAAAGGGAATCACTAATTTCAAAAAAATGCCCCGCATGGGGCATTTCCTTTTACTTTTTAACTTTCACGACTCTTGCCTGCGGGTTCTGCTTACCGAGCAAATCGTAAGTGCGGGAGGTACGCAAGCTGCGGGACTGCACCGGTCGATTGCGCTTGAATATGGAAATCGTACCATCGTCGGTCTTGAAGTTTTCGACATGCGTAATGCCGTTGTTCACGTAATCGTCAAGGCCGTAAGCATGACGCATGATGTTCAGAACGTCCTTGTCAAACACGGAGCCGTCCGGAGCAGACTGCCTGCGGATAATGGTCATGTTGTTTTCGCCTTCGTGACCGGTATCCCAAGCAATCGGCACCACCTTGTTTTGTTTTGCAAGTTTCATAACAGCATCGTAATAAGCGAGGCGGCCCTTGCGGTGTTTCGCATAATTGTCGCCGGTCAACACGCCCACGCGGTCATTCGCACCGAACTCGCCGATAATCACAGGCACGCCCTTATCGACAAAATTTGTTTTCATCTTGCCAAACTGGTCCTGAATCTGAGCACTGGTGCACTTGTCGCCCATAGCTCCCGCCCAGGCGTTGTAGCCACAGTTATGCACGATATCCGCACCTGTCGCGAGGTCATCGCCCCAGTAGTACTGCGGGTAAACCTGCGCGCCCCAATCAACAACGTCATTCAATAGCGTGTAGGTATAAGGGTCATAGAAATGCACTTCGACCATCAGGCGGTTTGCAATCACGTCTTTCGGGAGCTTGCTCACAGGCATCACTTCGCAACTGCGATCCACACTTGTCGACGGCCCCTGAATCACGAGCGTACGGCTAGCGTTATTGCCCCCCGTTGCACGCACGGCGTCCACAAACGACTGGTGGTACGTCATCAGAATTTCGGTTTCGTGCTTGTAATTATCGTCCGTTGTCGCAGGCTCGTTTGCGCTTGCAAAAAGCAAGTTTTCGTTATAGTTCTTGAAGTGCGTTGCGATTTGCGTCCAGTAAGATTTCTGCTTGGCGTTCACCTCGTCCTTCTTGGCATCCTTCAAATTTTCTTCGAGCCAGCCGCCATCCCAATGGATATTGAGAACCGTCACGAGCCCCGCGCGCATGCACATATCCACCACAGTCTGCACCGAATCCATCCAACTTTTGTTGATGACTCCGTTACTCGCATGGCTATCCCAAGCGCAAGGAATGCGAATCGTGCTGAAGCCCGCCGCCTTGACCGAATCAATATACGCCTCGGTCGGGAACTTGTTGCCCCACCCCGTCGGATTCCCTGGAACTTCCATCGTGTTTCCAATGTTTATGCCAAAGCCCATCTTCGCAAACATTTCGTTTGCCGTCGGCAAATCTGCCGCGAAGGAATTTGAGCCCAATGTCAAAGAAAGCGCACCGCAAAGCGCGGCGACGCGAATGTGCTGTTTAAACATATCAATCCTTTGGTTCTAAGCCATTCGCGTTTTATCCCCAAACAACGAAAGACCATAACACCGAATTTAAATATATATCAATGATGGGCTAAATCGCAAAATGTAAGCAGAAAAGCATTGACGATTTGTCAAATGAGGTGTTAGCTAAGGCTCAAAGCAGGCCGGGATTTTGAGGGTTACGACTTGATTTAAAGAAAGGTCTTCTTTGACGTACATAGCATGATATCGATCAAACAGCTCAAATGATTGCGCTGGTTTAACAGGCATTTTAGGGAACAGCGGATCTCTTTTAGCCACCCCTTTTACACATTCCAAATAATTAATTCCACCCGTAGCCAAGTCCTTCGTAAATCGGATTTCATCACAATGTTCTTTGATAATGCCAGAATAACCGGCAATCTCAACAGAATCTTTTTCACTTCCCTCTCCCTTACATTCCATTCGGAAATATTCTCTAGAAAACGAAAGATGGACCTTTTCTGACTTGACAATTTCTTGTGCAGCGACATAACTCCAAATATTCCGTGATTGTAATTCCGGAGGCAAATTATCAGAGAAATACATACAAGGAAGCGGATCCATAAGACGAGTTTGCACCGTTGGCGGCATCCAGGCATAATACAAAATAGACTTGACTTCTTCCAAGAAATCTTTATACTCAGGATGTTCCGTATCCATCGAAACATTCGTAACGCGACCGCTATCGCCAAATGTAATCGTAGCATCAACAGAAAGATTAAAGCCCTCTTTATAATATCGTTTGAGAGCTCGTTCAAGCCGCCAGCCACAAGGTTTCTTTACACTTTGAATAAGGCCCGTTTCAAATTCCCTTGGCGGCATCGTATCACCAAGAAATTTCTCTTCTTTAAGTTCGAATGTATCAACGTATATATCCACATTCAACACGGGTAGATTCGGGCGGGTATTGAATTCCGCCGTTTCACCCTCTGTAGAAATTTTTCGTTCCTTGAAAAACGCATAAATAGGATCCATTTTTTTCATTCTGCCGCTACCTTGTAACGAATATACAACGCCATCAAACACAGTATCCCCAGAATAAGGATTTTCATAGTAGAACAAATAATCAATCAGTTTCCCTTTTTGAAATAAGCTAACAGATAAATTCGCTTCATCTTCAGAAACATATCTGAGACTTCTATCATATTCAACATATTCTTCATCAAGCACCGCGGCCTTGGCAAATTTTTTGATTTCCTTCAAGCTATTCGTTGTGTAGGCCAAGCCCTGTGCATTATATACGACCATAGAATCTGCAAGCGCTAAAGATTCTTGCATAGGTCGCGGTTTTCCAGGAATAAAATCCAAAGAAACTTCATCGCGTTTCTGTTCGCAAGAGAGCAGAACGCATGCAGCGAGGACGAGGAAAAAGAATTTGTAAAAGCGATGCATAATTTATTTTTCTTCCACAAAGCAAGGTGGAATTTTGATTTTTACAACTTGCGACAACGGAAAATTGCGAAAATCCACTGCGTATGACCGATCAAAACTATAATTAGTAAAAACAGGAATGATTTTATTTTTTAATCGTCGAAATCCCTTATTAAACTCATTACATTCATAATGATTCACACCACCTGTGGCAAGATCTTTCGTAAAAATGATTTCACTGCAAAGATCCTTTCGCACATTCGAATACCCCACAAACTCAACAGAATCTTTCGCGGGTTGTCCATTCTGCTTACAGGCCATGCGGTATTTTCTTGAAAAGGATAAATGCAATTTCATTGATTTTATAATAAAATCGCCAACTCCGTCATTATCTATTTTGGGACTATCCCATACGTAATAAAGAGCGTCCTTAACATCTTCTAAAAAAGCTTTGTACTTAGGATGCTTTGTATTCATAATAACATTTACAACTTGCCCATTTTCGTCATACACAAGTTTTGCATCAACCGATAAATTAAAATCTTTTTTATAGTGCTTATAAAAGGCCTTTTTCAACAACCAAACGAAAGCCCCATCGAAATCCGGTCTTTTAAACTTGTAATAAAATTCTCCACCAATAACGTTACCATCTTTATGTTCAAAAGAATCAACAAAGACCTCTACATCTAATTTGGGAATACTCTTATCATTTGTAAATTCATTAAACTCATCCCCCAAGGAAACATGGCGTTCCTTAAGAAAAGTTTCCAAAGACAGAGAATCATTCTGAACCCCGATATTCTGTAAAAGAACAACATATTTTTTATTCAGCTGCTTATACAGGCTCAAATGTTCTATAATTTTTCCACTTTTATATAAGTTAATTACACAAATCGGTTCGGAGTCAGCAATTTTTTCTTTAATTTCATAAGTATCGTATGATTCATCAGTTTCTTTTTTGAACGATGATGCAACGGCAAAGTTTTCAATTTCCTTCGGATTGTTTGTCGCATAAGCCAATCCCTGCGCATTATAGACATCAATAGAATCCGAGATTGCCAAAGACTCGTGTAATCGCAGCGGTTTTCCAGGAATATATTTGATATTCTTTGCAATAGATTTCATATCGCACCAACCGCAATAAGACATGAGTGCGTATCCACGAGATGCTTTCAGCATATTTCTCGTTGTATCGACCTGAATTCCGACGAAACCCGTATAAATTTTCAAAGGAATTTTCTTACCATAATAAATCCAATTAACGTCAACATCCGTCAACCCCATCGGGACATCATAATAATCAACGCCTTCATTCCAATCCGTACGACGTTCTAGGTTATCACGGCCTATATAAGGATAAAATTTGGTAATCCAACCATTAACCGGATCTGTTCCGCAATCATCAGATTCAACATACTTATAGATATTTTTCCAATGGCTTAAATTGATTTTTCCATCAAAAATATTGATAAACTCATCCAGAACAGGATTCAACTCTTTCGCCCACCATTCCAAATCCAATCGTGAAGCAAGTTTGTTAAAAGAATCCTTAAGCAAGCTCCAATCCAATTTCGTACCATTCACCTTAATTTTCGGAATTCCACAAGATTCAATCAAGGTATAAGTGTAATATTCCGACGCTACCGCCATCACCATAGAACGAGATACGTTGTAATCAATTGGATTCGTCGTCGAGAATTTAATATTCAGCGGTTCTCCAGTTTCTACAGGCATTTTCATTTGCAGAGAATCAAACAAATCCGCAATAACGCCATGCCATTTTTCATACGTAGTATCCCACGAAAGGGAGTTATTCACGATTGCAATGGCAGTATCTGTCCCCGGTGACACAAAGCGTTCTTTCAACGAATCACGGTTGCTTTTTACATGGAGTCGAATGCCATCCAAAATTGTAAGCCATATATCGTCAGGATTTATTTCTATGGAATTATGATCAGCATACGCACGTTCCACCACATTTATAAAGGCCATTTCCATAGAAGACGATTCCCTAATAAAAGGACTTGTGGAATCCGAATACGCATAAAACATCTTTTTCGCATTCGTTCCTTCTTGCGAATAGCCTTTAAAATATTCAGTAAAACCACCTTGATTTACTGGAATCAATTCGCCATTGATGGCACTGTCGTGAACGGCTGTATCTACAACCATCACGTACGCACTCGTATCACGGACAAAGCTCGCATTTTCTTTTACGAGTCTCGACGAATTTTCGGGAACATTATCACGTTTCTGTTCGCAAGACAACAGAACGCATGCGGCAAGGACGAGGAAAAGGTATTTAGAAACGAAAATCTTCATTGTATTTTTCATCCTCTTGTTTATTGAGTTTTTCTTCCACAAAGCAAGATGGAATTTTGAGAGTTACGACTTGCGATATCGAAAGGCGACCATCATACACAGCGTCATACTTGTTAATGCGGACGTTTGTATGTCTCGATTCGATTTCTTCAGAGCGTTCCCCGTACTTCACTTTTTTATTGTACTCTATACATTCATAGCGGACAACACCGCCAGTCGCAAGGTCTTTCGAGAACGTAATCTCGTTACAAAGATCTTTCTTTGCATCCGGCGCTCCGACAATATCGACTGAATCTTTCGCATCTCGCCCATTCTGCTTACAGACCATGCGGTAATCCCTTGTAAAAGTAAGATGAATCAAGACATAGTCGATAATATCTTGAGCGGTTTCTTCATTGCCAATATCCGTATGAACTTTAGGCGGCATCCATCCGTAATACAAAATATCATGAAATTCTTTATCAAAAGCCTTATTTTTACCCTTGCGAAACGCAGTACTTGCTGTCGAACCATCATCCTTATACGATAATGCGGCAAGACCAGATAAATTAAAATCTTCTTTATAATAGCGATACAACAACCTTTTGAGTCGCCAACCCATAGAATTATTCATCGCTCGAACAATCCCTGTTTTGAAAGCACGCATTTCTAGACCATCTCTAAGAGATTTCCCTTCCTTAAGGAAAACCGAATCCACAAAAATTTCGACATTCAATTTCGGGAGAGATTTTTCATTTTCAAATTCATGGACAGTTCCACTTATAGGAATATCGCGTTCCTTGAAAAAATTCTTGATTGTAGCAGGCTTTTTCCATCGCCCAACGCCCTGCAACGAGAGCATAACACCATCGTAATCCGAAGTTAAAAAAACAAGTACACGTTCTTTGAATGTTTCCTTTCGAGGTTTCGCATAATAAAGCAAATGGTCCACCAGTTTGCCATCTCGGTACAAATTGATAGATAGATTGGGTTCACCAACCCCGACCATTTCTCTACGCCACAATTCAGCTTCAGGATATTCTTCATCAAAGGAAGAAAATTCAGCAAATTCCTCTATTTCGTCAGCGTTATTGGTTGCATAGACTAAGCCCTTTTCCCCATAAACATTCATGGAATCCGAAAAGGCCAAAGATTCCACCAAGCGATACGCTTTTCCAGGAATATACTTTGTATTCCGAGCAACATTTTTTAACTTTTGCAATCCATAAGAGACAAGAGCATAACCTCTAGAAGCCTTCAACATATTATTCGTAGTATCCACCTGCACGCCTATAAAACCGGTATAAAGTTTCAATGGAATTATCTCCTGAAAGTATTCCCATCGGATATCTATAAAAGTAATTCCCCTAGGAACTTGTTCTCCATCTAATTTTTTATTCCAATCATTGCGTTTGATATATTTTTCCGTATCAGAATACAAATCTTTTGTATAAGGAAAGAATCTTGAAATCCAACCACTAAAATCAGGAGCTCCACAACCTTCGGGTTCGTAATACTTATAAATATTTTTCCAATGTTTTAGATTTATTTTGCCATCATAAATATTGATAAACTCATCTAAAATAGGATTAAGTCCATCAGCCCACCATTTCATATCCAACTGTGAAGCCAGTCTGTTAAAGGAATCCTTGAGCAAAGCCCAGTCCTCTTTTGTGCCATTCACCTTAATTTTGGGAATTCCACAAAGCGTTGAAACCCTATACGAATAATATTCCGATGCAACCGCCATCGTCATCGTACGAGAAATATTTGCATCCACAGGGCTTGTCGTCGAAAATTTCGTTCGCAACGGAGCGCCCGTTTCTAGAGGCAACTTCGCCTGCAATGAATCAAACAGTTCCGAGAGCGTATAGAACCATTCCTTGTGCGTAGATTCTAGAGTCAACGATTTATCCATAACCGAGACAACAGTATCAGTACCCGGAGCTACAAAGCGGTCCTTGAGTGCATCGCGATTATTCTTGACATGTAGACGGAAGCCGTCCAAAATCATAAGCCAGATATCATCTGGATTTATTTCCATAGCATAATGCTTGGCGTATGCAAGGGCGACAAGATTAATGAAAGAAGGTTCTTCAGAATAACCTTTAACAAACGGATTCACAGAATCGGAATACGCATAAAAAATTTTTTGCCCGTTCGTTCCTAAATTCTCCGCTTCGTTTGCAAAATACTCTACGAAGCCGCCTCTTTTTACATGGACGATTTTTCCATTGAATACGCTATCGCGAACAGTCGTATCGATAACCAGCGCATAAGCACTTGTATCGCGAGCAAAGCCTTCAAAACTCTCGGTCGGTTTCGAAGAAATCTCAATCACCGGCTCATCACGTTTCTGTTCGCAAGAAGAGAGAACACATGCGGCAAGGAAGAGGAAAAGGAATTTGTAAAGGCTATGCATACCAACAATATAAAAACATAGCCTTGCAGAGATTTAATATGGGATAGTAAAATAAAGTAGATACAAGAAATAATGGATCCTATCGCCTTCGGCTCCAGGATGACATGGTCGAAACGGGTTTATTTGCCGCTCATGATGGCGGCGAGGTCGGCACCACTCAAATTAGTCTTTTCATTGAGAGCAGCAACGATTGCAGTGAGCGACTTTTGGCAAGCCATCATGAGGTTGTAAACTTGTTCAACAACATTTGTTTCAGCAAGCTGATAATAATAGCAGGCCGCTTGGAAACTCTGGTAATCAGGATCGCTCCTGTAAAGTTCCATCGGGAGTTCCTTCATGACGGTATCGAGGTCGCAGGCAAAATTTTTTCGGATCAAAAAGTCCGACATGTGGCCAGCAATGGCGATGTGGGCGGCACCATCGAGGGAACTGCCGGGCATGCGCGTGACGCTCGGTTTTTCCTTGGAATTGTTGATTCTGACGTAATCAATCTGGCGTTTGAACAGGAATGCGATTAGAGCGTGGCCAGCCTCATGGCGGCAAAGTTTTTCAAATTCTTGTTCACCGAAAAATTCAATTAAGTTTTCGCGAGTTAATGTTTGTTCTGACATTTTTCAATCCACCTGTCTAAAAAATCCATCTGTTCGTCGGTATGGAACCAATGTTCGCCACCTTGCATAATCGTGAGCGATGCGCCCACTTTTTGAGCAAAACCTTGCATCGTTTCAAGATCGGTCAAATTGTCATTGGAGCCATACAAAATATGCGTCGGGATATTCCATTCGATGGGATTTTCTCGCACGTAGCAAAGGTATTTCCAAGAAAGCGTCTCGCCAAAATTCGTCGCGATTTCACCTTTTTCGCGAAGTTCATCTTCGGAGACGTTAGCCCATTGCATCATATTGCAAATGAGCTTTTCCAAGTTCACCATCGGAGAAATGAAAAGCGCCTGCTTGATACGTTTTTCAGCCAATGCGTTCATCGAGAAGAACGCGCCAATGCTATTCGCGACAAGCACGACATCGTCGTAGTCTGCAGTAACCGAATCAAAAAAAGCCGAAAATTCCTGTTTGGCGTCCCACGGGGATTCCGACTTGTAATCAAAACCGATGACATCAAAATCCGGGAAAAGGGGCTTGTAATGATTGGCCTCGTCGGCGTTACCGCCTTTTCCATGAACATAAATAACGAGAGTTTTCATTGTACTTTCACTTTTTGCAACATGCAATATAACAATATTTATGCAGGCATGGCAACAGCGATTAAACATCAGCAATTACGCTTTTATTCTTCCGCAAAGCAGGGCGGAATTTTAATAGAGACAAACAGGTCACTCAGTTTTTTGAACGTCCTCTCACGATCTCCGTATTCATTTTTATCATAACGAACTTTTATATCACCCCTAACATTTGGGGCTGATTTCAAATTAACATACTTGTCATCGAACTTTTCACATTGATAACGATATATTTCACCGGTTGCAAGGTCTTTCGAAAAATCAATAGCGTTGCAAAGAGCGTAATTCTTTCCTATAGTCCAAGCACCAAAGACCCAAACGGAATCTTTTGCAACAAACCCATTCTGTTTGCACACCATTCGATAATCTCTTGATAAGGTTATACGAACTTTTATTTTGCCAACAATTTCTTGCGCAATTTTACGACCATGATCGCAATTAACTTTTGGAGGCATCCACGCATACTTCAAGATAGAACGAATTTCTTCCTGAAAAGAACCGATTTTAGGTTTCAAGTCCATCAAAACAGAATCAACACGTCCTTCATCCTTATACGAAATCGTAGCCACAATAGAATCATTAAAATCATACTTATGATGGCGATATATAGCCCGTTCAAGTCGCCAGCCACAAGATTCTCTCAAAGCCCCCATTATCCCTATTCTAAGGTCATCCATTTTTCCATCATCTTTTTTTCCATCTTTCAAAATAACAGTATCGACATAGATTTCAAGATTAAATTTGGGAAGATTCTTTTCGTTCGAAAACTCATCGACTATTCCGTTTATAGGAATTTTACGTTGTTTAAAAAACTTTTTAATAGCAGCATTCTTTTCCCACAGTCCAATTCCTCTTAGAGAAAGAATTGCACCATCACTTTCCATTTTAGTGCGAGCATAATAAAAGACATGGTCTAGCAATTCACCATTTCGATATAAATTAATCAATAAATTCGGTTTATCATCTTTCAAATTCAATCTATCATAATGAAAATCTTTATCAAAATATTCTTCATCCAAATAGGATTCTTCCGCAAAAAGTTCTATTTCTTTAAGGTCATGGGTTGAATAAAGCAAGCCTTTTTCCCCATAAACATTCATAGAATCCGTAAACGACAAAGTTTCGAGCAAACGGAGAGGTTTTCCTGGAATGTATTCAGCTCCTTTAGTAACGTTTTTCAAGCCCAGCAACCCATAGGCCATAAGAGCATATCCTCTAGCCGCTTTCAACATTTTTGTCGTGGTATCAACTTGAATTCCTATAAAACCTGTATAAAGTTTTAAAGGTATCGTTCTACCGTAGCAGATCCATGTTATATCAATAAACGTGATTCCTTGCGGAACATCATAAAAACTAACCCATTCATTCCAATCCGTACGTTTTACATAGCGTTCTTCATCGCGGAACATTTTTTTCGTATAAGGGATAAACCTAGAAATCCAGCCGTCAAAGTGAGGACTGCCGCAACCGTTTGGCTTATAATACTTGTAAATATTTTTCCAATGTTCTAAATTTATTTTGCCATCAAAAATATTGATAAATTCATCAAGAACTGAATTAAGCCCATTCGCCCACCACTTCATATTCAATTGCAAGGCCAACTTGTTAAAGGAATTTTTAAGCAATATCCAATCCTCTTTAGTTCCGTTAACCTTAATTTTGGGGATTCCGCAACTTGTGAAAACACTATAAGAATAGTATTCCGAAGCCACAGCCATTACCATAGACCGTGAAATATTGTTATCTATAGGGCTTGTTGTCGAGAACTTCGTTTTTAGCGGGCCCCCTGTTTTTTGAGGCAATTTAGACTGTAACGAATCAAATAAATTCGCAATAGTCCAAAACCATTCATTATGCGTAGATTCATAACCCAATGAATTATCAACAACTTTGATTACAGTATCAGCTCCAGGGGCAACAAAAAACTTTTTTAATTTTTTTCGATTATTATTCACATGGAGACGGAAGCCATCTAATATCATAAGCCAAATGTCATCAGGGCTTATTTCCATTGGATAATGGTTAGCATACGCGAGCGTAAGAACGTCAAAGAACGAAGAACTTTTGGAATAGTCTTGAACAAATGGGCTTATAGAATCTGAATAGGCATAGAAAATTTTATTTCTATTCGTCTCATTATTATACGAATAGCTGAAAAAAAACTCTTCAAAGCCGCCTTTTTCAACGGGGACGAGCGTTTCTTTAAAGACACTATCGTGAACGCTCGTATCCACAACCATGACATACGCACTCGTATCGCGCACAAAGCCTTCAAAGCTTCGAGTTGCTTTTGAAGAGGATTCGAGAACAGGTTCCGAATCCTTCGCTTCACAAGGATGCAGAACAGAGATGATAAAAGCAAGTAGAAAAAATTTATAGAGCGATTTCATACAGGCAATATAGCAATATTGCACTTTGTAGAGTCAAGAACTGATACATTCTTTCAATTATGTTTATCGATCAATCTTCACCTGGAACACTGTCATTTTACCAATCTACCGAACATCCCGAATAATAAAAGACTGAACAATTTCCATCTATTGAGCAATCAAAAAACCGCCCCTGCGGTAAAGCAGGAGACGGATTTTTCATGAGAGCAACAAGCTTTTCAACAACAAAGCTATTTACTTGCTTGCGTATGCAGCTTTTGCAGCCATGTCGGATGTCATATATCTGAGATCTTGGATAAGATTCGGATCCTGACCTCCGGACAACGAAACGGCCTCTTGCATAACGCGCAAGCCTTCTTCTGCCTGTCCGAGTCGATACAAAGCAAGAGCTCGACCACCCATAGCATAAGTATCCATGCTATTGATATTCAAAGCCTTCTCGTTTGCTTCAAGGCACGATTCATAGTTACCGCACATGAATTCGCTGTAACCCATCGCCCTGTAAACATCGGCGTTATTGGGTTCCAGTTCTTGCGCACGCTTCAAAGCAAAGGAGGCTTCTTGGTAGTTGCCCTGCGGAATCAACGCTTCTGCCAATTTGAGCAAAGCAGCAGCACTGTCGCACTTGCCATACTTTGTTTCCTTTTCCTTTAGAGAAAGGTTGTATGCGCAATATTCATTTTCCTCATAAATGCTACCCTTCATCGTGAGACGCGTATTCGGGCAGCCGCCAAGGCACTTGGAACCATAAATACATTTTTTGCAAGAACCAGAGAGTTTGTCCTTTGTCATCTGGCGACGCCATAAAAATGCATTTTTATCTTCCCAAATTTCACGCAGCTTTCTTTCGCGGATATTTCCCTCGATGAATTCCTTGGAACGAATCGAGGTGCAACCCAAGATATCACCATTATGCAAAATCCCGAAACCGCGAATTCCTGCATTGCAGCCATCCCACAAGGAATAACCATTCGACTTGTAGGACAAACGCCTTGTTTCAAGATCCTTCATCGAATAATATCCAATACAATCTGCTGGATAAATATCTATTCTACCTTCTTTTGCAGTATTGTAGCAAAAATCAATGACGTCTTTGACCTGTCTCGGTTCAAGGAGCCAATCAGGGCGTTCCTTCAAATTACCCAT
Source organism: Fibrobacter sp. UWB12 (assembly GCF_900142485.1). Taxonomy (NCBI): domain Bacteria; kingdom Pseudomonadati; phylum Fibrobacterota; class Fibrobacteria; order Fibrobacterales; family Fibrobacteraceae; genus Fibrobacter; species Fibrobacter sp. UWB12. The sequence continues at coordinate 63,817 of NZ_FRAZ01000009.1, read as the reverse complement.
GGGCAAGCCAAGTTGAACCTGCCATGTGTTAACGCCCATGCGAATAAGTTCTTCCTTCAATTCCGGGAGAATATCCATGTTCTGCTTCGTAATGGTCGTAACAGCACCGGTCTTTATCCCCAATTCCTTCATTGCGGCAAAGGCCTGCCTTGCATGTTCAAAGGCACCTTTTTTCCTGATTTTGTCATGGATTTCGGGCGTTCCGTCAATGCTTATCGCAACCGTGGCAATGCCATTTTCTTTTAACTTTTTCGCCATCTTCGCGTCAAGGAGCCAACCATTCGTGATCATATTCACGATAACGCCATTGCCTGAAAGTCGCTTCACCAGCTCAGGTGTATCTTGTCTCGTAAGAGGTTCGCCTCCAGACAAGGTAATCCATTTCAGTCCAATATCAGCAATTTGATCACACAAATCAAGAGCTTCCTCGGTGCTCAATTGTCCAGGGAGAGCGCCTTCACAAGATGAACCACAATGCCCACAGCGAAAGTTACAGCCCATCGTTACTTCCCAGACTGCAGTGACGGGTTGATACCCAATATTTGCCATTTAAAAAACCTCCAAACAGCCGGCCAGCATTCTTTGCCAGCAGGCTGTTTTGATCATGTATTCTGATTTATTTAACAGTCAGTCTTCTGCGAATCGCACTTGAAGCCGTAGATTATTGCAGCATCTTTTTTCGTTGCTGCATCTTGAACGCCGCAAGGATAGCCGTACTTCAAGGCTGCTTCATTGGTGCCGCACGGATAGCCATACTTCAGAGCAGCATCCTGAGCTCCGCACGGATAGCCATATTTCAAAGCAGCATCTTGAACACCGCAGGGATAACCGTACTTCAAAGCAGCATCTTGAATGCCGCAGGGATAACCATACTTCAAGGCAGCTTCATTTGCACTGCTCTTAAAGCCATAAATCATAGCAGCTTCTCTGTTAGAGGCTGCATCCTGAGCTCCGCACGGATAGCCATATTTCAAAGCAGCATCCTGAACACCGCAGGGATAACCGTACTTCAAAGCAGCTTCATTTGCACCACAGGGGTAACCGTACTTCAAAGCAGCATCTTGAACACCGCAGGGATAACCATACTTCAAGGCAGCTTCATTTGCACTGCTCTTAAAGCCATAAATCATAGCAGCTTCTCTGTTAGAGGCTGCATCCTGAGCTCCGCACGGATAGCCATATTTCAAAGCAGCATCCTGAACACCGCAGGGATAACCGTACTTCAAAGCAGCTTCATTTGCACCACAGGGGTAACCGTACTTCAAAGCAGCATCTTGAACACCGCAGGGATAACCATACTTCAAGGCAGCTTCATTTGCACTGCTCTTAAAGCCATAAATCATAGCAGCTTCTCTGTTAGAGGCTGCATCCTGAGCTCCGCACGGATAGCCATACTTCAAAGCGGCATCTTGAACGCTGCATGGATAACCATACTTCAATGCAACATCACTTGCGCCACAGGGATAACCGTACTTCAAAGCAACATCACTTGCGCCACAGGGATAGCCGTACTTCAAGGCAGCATCTTGAACGCTGCATGGATAACCATACTTCAAGGCGGCTTCATTTGCACTGCTCTTAAAGCCATAAATCATAGCAGCTTCTCTGTTAGAGGCTGCGTCTTGAGCTCCGCACGGATAGCCATACTTCAAGGCAGCATCTTGAACGCTGCATGGATAACCATACTTCAAGGCAGCTTCATTTGCGCCACAGGGATAACCGTACTTCAAAGCAGCTTCATTTGCACTGCTCTTGAAACCGTAGATCATAGCAGCTTCTCTGTTAGAGGCTGCGTCTTGAGCTCCGCACGGATAGCCATACTTCAAGGCAGCATCTTGAACGCTGCATGGATAACCATACTTCAAGGCAGCTTCATTTGCGCCACAGGGATAACCGTACTTCAAAGCAGCTTCATTTGCACTGCTCTTGAAACCGTAGATCATAGCAGCTTCTCTGTTAGAGGCTGCGTCTTGAGCTCCGCACGGATAGCCATACTTCAAGGCAGCATCTTGAACGCTGCATGGATAACCATACTTCAAGGCAGCTTCATTTGCGCCACAGGGATAACCGTACTTCAAAGCAACATCTTGAACGTTGCATGGATAACCGTACTTCAATGCGGCTTCTGCCGAACCAAGAACAAGGCCATAGGGCATAGCAGGGCCAGCAACAGCTCTGATTGTAGCATCACTATTTTCGCTAAACTTTGCAAATTCTTCGGAATCGCTTGGGATCACATTCAGAAGCACTGTATGCGTCTTTTTCGCGGCGGACATATCAGACAAGTTAACCAATGTGAATTCAAGTTCAGCCTTGTCTTCCGTTGCGGAAACAGCACCAAACCAAAATCTTTGGACAACAGGAGCAATCGTTGCTGCCATCGGAGCTGTTTCTGTACTCAGCAGAGCAATTCCCTGCGGAAGTTTGGTCAGTGCCCAACCATAATTTGTAGAACCAAGCATTGATTGCAGTTCAATCGAGAAAGATTGACCCTGCAATACAACCATTTCATTTGCCATAAAATACCTCTTTTTGGTGAATTATTCAAAATTCATCATTTATCATAAAAAAATATTTTACGGTTGGATGATTGTAATAAAAATATAACAAAACTTTGTAGACAATACTTTGTCATACAAAGCACATAAACTATTAATAATAAGCTATATAAAAAACCGCCCCTGCGGTCAAGCAGGAAGCGGATTTATTTGCGTGTATGGTGCGACTTATCCAATGGCGATCCCGGCATATAGCCGGGATGACATGCAAGGGGATTACCCTACAAAGATACGGCCATTGCGGAAGAGCTGCATCCACGGGCCATCTTCACCCCATTCTGCCGGGTGCCAAGAGTATTGGCAGGTGCGGAACACGCGTTCCGGGTGCGGCATCATCACGAGGGCGCGGCCATCTTCAGAGCAGAGGCCGTTGATGCCAAACGGAGAACCGTTCGGGTTGAGCGGGTAGCGTTCGGTGTATTCGTGCTTGCCGTCCACGTAGCGGAGAGCCACGAGACCCGTCTTGAGGCAGGCTTCGGCAGCTTCGCGGCTTGCGAATTCGGCACGGCCTTCACCATGAGCAACAGCAATCGGGAGCACGGAGCCCGCCATACCCTTGAGGAGCACTGCCGGCGTATCTTCGACCTTCAAAGAGCAATAACGAGCTTCGAAGCGTTCGGAGATGTTCTGCACAAAGCGCGGCCAGTGCTTAGCGCCCGGAATCAAATCCTTGAGATTCGAGACCATCTGGCAGCCGTTGCAAACGCCAAGCGTGAAGGTATCCTTACGGTTGAAGTAAGCTTCGAATTCAGCACGAGCCTTCGGGTTGAACAAGATGCTCTTGGCCCAGCCTTCACCTGCACCGAGAACGTCACCGTAGCTAAAGCCACCGCAAGCGACGAGACCGTTGAAGTCCTTGAGGCTTACGCGACCGGAGAGGATGTCCGTCATGTGAACGTCGATGGATTCGAAGCCAGCCTTTGCAAATGCAGCAGCCATTTCGAGTTCGCCGTTGACGCCCTGTTCACGGAGAATAGCCATCTTCGGGCGGCTTGCGTAATCCTTGATGACCTTGGCGCTAGCAGCGAGATCGAACGTGACCTTCGGCGTGATACCCGGATCGTCCTGTTCGAGCTTGAGCTTGTATTCGCTTTCGGCACATTCCGGATTGTCACGGAGAGCGGCAATGCGGCGAGTCGTATCACTCCAGATGGCGCGGAGGTCAGAGAGGCCTTCGGCGTAGTCGCCGATGACCAGGTTGTAAGAATCGTTGAGCGTTGCAATTTCAGAAACAGTATCGCCGAGACCGACAGCTTCGAATGCGGCCTTCACAGCAGCGAGGTCTACGTTTGCAACCTGGAGAACGGCACCGAGTTCTTCGTTGAACAAAGCGTCAATCACATTGCCCTTGAGAGCTGTAGCGTCGAGCGTCACACCCACGTGACCGGCAAATGCCATTTCGACAACCGTCGTAAAGAGGCCACCATCGCTCTTGTCGTGGTAAGCCATAATCTTGCCATCAGCATTGAGCTTCTGGATCGTTTCGAAGAAGGCGCGGAGTTCCTTAGCGGAATCGACATCCGGAGCCTTGTCGCCGAGGAGGTTGTAAACCTGGGCAGCAATAGAGGCACCCATGCGGTTCTTGCCACGAGCGAGGTCCACGAGCACAAGCGTCGTGTCCTTCTTCTGCAAGAGCTGCGGCGTGAGCGTCTTGCGAACGTCAGCACACGGAGCAAAGGCACTAATCACAAGAGAAATCGGAGCAGTCACGCGGTGGCTACCCTTTTCGTCCTGCCACACGGTGCTCATGCTCATGGAGTCCTTACCGACCGGAATCGTAATGCCAAGTTCCGGGCAGAGTTCCATACCGATGGACTTTACAGCTTCGTACAAGTCAGCGCCATCGCCTTCGTAGTTCGGCGTAGCCATCCAGTTTGCGGACAAGTTTACGCGGCCCATATCCGGAACGCAAGCGGCAGCCATGTTCGTGAGAGATTCTGCAACCGTCATACGAGCTGCAGCGGCCGGAGAAATAAGAGCAATCGGAGCGCGTTCGCCCATACTCATGACTTCGCCTTCGTACGTGTCGAGCGTTGCACTCGTCACGGCGCAGTCAGCAACCGGCACCTGCCACGGACCAACCATCTGGTCACGGCAAATCATACCCGTCACGGAACGGTCACCGATAGAAATCAAGAACGTCTTATCTGCAACGGTCGGGTTAGCAAGCACGCGATGTGCAAGGTCCTTCACCGTCACGCCAGCCGGCACCACCTGAGAAGAGAGCGGGCGCTTCTGGGACTTTTCATTGCGGATCATGCGAGGCGGCTTACCGAGGAGCACGCCAAGCGGCATGTCAATCGGAGTCGTACCGAAGTGCTTGTCCGTAAGGGTCAAGTGCTTTTCTGGGATAGCCTCGCCCACCACTGCGTACGGGCAGCGTTCACGCTTACAGATAGCGTCGAACACATCGAGCTTGTCACCAGCAATAGCGATAACATAACGTTCCTGGGATTCGTTACTCCAGATTTCGAACGGGCTCATGCCCGGTTCGTCGTTCGGCACATTGCGGAGTTCAAACTTACCGCCGAGGCCGCCATCGTTCACGAGTTCCGGGAAGGCGTTCGAAAGTCCACCTGCACCCACGTCATGAATAAACGTAATCGGGTTTTCTTCGTTCATCGCCCAGCAGCGGTCGATGACTTCCTGGCAGCGGCGTTCCATTTCCGGGTTTTCACGCTGCACAGAAGCAAAGTCGAGAGATTCATTACCGGCACCGTTAGCCACAGAGCTCGCTGCACCGCCACCAAGACCGATCAACATGGCCGGACCACCGAGAACGATCAAGTGGTCACCCGGGTCAATGTGGCCCTTTTCAATGTGCTGGTGCTTGATGTTACCGAGACCGCCAGCAAGCATAATCGGCTTGTGGTAACCGCGAACTTCGGTACCCTTTTCAGAAGAAACTTCCTGTTCGAACGTACGGAAGTAACCGAGGATGTTCGGACGACCGTATTCGTTGTTGAATGCGGCACCACCGAGCGGGCCGTCAATCATAATGTCGAGAGCGGATGCAATGCGGGACGGGCTACCAAAGTCTTTTTCCCACGGCTGAACTGCACCCGGAAGCTTGAGGTTCGAAACGCTGAAGCCCGTAAGGCCAGCCTTCGGCTTGGACCCCTTACCCGTAGCACCTTCGTCACGGATTTCACCACCACTACCCGTAGCGGCACCCGGGAACGGAGAAATTGCCGTCGGATGGTTGTGGGTTTCAACCTTCATCAAGATGTCGACTTCTTCGTTGTGGAAGTCGTACTTGTTGTTGCGCGGGTCAGCGTAGAAACGGCCAGCCGTTGCACCCTTCATCACAGCGGCGTTATCCTTGTAAGCGCTGAAGATGTTGGAATTGTGGAGCTGGTAAGTGTTCTTGATCATCTGGAACAAGGACTTGTCCTGCTTCACGCCGTCGATGGTCCATTCAGCACCGAACACCTTGTGGCGGCAGTGTTCCGAGTTGGCCTGAGCGAACATGTAAAGTTCCACGTCGGTCGGGTTGCGCTTGAGTTCAGTGAAATTCTTGACGAGATAATCGATTTCGTCGGCGGAGAGGGCAAGGCCCATTTCCTTGTCTGCCTTCACGAGAGCATCGCGACCTTCGGTAAGCACCGGAATCACATTGAGCGGACGCGGTTCTTCCTTGCTGAAAAGCACTTCGAGAGATGCTGTATCGGCAAACACGGCCTGAGTCATGCGGTCGTGAATCTTGGCCGTAATCTTTTCACGGGCGCCAGCTGGAGCAGCACCTTCAAATTTCACGTAGTAAGCAATGGCGCGTTCGATGCGCTTGATTGCCGGGAGGCCGCAAATGTGAGCGATATCGGTAGCCTTCGAGCTCCACGGGCTGATCGTACCCGGACGCGGGCAGACCACAAAGAGTTCACCTTCGAGCGCCTTGACTTCGCGCATCGGGCCGTAATGAAGGACCTTTTCGAGCGTTTCCTTTTCGGAAGCGGTCAGGTCGGCGGACAGATCCACCACATGGAGGAATTCGGCATAGACAGATGCAACCGGAATTCCAGCGGCCTTAAAATCAGATGAAAGCTTTTGCAGACGGAAATCCGACAGAGCCGGAGTACCACGAAGAATGAGCATTTTGACCTCTTTTAGCCTAAATATTTACCGCCCCAAATATAGCAATTTGAGGATATTTTCAAACGGAAAAAGCTCCGCAAAATGCGGAGCCGTTTCATAAAATGTAAATAGAACTGTGTAAGGCGACCCCGTCCCCATTCGCGGATCATGACTACTAAGCAGCAAAGCTGCAAGTAGTCAAAGACAACAAGTGCGGGGTGACATTTCACAATTACAGTCTCTTGAGAACTGCGGCGGCGTGGTGAATGAAGCCTTCTTCATTAGCTACGACAGCAATTGCCTTTGCGTTCTTCTTGATAGCCTTTTCGGAGTACTTGATGATGCTCATACGCTTGAGGAAGTCATAGACGCCGAGCGGGCTGAAGAAGCGACCCGTGCCGTTCGTGGGGAGAACGTGGTTGGGGCCTGCAAAGTAGTCGCCCACCGGTTCAGAAGACCACGGACCGATAAACACAGCGCCCGCATTTTCGATCTGGGCAGCCATAGATTCGGCTTCGTCCGTCATGATTTCCATGTGTTCCGGAGCAATAGCATTTGCAATTGCCACACCATCGAACCAATCCTTTACAACAAGAATACGGCCAAAGTTGTCGAGCACCTTCGTCAAAAGTTCCTTCTTCGGGGAATTTTCGACCTGGATATCCACGCATTCGCTAATCATCTGTGCGGTTTCCATGTTGTCCGTAATGCAGATGGCGGCTTCGAAGCCAGAACCGTGTTCAGCCTGGCTCAAAAGGTCGGCAGCGACAAAGTCCGGATCGCAGGTGTTATCAGCAAGCACGAGCACTTCGGACGGGCCTGCCACCATGTCGATATCCACAATGCCAAAGACTTCCTTCTTCGCAACGGCGGCAAAGACGTTACCCGGGCCAACAATCTTGTCGACACGTTCCACGACGACCTTGCCCTTGCCATCCTTGGCACCGTAAGCGAGGAGGCCGATAGCCTGAGCGCCACCGATGTGGTAAACTTCAGTAATGCCGAGTTCGCAAAGCACAAAAGCTACAGCGCGATTGATTTCGCCCTTGATCGGAGTCACGACAACGATGTCCTTGACACCAGCGACAATGGCCGGAACCGCATTCATAATCACCGTGCTCGGATAAATTCCAGCACCACCAGGAACATACAGGCCCACGCGCTTCATCGGGCGGATACGCTGGCCGAGAACCACGCCGTCCTTCCCTTCCATGAGCCAAGAATCTTCCATCTGGTTCACGTGGAAATCGCGAACATTCTTGATAGCCTGCTTGAGCGCACGCTGCATTTCGGGCGGGCACTTGGCGGCAGACTTCTTGATTTCGGCTTCGGATACGCGGAGGTTCTTGCCTTTGAGTCCATCGAACTTCTGGGCGTATTCAACAGCCTTGGCATAACCGCCGTTCTTGATGTCGGCGAGAATGTCCATGACCTTGTCGTGAATTTCCTTGCTCGGAGCAACTTCACGACCACAAATTCTGTCAATCTCTTGAGACTTCGGAGTGACTTTTACGATTTTCATTTTAACAGACCTTCTATTTTTAAAACTCTTGCCTACTTCTTAGGCTTTACATTTCCAGCATCAACGGCGGCAGTCGAAGCCACATCAATATGCTTGTAAGCATTCGCAATGACTTTTTCGTCCATCAAAATCTTGTACGTAAGACCATCGACAAACGCCGTCCAGCTCGCTTCGATAATGTTGCTCGAAACGCCGACCATGTTCCAGTAGCCGTGTTCATCGCCAAACGTCGTCCACACGCGAACCGTCGCATCAGACGCCACGTTAGAACCAAGCACACGCACCTTGAAGTCATCCAAGCGCACGCTTTCCATACACGGGAAGAACGGCAAAAGCGCCTTGCGCAGTGCTGCATCAAGTGCGTTCACCGGACCGTCGCCTTCGCTCACCTGGTGGCTAATCTGGTCGCCCACCTGGAGTTTGACCGTCGCCTGCGACACGGACACGCCCTGCGGCGTTTTATCTTCAATCACGCGATAGTTCAAGACCTTGAACGGTTCCTTGACCATTCCCAAGTGGCGATACACGAGCAACTTGAAGCTCGCTTCGGCACTGTCGAAATGCCAGCCCGCATTTTCGCGTTCCTTGATTTCCTTGAGGAGGCTTGCCACCAACGGATCCTTCTTGTCGATGCCGGGCTTGATGGCCTTGAGCTTTTCGACAACGAGAGAACCACCCGCCTGGTCGCTCGTCACAAACACGCGGTCGTTGCCCACGGTATGCGGGTCGATATGTTCAAAGCTGCGGCTGACCTTCATCACGCCATCGATGTGAGCACCGCCCTTGTGAGCAAATGCGGCATCGCCCACGTATGGGGCATGCACGTCACTCGGCAAGTTCACAATTTGGTCGATGTTGCTACTCAGCTGGCGCAAATGGCTCAACTTTTTCGCCGCAGCAAAATTGCAGTCCATCTTGAACTTCAAATCGGCGGCAATCGTCGTGAGATTCGCATTTCCGCAACGTTCACCATAGCCGTTCACCACGCCCTGCACCATCACGCAGCCAGACTTCACCGCGTAAATCGAGTTCGCCACGGCAAGACCACTGTCGTTATGCACATGGATTCCCAGCGGCGTCGAAATATGCTTTTGCACATCCGCTATGATTTTTTCAATTTCCCACGGCATCGTTCCGCCGTTCGTATCGCAAAGCACGATACAATCAGCATGGCCCTTTTCTGCGGCACGGAGCGTTTCAATCGCGTATTCCGGATTTGCCTTGTAGCCATCAAAAAAGTGCTCGGCATCGTAAATCACTTCCTCAGAATATTCCTTGAGGTATGCCACAGAAGACTCGATCATGTCGAGGTTTTCCGTAAGCGTCGTGCGAATCACATCCGTTACATGCAAATCCCAGCTCTTACCAAAAATCGTCTTGACCGGAGCTTCGGACTTGATCAAAGCCTGCAAAAGCGGATCATTTTCCGGCAAAATTTTGGGACGACGCGTAGAACCAAAAGCGGCAATTTTCGCGTGCTTGAGCTTTACATCCTTGATAAGCTTGAAAAATTCTTCGTCAGTCGGATTACTCGGGTTCGGCCAACCGCCCTCGATATAATCAAATCCAAAATGGTCCAAAATTCGTGCAATCTGCACCTTGTCGGCTAAAGAGAGACTTATTTTACGGTCTTGGTTACCGTCACGGAGAGTTGTATCGTATAAAAGGACTTTCATGTAAGTAAAAATAGAAATTTATAAAAATGGCGATGCCGGAATAAATCCGGCATGACAGCATAATGGGCTAAGTCAGAACTAATCTAGCATGACAGCTTAATACGCAAAATGCTGCGGTTAGTAGCTATTCTTTATCATCGAAAGCTTCGGCGTCTTCGGGTTCTTCGACGGTCCACTCGCGAATGTGCTTTGCAAGTTCCTTTTCGCCAGCACGTTCAAGTTCGTCCGAAATCGCATTCAATTCAGCGGCGTCTTGCGCAGGCAATTCCTTTTCGAAATGATTGACGTATTGACCGAGCAACTCAAACTTCTTGAGGTTTGCAAGGAGCATCATGTAGCTCGTGTCGCAAGTATTGCTGCGGTACTTCACATGGTCAATCAAAAGCTTATCGAGTTCAGCACCGCTCTTGAGCATGCAAAGTCTCGAAAGATTCATGACCTTCGGGAAACATTCGTACAAACGCGTAGCATACTTGAGGCAATCCGTCTTGCGGCCTTCGCGGTCAGCAATCGCAGCCTGCAAATCGAGGAACGCTTCCTCGTCTTCAGCGCCAGGATCCTTCACGTCACCTAGCCATTGCTTGGCCATTGCAATATCGCCTGCGACAAAGTAAGAGTTTGCAATATCGATAAGCGTTGCATTGCTCTTGTCCGGATCCTTGTAAAGCGAAGCCTTCGCAAAGTTTTCAGTATCCTTGATAGCATCAGCCATGTCACAAATCGCATCAAGAACGTCTTCGCGATTTTCAAATTCGGTTGCATCAATCACGCCAAGGAGCTCGACAATCAAAGCCTTAGCGCGTTCAACCGGCATCACATCTTCGATCGAAAGGAAAACGACCTCGCGGCCTTCCCCACCCACATGGCGCACAGCCAAATCGTGAATCAAGTCGGCAATGTAGTCCTTGTCGTCATAAGTTTTTGCAACTTCGATAAAGAATGTGCCAGCATCGTAGAACAAGTCGTTCCACGTTTCCATTTCATCATCGTCAGCCTTGAACGCCAAAAAGTCGGCACGGAGCGTCCAAGCAAGGAGTTCCAGTTGAACCTTAACATCCTTGATTTTTTCAATTTCATCAAGACCATTTGCAATAGCCTCGTACAAATCGTCCGGGCGGTGCAACAAACGGCTTTGACCACTTACAATCTCGCGAAGCGTCTTGCGGAGATTGTCTTCTTTACCACGAAAAGCCGCCTCGACAGAAGGCGACTTCCAAAATTTTTTCTTTTTAGCCATGTTCTAAATGTAGAAATTACTTGGCCCAGCTAAAGGACGGATAACCGCCAAACTTGGCCGGATCGATAGCCCAAACTGCGCCAGTTCCATTCAAAGTAGCAACAAACGTTGCAGCCTTCATTTCTTCCGTCGTAAATCCGGTCGGAAGTTCTGCGCTCATTTGGTTTGCAACAACGAGGCATGTGCCGCCAACGGTCTTGTCATAATAAACGTTCGTCACCGTTGCGGTCGAAGTCACCTTGCCTGCCACCGTTCCCGAAAGATTGTTATCAGGAATCTTTCCCGAATTATAACCAGATTCCAGCTTGGCATCATTATCGACAACGCCAACAAGTCCACCCAAGTTAGAAGCCTGACCAGAAATTTCACCCTGATTGAACAAATTCGTTGCAGCAACAGCCTTCAAGCTACCAATGACACCACCAGCAACCATCACCTTCTTTACAGTAACGGTTCCCGTATTGAAAGCTTCATTGACAGAAGACTTATTCGAAGCAACGGCAATAACACCACCGACATTGCTCAACTGGCTTTCGTCAGCGGTCACAGCACCATAGTTACCGGCTTTTTCAAGTTTAGTGGACGAAAGTGTACCAACCACGCCACCAACATCCTTCGTTCCCGCCACAGCACCGAGGTTCAATGCCATAGAAATAGAGCTTTCTTCACCGACACTCGAAGAACCGCCAACGACACCACCTACAACTGATTTACCAGCCACAGTAGCACCATTCGTCAAACCCGTGAGCGCACCATTTTGCACACTGCCCAAAACACCGCCAACGTTGTTTGTACCGCTAACAGAACCCGACACAGAGGCGTTCGTTACAGTAACGTATTTCGCTTCGCCGACCAAACCTCCGACACGATCCGTGCCCTTAATTTCGGCGTTTTCAATCGTGCAATTTTCCACCGTCACTGAATCAGCCAAACCAGCAAGCACACCAGCAACAGAGCCAACATTCATCTTGGCATCCTTAATAACGACATTGCTAATATGCGCACCGCGAGCAAGTCCAAACAATCCGCTATAGCTAGCAGTATCGTTGACTGTCAAGCCAGAAATTGTCTTGAGCGAGCCATCAAAAGTGCCGCTAAAGACACGATTACCTAAGCCATAAGCGTTCTTGCCAAAAATACCAATCGGACTCCAAGGCTTTGTAAGAGCAATATCTGCCGTGAGCTTAAAGAAATTATCTTTGAACGTCATCGAGGAATCGTTCACATAGAAGGCAAGTGAAGCCAAATCTTGTTCACTCGTAATCAAGAACGGATCTTCTGCCGTACCTTTTCCGCTCCAAATCAAGGAATAATCCCTGGTAATCGGTTTAAGGTCTTCATCGGGGATATTTTCGGGAATAGAATCCTTCGGTTGTTCCTGCGGATTTTCAGGACCTGGATTATTACCAAAATTTCCAGAATTGCTGTCGCTACAAGCGAAAAGAAACATTGGCAAAGTTGCCACAGATAAGATTTTAGCAAAGCGCATACGGCATCCTCTTGTGAGTTATTCCACACTCCTTCTTTTAAATTAAATAAAAAAAGGCCCGAACGTACTAAAGTTCAAGCCTTTTTTCAAATTTTTTAAGGATGCCCGCGGGATTACCCCGACACCTTACTTGCCGTGGTGTTCAGCGTGGTGTTCGCAGCCGCAACCGCCGTTACCATCGCAATTTTCCTTGTTGCCATGGCCGCCACATTCACATTCGTGATCACCATCGTGGCCACCGCAGCAGCAGTGGTGTTCGAACGGCTTGAGGTCATCTTCGGTAGCTTCACGAACGCTCACAACTTCAATTGCAAAGTTGAGGTTCTTGCCAGCGAGTTCATGGTTAGCATCAATAACAGCAGTCTTTTCGCCAACGGACTTGATGCGAATCTGCATCGGACCACCCGGAGTCTGAGCATAGAAAGCCATACCCGCTTCGACCTTGTCGACACCCTGGAACACGTTGAGCGGAACTTCCTGAGTCATGCGTTCATCGTATTCGCCATAGCCTTCGGCCGGAATGACAACAACGTCAAACTTGTCGCCCACATCGTGACCGACCATCGCCTTTTCAAGACCCGGAACGATCATGTGCATGCCCTGGATGTACTGGAGCGGTTCACGACCTTCGGAGGAATCGATCACGGCACCTTCGTCAGCTTTGAGGGTGTAGTGCATCTGGACGACTGTTTTTTCAGCAATTTTCATAAATATCCTTTATAATCGCAGGCGGACCCGCGGTTGAACTATGAGCCACAAATGTAGAAAAAAGAGGCTAAACGCTTACCTGGCTTTCACGGTATTCACCGCCAAAGGCGTGTCCGCTCACCGAAAGAATCGGCGGGAACTGGATGCGTTTTGCCAAAGCAAGTCCCTTGAACCTACGGTACCAATGGCGCATATCCTCGAGTGCCGCTTCGACCGTCGGGAGTTTTGACTTGAAATAAACGGCATCTACGCCGAGCGATTCGCAAAGCGTACCTTCCAGCAACAGCTTTTCGGTAAAGCTCAAACTTACCCCCTTTTCGACCCACATGGCAAAAAGTTTGTCGTGGTATGGGTAAAGAATCGGGTCGCCCTTGCCTTCATCAACATTCATCGCTTCGGAAAGTTCCGCGCTCGCCGGAATATCAATCGACGCCTTCGGGATAATTTCTTTATCGCGGTTGATATAACGAGCAAGTTCGTAGACTTGCGTTTTCCACAAGTCACCAATAGCGCACATCACACCGCAAGAATCACCATACAACGTGCAATAGCCGACCATCGCTTCGCTCTTGTTGCCATTGCAAGTAACGCCACCGCCCACCACCGACGCAACCGTCGAAAGGATTGATGCAGAACGCGTCCTCGCCTGCAAGTTCTCGTGATTAATTCCCGCAACCTTCATCACGGTATCGTTACGCACAAAAGAGCAACGTTCAAGCGTATGGCAAACCGATTCGATAATATCAGAAATCGGAGCCACCATATATGGCGTTCCCAAATTTTCGGCCAAGTCACGAGCGGCATTCTTCGTCGTATCGGAATTGAAGCGCGTCGGCATATTCACGAGGAACACATTCTCCGGTCCAATCGCTTCAGAATAAAGCACTGCAGAAACGGCACTATCGATACCGCCACTAGCACCAATGACCATGCGCGAAATATGGAACATCTTCAAGTTTTCGCGAATCATGAACACGAGCGCATCGTGAATTTCAGCAATTTCGCTCGTGTATGGCTTTGCGGATTCCGCATAAACTTGAACATTACCATCGACAAATTCAACGACGGCCTCGGCCTCGCTAAAAAGAGGCATTTCAAAGACAACTTTACCATCGCAGTCGAACACGCGGCTTCCACCCGAAAGCGCATAGATGTTCTTACCGGTATTGTCGGTTCCGACACCGTTCAAGCAGACAACCGGCATTGCGCAATCCTTTGCCAAATGCGCCAGTTCCTTATTTTCGGCTTCACGACGACCAACCACATAGAAATCGCTACCATGCGTCACATGGGCAACATTCAAAAGCGGAGTATCATCGAGTACGTCACCGCACAAGAAAAACGGCATGTTGCCAGCATACTTGCGAATTTCAGCCCAGTCAACCGGAAGAGCCTTATTGCATGGTCCCGTCAACGCATTTCGCGGAAACACGACACAATCGACATCGGCGGCCTTAGCGCGATCGAAAGCGGCTTTCATCGTTTGCATATTCGCCGGCACATTACCCGGCAGAATTTTCATCTGCACCACATAAAGTTTCATTTCAATATCCTCTATGTTGGAAAAATAAAAAAAATGCACCGCACATGAGCGATGCATTTTTCAAACGCGCGTCCTAAACCCTATTCGTACTGCGGAGCTTCGAAAGAGGTCGGAATCTTCGGCGTATCCGGGTCACTATGGATGAACGAGAATCCGCTAATCTTGTTAGTAGCTTTATCAATCGGTCCGGTCTGGAGTTGGCCATGGATGCTCGACGTGCACTTGTCCGGATGCAAGCATCCCGAATTGCGCATCATCAAGTGGTAACCATAAACTTCCCAGACGCCACTCTTGGATTCAACATTTTTTTGGCCTTCGAAAGCAGAAAGTTCATAAGAACCGTCAGCCTTGAGCGTGAAATTCCATTCAATACCATCTTTTATATTTTGCCATTCACCGACAAAATCGCTAGCCTTTTCGTATTTATATTCGCTAGATTCGACATTGCAGCTCATCGTGGTTGTCGTTTCACCATTAGACATAGAAATGGTATTTTCCGTTCCGACAGAATAAGCATACATTGAATAAACTGGCTTGTTATAGTATGCCGGACGCATCAACAACGTGCTACGTTGGATATCATAATGGCCGCCAATCCAGTAGGCAACTTTATCACCAACTCCATTTTCAACGATATACGAATTGTCGAAGAACGTGAACGTTCTCGTCGTATCGCCATCGGTGCACTTGTAAATTTTGTCCTTAATGTCTTCGGCCTTGGAAACCTTGCCCTTCGCCACAGTGACGCTAGCCTTTACAGCTTCGCTATATTCCTTCGAGCCATTGACCGCATACTTGACGACGCCGTTCTCATCGACAATGAACGAAATCGTGAAACCGTTCTTGTCCTTGAGTTTTTCCAAAATCTTTTTAACGGCATCCGTTTCAGCATACTGCTTGCCGACATTACCGTCGACGAATTTCACTTCGCCATTTGCAAAATCCGTATAGGTCACAATCCACATTTCATTCGGAATGCGGAGAGCAACAAGGCCCTGCTTGCTACCCGTAGAAAGGTAAACAGTCTGATCAAACAACTTGAGTTCAACATTCTTTTCGAGATCCGTAAGCTTTGCAGCGCGAGCACCCTTAGGAACGTCAACTGAAGACGAAGACTTCGGAGCCTCAGCACTCGATGAAGAAGAGTTAGCCTTATTCTCAACAGAAGAAGAAGACTTATCACCTTCATTTTTTGTACTGGACGAAGACTTTTCATTCTTGGAATCCGAGGATTTCTTATCGCCTTCCTTTGAATCAGAAGACTTCTTATCATCTGTTTTTGAAGAAGAAGACTTCACTTCACATTCATCGGAATCGCAATCATCTTCTTCGGAAGAAGACGAAATCTCAGTATCGTTATTTTTGGGAGAAGAGGGATTATCATCATCTCCGCAAGCAGCAAAAAGGAATGCGGAGGACACCAAAAGGGCAAGCAATTTTTTCTTATTCATAGTATTTAATATAATTTATTTAGTCCAATTTAGACCAACAAAAATTTACAATTTCCGCGAAAAAAGTCTAAAAACGCTCAAATTATTCAAATAACTGTATTATATGGAATTCCTAATTGCTAAACGGGCAGCCCGGATGGTAATCTAAATCAGCTTCGGCTTCTTCGATGGAAGGCGCGGCATCATACAAAAAACCCGCCAAAGCCTGCTCGGCCGAAACACGTTCCCCGCCAATCCAGTTTTTCAGAACGGCAAGTCGCTTCGAGATCCACCACGGAAGCGGAATCATCATGTGGCGCATTCCAGCAGATTTAAGCACATACGAAGCCATTTCCGCCATCGTCATGACAGTCGAACCCGCAAGAGCGTATGTTTTCCCGACCGCTTTTGATTCAAGGCCAGCAACAGCGATCCCCTTGACCAAATCCACACTGCAAACCGGGCGTTTGAGGCACTTGCCTCCCCCCGGCATAAAATAGAGCGGGAACTTTTTCACGTAATCGCGGAACATGTTGAATTCCACGCCACCGCCATCGCCAATTACAAGCGTAGGTCGCACAATCGTCCAATCCAAACCAGACGCATGCACAAGCGCTTCGCCCTTCTTTTTGCTTTCGCCATAGGGCGTAAGCACCGGATATGTCACGGAAATGCTAGAAACATAAAGGAAGCGACGCACGCCAGCAAGTTTGCAAGCCTCAATAACATTGCGCGTTCCCCACGTATTCACGTGTTCAAAAGCACCACGTTTTGTTGATAAAAGAATTGCCGCCAAGTGATAGACGACATCCACCCCTTCAAACGCACTTTTTATCGATTCAAAATCGGTGACATCGCCGTAACAGACATCCACCTCAGCAGGCAAGGATTTTGCCAAAGAATCGCCCGGAAGCGTCAAGACGCGGACACACACTCCCCGTGCTATAAGTTCCCGGCACAACGCCTTCCCTACGACGCCGGCGCCACCCGTCAATAAAGCAATCATGCTAGGCTTCCAGCATATAACGGATATCCTGAATGCGCCTTGCGAGCGACGCATCCTTTTCCATCTGCTTTTTTAGGGAATTTATGGCGGCGATTACAGTGGCATAGTCCCTGCAGAACATCGCGCCGATATTCTGGAGAGAATCGGTCGTGAGTTCGCGGCAAAGGAACATAGCCACCTTGCGGGGCATAGAAATCGCAGCAGACTGTCGCTTGGACGAGAGTTCGCAAACTTCAACGCGGTATTCCAACGCTACAGCCTCAATAATGTTCTTGGACGTAAGTTCCACATGGCCACCATGTTCCGATGGAGCCACAAGACGCTTGACGCTATTCAAGTTCAAATCAGCCTTGCAGAACATGTTCATAGCGCCAAGGAAGTTCAAAAGACCTTCAATCAAGCGCACATTCTTGCGAGGCGGCATCGAAAGGTAACGGCAAATTTCTTCACGGTCAGCCTTTGCAAACGGCAAGTCTTCGGATTTCTTGCTAATCAAGTGCATGCGAGTGAGCAAATCCGGTTCATCAAGGCCCACAGCAACACAGGATTCAAGCGGAGTAAGGAGTTTCTTGGAAATGCTCGGAATCGAGGATCTCGAAGAGTTGCGTTCGTTATCCGTATCGACAACCTTGAACTTAGACGGATGGCGGTCGCAAGAAATCACCACCTGCTTGCCTTCGGCGCGCAAATGCCTAATCAAAATGGCAAGGCGTTCCTGCGTCCACAAGCCCTTTTCCAAAAGTTGAACGTCATCAAGCAACAGAATATCGCAAAGCTCATAACGTTCACGGAACTTCTGGGCAAGTTCACGTACATTGCCCGTCTTATTGTGAAGAGCCGATGCCATTGCAGTCGCATCACGCAAAAAATCGTATGCATGGCAATAGACGATCGAATAATCAGGATGGTTCTTCTGGATTTTTGCAGCAATGGATTGCAACAAATGAGTCTTGCCCAAGCCGCTTTCGCCATAAACAAACAGCGGATTCAACGACGGGTCGCCCGGATTTTCGGCCACAGCCTGGCATGCGCGGAAAGCCGTGGAATTGCACTCCCCTTCGACAAAGTTTTCAAAAGTATAGCGTGCATAAAGCGATAAAGCCTGTTTCGGACGCTTTACCGGTTTCGGAGCTTGTACAACCTTCGGGATAACCGGCACCGTGAGCTTGATTTCGGGAATCGGGTCCGAAGGAGCAATCTGACGGATGCGATAATCAACAAATTCACTACCAAATACAGCCGTAAAGGACTTGCGCAATAAATCGCCATAATGGGAATTCACCCAGTTCTCGCGAAGCTCGTCAGGAACAGTAAGCAAGGCATAGCCATTGCACATTCCCTCATAACCAAGAGCGTCAAGAATTACGGCACCAAAAAAGTCCTTGCATTCCGAACGCACGCGGTCGAGCACCTGTTGCCAGGGCGACTCTGCAATATCCAACAAAGAAACAGTATTATCCACGATCTAAAAAACTAATCAAGAGTATAAAAGAGCAAGCAAAAAATAAGAAAGGAAAATTGAAGAACAAGCAACCAAACGAAAAAAATTTTTTATTGTCCGTTTTTTGTTCAAAAACGGCAATTTTTTTTTGAAAACACTTTTTATCCGACTTTTTCCAGTTTACACCACCCTTACGAACGTATGTGTAACAAAATTATCACTTACTATTAGCACAAGTTATCAACAGGTATTTTTTCAAACATCCCTTGACAAGATTTTTCTTACTTTAAGCATACAAAATATTATACAAATGGCGAAATTCGTTCAAAAACGCCATTTTTTTGTCATAAGAAAAATGTAACTTGATGAAAATCAACAAGTTACATGCACAGTTTGTTACCACAAATGGAAGCCTAGACCCACTGCAAAAACATGGTGAGAGAACATTACAACTTACGGATTCTGCGGAGGCGGAGGATTATTATTTTGTCCGTTATTTTCACCAAGCTTTTCTTGCAAGTGGTCAATCCGGTCTTCAAGTAATTTCTCGATTTCAGGAAGCAAGCGGTCCTTCACGCGATCAAGATACAAGCATTGCAGTTGAATCATGCGGTTACGATGGCGGCCTGCAAATTCCTGAATCCAGTGGCTTACGGCCTGCTGGCGATCCTGAATCTTGTCATGCAAAGAACGCTGGATGAAAGTTCTCTGGACTTCCATATAGCGCTGCATATTGAACGGCATGCGGTAAGTACGAATAAACTGTTTTAGCAACACCAGCAAGCAAAGATGATCATTGCATTGATGATCACGAATGAACAGCTTCAATTCTTCCAGATGCTTCTGGAAGAATGGGACAATCGCTTTATCATCAATCTGATAAAGTTCAAGTTCATCCTGTTCTTTTGTCGCTTTATCGACAGCCATATTCCAAATCTATTTTTTTACCGTTTCCTACACTTTTGCATGTTTCACAAGAAAGCTGAATTTGGCGTTTTTTTCGTTATTTAAAGTACTTTTTCCCAGAAAAACGCGTCCTTCAGTTCCCGGATTCAACCTATCTGCGGCAGCGCCGCGGAAATCTAGCATTTCTTCAACTTCGCACTTTTGCATGCCATCGGGCGTCATCAATTCCAACGTATCGTCCATGGAGAACGGATTTTTCACGTTCACAAGGCATGCACCCGTAGCTTCATCAAAGTCCTTCACCTGAGCCGCCACGCAGCCACCTTCTGCATCCACATGCGTTGCTTCGTAATTCTGCGGCAAAGGACCACGCAAGAATCCCGGCATAAAGCCTCGCCCATCGACAAATCGAATCGCACGACGGCTTTCTTCGGGCACTGGATTTCCGGCAGCCACAGCATCAATTGCCATACGATAAGCACGCACCACCTGACTCAAGTAATACACAGAACGCGTACGGCCTTCGATTTTGAAGGAATCAAGTCCACCCGCCACGAGTTCAGGAATCACATCCAAGGCGCAAAGGTCACGGCTACTCATAAAGTAGGTGCCCCATGTATCTTCATCGAGCGCAATCGGATCGAGTTCCGGGCGGTCAGTGCGCTGCAGAGCAAACGAGCCTTCGTGTTCGCGATAGTCCTCAACCTGAGGACCGGAATTCGCATACAAGCGATACGGCATGCGGCAACTGTTATCGCAGGCGCCCTGGTTCGCATCGCGGTGCGTCACCCAGTTCGAAAGCATACAACGCCCAGACATAGCCATGCAAACAGCACCATGAACGAACACTTCAAGTTCAAGGTCAGGAACTTGTTTCTTTATCTCTAAAATTTCAGACAGACGAAGTTCACGACTCAAGATAATACGGCGAACACCTAAGTTTTTCCAAAACGAAGCGGCTAAGTAGTTAGTCGTATTTGCCTGCACGGACAAATGAACTTCCGTTTCGGGATGTTCCTTCAAAAGCCAGCCTACAAAGCCCGGATCAGCAACAATCAAGGCATCTGGTTTGAGTTCCAGCGCCGCATTCAAAGCCTTTTGGAAAGATTCCACCTTAACATTTCGCGGAATCACATTACTCGTGAGATAGAACTTTTTACCATGTTCATGCGCATAAGCAATGCCTTCAGCAAGGTCATCAAGATTCTTGAAGCCGTTTTCGCGAGCTCGCAACGAGAACGCCGGTTGCCCCGCATATACAGCATCTGCACCATAAGCAAATGCATACTTCATTCGTACAAGGTCACCCGCAGGTGCTAAAAGTTCAGGCTTTTTCATTTTTAGGCGTTAGGTATAAGGTTTTAAGTGTTAGAATTTGAATCCGGCTCGAATGTAAGCTTTGCGATCGTCAATAAGCGTGAGTTCTCCCATAAAAGAGAAACGTTGTCCTTCATAACTGATTGCGGGAGTCAAAGAATACTGGAGTTCCGCACCTTTGAGATAGTGCTTTTTCTTCAAATTATGGGAGCCGGGAGTCGTATCGTTCACGGCACTACCGTAATTCGTTCCTTTCCAGAACCAAGTCTGACGGACAGACGCAAAGATATGGCCATCCAAACGAGCAAAAAGATTCCAGTCAATCGTACGGCTGTTCGGGCCACCCTGATTTCCGAGCGGATACCCTAAGTGAGCCATCTGGGCCGTATTCTTTTTAAAATGGGAATAGACATAAGGTTCAACGCGAGCGTATTCAAAGATCGTACCCGCTTCAATCTTATGACCTTTGTAATAGAAATTATGACCAGCCTGGAAACCCGCCATCCAAGCCCACTTCGCCTCAATATTATCATTGCGAATCAAGCTAATCGGGGAATCCATATCGTCCAAAAAGAATTCCGTATAAAGACGCACCGTGTTAAACAAACGATAGTTAAAATCAAAAGACAAGGAACCATTGTTGCTATTTTCCGAAAAATTACCCTTTTCCATAAACAACGGTGCTGTCGGTACAAACAACCAGGGTTTCATGTTATCATAAAGAATCGTAAGTTCGCTTATACCAAACGTAGCATTCCCTACGGCAAGTTCATAGCGGTGGCCAAAGAGGTTTCGTGTATTGTCCTTGTTCGCCATATCAAAGCTGTGGAAAATGCGCAAGTCCGCATAAAAGCTCATCACACGGAGAGGACCAATCATCAAGTCCAAGCTCATCATGTTGTACGGAATAGCAAACTGGTTTAAAGACAAGTTGTTATAGTAGCCAGGTCCCCAGTGCATTACATCACGGCCAAAATCAAGGCGCAACCAGTCATGATTGAACGCAAAATGCGTGCGGTAACGAGCATAGCTTGTGTAATCTGCACCCGACTTTTTCGATTCATTTTGAATTTCCAAAAATTCGCGGTCATAAGAGCGCGGTTTCTTGGCAGAATGACCTTCGCTGTAAATACGCGCATCCAAAACAAAATCTAAAGAATCGACAAAACCGCGAACGTAAATGCCACCGTCTATTCCCGGCCAAATCGTATCTCCAAATGTCTTACCATTAGTGCTAATGCCACGATGATCAGTATCATTAATGTATTCACCACCACGATAATCAATACCGCCTACAATGCTAGCCGCAATGGCCACACGCGGAATCGAGTTTTCAAGAGTGAGAGCACGAGCTGCACATGTAGAATCACCCTTTTCACATTTGTACTGAAGTCCATTTCCCAAAATACCGGCACCGCGTAAATTATCGAAGTACAAAAGCGCGTTGCTTTCTGTCTTTGTGAAATTCTTGCGGAAAGTCGTATCCCTGCGCGGGTACGTAAAGTACTGGCGTTCGTTTCCTATGGTCTGTCGATGGTATTCAAACAGCATCGGAGCCGTTTCGAGAGTCCGCAAATTGAAGGTTCGTTCGGGTTCAATGACCGGAGAAACCGCAAAGGACTCACTCACGCCCGCCCAAAGCAAAGCACAAGACAAAAGGGATAAAAAGTTCTTAAAAACCATTGCAAAAATTTAGCATTTTCGCGCGATTTCATCATGAAAACGCAAATTTTGAATACATTTGTCCCGCATGGAACTTTTCGTTCCACTAAAACAGACAACGTACTTTAAAAAACACTTTTCTCCCATTTAATCGTATTTCAGCTTTATATACCTTTAAAAATAATTGATGAATGGGAGATATACACATGAATAAAAAAATCTTATCAATCAGCTGCATTTCCAGTCTTTCACTAGCCATGCTCGCTAGCTGCTCAGACTCAACTTCCGATTTATACAATCCTGCCAATCCATTTGGTGAAGTCAATGAAGAAAGTTCCTCTTCTGTAGCAAATGCCGGAGCTGGGGACGAAATTGTCGTTTCTAGCGATTCCGAAAGCGCAACAAGCAGCGCAACCGCCACCTCGTCTGCAAGTTTGAATTTATCATCCAGCGCTACAATTGCACCGAACAGCAGTGCAACAATTGCTCCAAACAGCAGCGCGACTTTAGCATCATCCAGCAGCAACGGCACAAAGCCAAGCACGAATTCCAGCAGTTCTGCAACCCCGACAATACAAAGTTCTTCTAGCACAACAAGCCAGCAGGTTAACGAAAACACGGGCAACCGCCCTGTCATCACCTATGCTGCAAGTGGTGCAACCGCAACAAACGCAGGGAACTGCGTCACCGTTACAGGCGGTACAGTTACCATCAAATGCGGTGGCGAATACGATTTTAGCGGAAACTACAGCGGAAACGATGCTCAGATTCTTGTGAACACAGCAAAGACGGATTCTTCCGTTTACCTGAACATGAAGGGACTGATGCTCACCAACACGGCAGATGCCCCGATTTACATCCAAAAGGCAAGCAAGGCGTTCGTTGTCGCCAAAAACGGCACGACAAACACATTCAGCGATGCCTCCACTCGTACAAAAAATTACAGTTACACCAACGATAACGGTGAAGCCAAGACCGACACAACTGGCGCATGCATTTACGCCAAGGATGACCTCACCATCAAAGGCGAAGGTACGCTCATTGTCAAGGGAAACTACAATAACGGTATCCACACTAGCAACGACTTGAAGGTTAAAAACGGCCTCATTACAGTCAAGGCCAAGAACAACGGTCTCAAGGGCAAGAACTCCGTTGAAGTCAGTGGCGGAACAATCAACATCACCACGACCGAAGGCGACGGCATCAAAAGCGATACCGAAGACGCAACCGATTTAGCATCCGGCAAGGGCTCCATCGAAATCACAGGTGGCGAAATCACCATTACATCTGCATTCGATGGCATCACCGCTGCCAATGCAGTTGTCATTGCTAATGGCGAATCGACATCCCCGACAATCAAGGTTACAGCAGGCGGCGGCCACAGCTGCCTTAGCGATCCCACAAGCAATACCGGCAGCACAGGCGGCCGCGGCGGCATGGGCGGATTCCCCGGTATGGGCGGCAGTTCCTGCTCTCCGAGCGAAAGCATGAAGGGCATCAAGGGCGATTCGAGCATTACCGTTAGCGCAGGCATTATCGATATCAACAGCCGCGATGACGGTCTCCATAGCAGTGGAAACATCACTGTTTCTGGCGGTACAATCACCATCGCATCAGATGACGACGGCGTCCATGCCGAAAAAGCACTCTACGTGAAGGACAACGCGAACATCAGCGTTACCCTCGCCTACGAAGGCATGGAATCTCCCGACATGCACTTTGAAGGCGGTATTACAAGCGTCATCACTACGGATGATGGTTGGAATGCGGCCGGCGGAACGTCTACGACCACAACCGGTCGCAGCACAGGCGGCTTTGGCGGAGGCTTCGGCCCTGGTGGCGGAAGCACAGGCAAGCTCACAGTTACGGGCGGTTACCACTACATTTACGTTGGCACCGGCGACACAGACGGCGTCGACAGCAATGGAGACATTACGATTTCTGGCGGTGTCATCATCGTGGAATGCCGAATGAACGGTGGCATGGGCGGTATGGTCGACTCCGACGGAACCACGAACATTTCTTCAAACGCAAAGCTCCTCGGTTTCGGCACGAACAATTCCGAAGAAGGCACGCAGTACAGTGTAAACTTCAATACCAATAACTACTACGGCACTTCGTCAATCGCGTTCAAGCCGAGTTTTTCCGGAAACAAGATGGTCTCTAGTGTGGGCCAGCCGAGCGTTATCAGCAGCGTAAGCGGCATGACCAAGACCTGCTTCGGCAATAGCACCGACCGCTGCGTTTATACTAAATAATGCGCGGCATAGGCGCAGTTACTAGTTAAAAGTTATTAGTTACTAGAAAGGCGAGCAATTAAGCTCGCCATTTTTATTCCTAATTCCGATTTCCTAATTCCGAATTAATTACATCCAGCCGCGGTCAGATGTACCAGAAATACCACGAATCTTAAGATCGAAGTCATCACGGTTCGTAGCAGCATTCATAGCCGTTTCAAGCGAGATTTGATCGTTCTGGTAAAGTTCCAAAAGCGCCTGGTCGAACGTCTGGCTATGATACTGAATATGGCCTTCAGCAACCGCCTGTTCCACCATGTCAAGCTTATTCTTATCTTCGATATATTCCTTGATGGCGCCCGTATTCACGAGGATTTCGGCTGCAGGCACTCGCCCATTGCCATCCTTGGTCGGCAAAAGTCGGAGCGAAATAATGCCCACCAAAACTTCGGCCAACAAAAGACGAATTTCATCATGCTGGTGCGGCGGATACATCGAAAGCACACGGTGAATAGTTTCCACGGCGTTCGTCGTATGGATTGTCGCAAACACCATATGACCCGTATCAGCAGCGGTCAAAGCTATCTGCATGGTTTCAAGGTCACGAATTTCGCCCACCAGAAGCACGTCCGGGTCCTGACGGAGAGCCGCACGGAGAGCGTTCGCGTACGAAAGGGTATCCACGCCGATTTCACGCTGCGAGATAATTGCCACGTTGTCCTTGTAAAGGTATTCAATCGGGTCTTCGACAGTAATGACGTTCACGGATTCTTTCTGATTGATGTAGTCAATCATGGAAGCAAGCGTCGTCGATTTACCAGAACCGGTCGTACCTGTCACAAGAATAAGCCCGCGCTTTGTCAAAGACAATTCGCGAATGATTTCGGGCAAATGAAGTTCTTCGAATGCAGGAATAACAGCCTTAATATGACGGATTACAACAGCAATCGTACCACGCTGGCGGAACACGTTCACACGGAAACGTCCCATATCGCGTGCGCCCACGGCAAAGTCACATTCCTTATTGGCCTCAAAACGCTGCTTTTGGTCGCGATTCATGATGTCATCCAAAAAGGAATCCATCATAGCGGAATCAATACGAACGTCAAAAAGCCTTTGCAAAGTACCGTTAATACGATAAACCGGCGGCACGCCCACACGAAGGTGCAAGTCAGACGCCTTGCGGTTCACCATTTCGCGCAAGAGCTGTTCAATGCGAAGTTCAGCCATATTAGCCTTCTCCAAACTTTTCGCGGCAGAGTTTTTCTACTTCTTCCAGACGAGATTTAATTTCGGCATTATTCGGATTCTTCTTTGCAAGATCCGAATAAATTTCAAGAGCCTTAGTATAGACGCCCTGTTCCATGTAGATATCCGCAAGCGTACGCGTATTCAGACTATCGTCCAAATCAGCAGCACCACGAGAAAGCGGAGCTTCGGCATCATTGACAAGACTTGCAGAGACTTCATCATCGGAATCGCCCGACATCAAGTAATCAACACCCTTATTGTTCGGTTCATCCGTTTCGGTCAGGGAATCGTCTTCGTCAAAAAGGCCCTTGAATGCGTTAGAAACTTCAGAATCAATAGAATCCAGTTCTGCAGAAGGTGCATTTTCAAAAGAATCAGCAGGAGCTTCAGCAACTTCGGCAGGTGCTTCGGATGCGGCCGGAGCAGCAACCGGTTCTTCGGTCTTAGCAACTTCAGCAGGTGCAGCCGTCTCTACGGTTTCCGTCTTTTCTTCCGGCAAATCATCAGAGTCTGAACCAAAGATGTTATCGAAGGATTCTTCGACATTTTCCTTCACATCTTCTTTCACAGAGCTTTCTTCAATTTCGGCGCCCGTAGCTTCTTGGCTCAAAGGTTCTTCGGCAGGAGCTTCCGATTTTTCTTCAGGCAAATCCATGTCGTCTTCATCACCGAACATGGAAGCGAAGGCTCCGCCCATTTCCTTAGCAACATCTTCTTCTTGATCCGATTCCTGAACTTGTTCCGGAACCGTTTCTGCAGCAGGAGCTTCAACCGGAGTTTCAACCTTTTCTTCAGCGGCCGGCAATTCCGATATTGCAACTTCCTCCATCGATGCTTCGGTCTTTTCTTCAGCATCTTCATCGCCAAAGAGTGCATCAAAGGCGCCATCCACTTCTTCAGCAGCAGATTCCTCTTCTGCAACCGGAGTTTCTTCAACAGCAGGTGTTTCGGCTACAGCAACTTCCGCAGCGGCAGTTTCTTCAGCAGCCGGTTCTTCGTCCAAATTGAGAACAAAATCATCATCTGTCTTTGACGGAGCTTCTTCTTCCGAGAAGTCCATGTGCATAGAAGGCACTGCACTTTCTGCAGGCTGTTCTTCTTCTGCAGGAACACTCTCAGCCAAAGATTCTTCGGCCGGCTGTTCAGCCGGAGTTTCGTCCAAACTAAAGTCTGCATCAGCGGACTTTTCGAACAAACCGCCCAAGGATTCTTCTTCGGAAGATTCGGTTTCAGCAGCAGGTACTTCAGCAGGAGCTTCGTTTACAGAAGCTTCATCAGCATTATCGTCCATGCTAAAGTCTGCATCAGCGGACTTTTCGAACAAGCTACCTAAAGATTCTTCTTCAGCAGGTTCGTTCTGGACTTCCGCAGCAGCCTCTTCAGCTACCGGTTCTTCTACAGCAGATTCTGCAGGAGTTTCAACTTCTTCAGCAGCTTCAACAGGCTTTTCAGCAACCGTTTCAGATTCTTCTGCCGGTTTTTCTTCCGGAAGATCATCATCGCCCAAAAGCGAAGAGAATGCATCATCAACATTCGTCTCAGCCTCAGCTTCTTCGGCCTTCGGCGTTTCATCTAAATCAAGTATATCGGAATCCGCATTGTCTGCACTAGAATCTTCATCCGAGAAATCCATGTGCGTCGGCGGAACTTCGCTTTCCGAGGACTTTTCGAACAAACCACTCAAGGATTCTTCAGCAGAATCTTTCTGTTCTTCGGCAGCCGCTTCTTCTGCAGGCTTTTCATCCGGCAAGTCGTCATCGCCCAAAAGCGAAGAGAATGCATCATCGACATTCGTTTCAGCGGCTTCCGCCTGTTGCGGTTCATCCTGTTGCGGTTCGTCCAAGCTATCCAAGCTGAACAAACTTTCGTTGGACTTTTCTTCAACAAGTTCTTCGGATGATTCCTCGGACTTCGCCTGTTCGTCCGAAGTTTCTTTGTCTTCGTTATCGGCAAAATGCGAGAACAAGGACGATGTTTCAGGTTCTTCTTTTTCAGCAGGACCTGCGATATCAAAATCGTCATCCGAGCCCAAAATTCCAGAAATAGCAGAAGATACTTCAGACGAATTCAACACTTGATCGTCAAATTCCTGACCTTCAGAATCTGAACTGCCTTCGGTAAGTCCATCCGAAGCAGAATCCAAAGAATCACGCAAAGCATCCATCGAGGTGTTGTCTTCTTCGTCCGTATTCGGAAGCGATGCTGCAAGACTTGCAAAGACATTGTCTTCTTCTGCAACTTCAGCCACCTCGGAATCATTGTCCACATCCATCGTGAATGAACTATCGTCATCCATCGGCGGAGCAACCATGCTTGCCTGTTCTTCTTCGGTCAGAACATCGTATTCATCCTTCCAGAATGCATCCAACGGATCCATATCGTGAACACGACGGAAACATGCGTTACGCTCGGCAACCTTACCAAGCTTATCGTAGGATTCCCCCATTCTCTTATGAGCAGACAGGCAGAACGGGTCCTTGGCGAGCACCTTCTTATATTCAGAAATGCTCCCTGCAAAATCCTGTTTACCCGACAAAATCTTTGCACGCACCAACATAGCCGGAACATCGGACGGCGATGCGGCAAGAGCTTCATCGACCAACTTCAACGCAGCTTCGTAGTCACCCGAAGCACGTTCCATATCAGCAAGCCAGGCCAAAGCCTGTGAATGCCCCTTAGTCTTTTTTACAGCCTTTTTGAGAGAATCCAACGTTACAGCCATCATTTCTCCAATGGAAGAAGAACAGCTTCATCCGCCAAAAGTACAGGAATTCCCTCGCGAACCGGATAAAGACGAGCTCCGTCTGGCGTCACAAGGGCTTCAGTTAAAATATCAATTACACTTTCACCAGCAACGTTCTTTACAGAACCCGCTTGAATAGCGCTGTTCACAAGAGCGATTGTATCCGCATCAGCCTGAGATAGAGGCTGACGTGTTTCCGGGCAGCAAAGAATGCTTAACAATTTAGAATCGAGCATATGACCTTTTTTAAATCGGTTATTTCATAAAAAAAATAACACAATTTTTACAAAAAAGGGCGTTTTAACGAAGATATTTGAGATTTACAAGGGCAAAATTGCCATTTTTTCCGTTTCCGATGAGCAAATACACGCACATTCCGAGTTTATCGAGCCAATTTATGTCGAAATTTTCGCGATATCCGGAGAAATTGGAGACTACCAAAAGCTCACGGCAGCCCGTGCGGTTGCAGATGTTTTCCATCTGAGAAAGGGGCCCGAGCAGGTGCTTGCGGTTCTCTTCGGAGAGCTTTTCGGGTTCGCCGCTCACGCAGCCGAGAATCTCGATGCCGGGGATGACGTTGTAGCTATCGAACCAGTTGTTCAGGGAATCTTCGCGACCGCCGAGCAGAATGGAGCGGTGGCGTTTTTTCGCAAAGATACGGTAGAAATAGTTTATCCAGAATGCAACGCGGCGCCAAGCAAGGAGAACCAGCGGGATAAAGAGACTGGAACAGACAGCATAGACGCACCACCCAATACTGGGATAGATTGTAGACTTGTCTCCCGGGACATAAGAAAATTGGGCAAAGTAACGGAATACCTCATACCCACCAACAGCAAGAAGGTTCAGTGGCACAAGGTACTGCAAGAACTTTTCGCCCTTGAGGCTGGATTCCGTGTATTCCCCACGGAAAATAAGAAAGACCATATTAACAATGGCGACCAAGCCAACAAGCCACCAGTCTTCAAAAGTCGTTATCACCCCGATGGATTCCTTAATGGATGTAAAAATGTATCCATCGTTTCCCAAGCCGGGCAAAAATACAAGAGCCCACACGGCAATCACACCCAAGTCGAGGAACATCTTCCAGAACTTCGGGATGAGTCGAGAGAACATGCCCACAAAAGCTGCAAAAAGGATACCGAACGACACGAGGAAATTCGGAACAAAATAAAGGTCCTTGTGCTTTTTCACAAAGATCAGCATCGCCTTGTAGAAATCCACATACGAACCCCAACGGCGTGTACGGCAACTCTGTCCCTTAAAGTGCAGAATATTCGTGACCGGCGTGTAATAGTTCTTGAGGCCCATCTGCTTCGTGCGGAAGCACAGATCCAAGTCTTCACCATACATGAAGTAGTCTTCGTCAAAGCCGTTCAGTTTTTCATAAACATCACGACGGATGCAGAAGAACGAGCCACTCACGGCATCGACTTCAATCATCTCGTCCGGATCGGCGTACGTCATGTTATAGCTGGCGAGCGTCTTGCTCTTCGGGAAAAGTGCAGCAAGACCAATTGTCTTCGACACTGCAGAAACAATCGTCGGGAAAGAACGGCGGCAGGCCCACTGGAGCGTACCGTCTTCGTTCAGAATGCGGCAGCCGACCGTGCCCGCTTCCGGATGCTCTTCCATGAACTTGAGCATTTCGCGGAAGGCGTTCTTCGAGATAATCGTATCCGGATTGATGAAGAACAGGTACGGCTTAGTCGCATGCTTTTCAGCAAGGTTACAGCCCTTACCAAAGCCCAGGTTTTCCTTGGAGTCAATCCATTCCACTTCCGGGAAGAAGTTCTTGATTTCGGGAATAATCGGTTCGGTGGAACCGTTATCCAGAACGATAACCTGCGAATCGATTCCTTCGCACGCGTCACGGACGGACTTGAGACAAGCCGGAATGAAGTCGCAAGAATTATAAGCAATGATAATGACAGAACAAGAAAGCATAGTAGACAATTCCAAACTTTACTGGGTCCTTCACGCTTACGCGTTCAGGATGACGAGATGCAGAACTACGCGAGTCCGAGACGAAGCTTGAGCACGAGGAAGAATGCTTCGGAGATGATTCCGCCGCTCATCTTGGAGGTACCACGGGTGCGGTCCGTAAAGATGATGGGAATTTCCTTCACGCGAAGACCCTTCTTCCAAATCTTGAACGTTGTTTCAATCTGGAAGCAGTAACCGTCACTCTTCATCTTATCGAGGTTCAAGGCCTGCAATGCTTCACGGCGGAAGCACTTGAAACCACCCGTGGCATCGCTAATCGGGAGGCCCGTCACAAGTCGTGTATAGACGTTTGCACCATAGCTGAGGATTAGACGGCGAAGGTCCCAGTTCACCACGCTGATGCGGTGATCCTGATAACGGCTACCAAGCACGAGATCAGCATCTTCGGCAGTTTCCAAGAATCTGTTCAAGTCCGTCGGAGCATGGCTAAAGTCTGCATCCATTTCGAACACGCGTTCATAATCACGTTCGAGCGCCCACTTGAAGCCCATCACGTAAGCGGAACCGAGTCCCATCTTACCCTTGCGGCGAAGCAAGTGGATTCTAGGATTCTTGTCGGCTTCGGCCTGAACAAGGTCCCCCGTTCCATCCGGCGAACCATCGTCCACAACAAGAATTTCAAGACAATCATTCTGTTCCAAAATCGCCGACATGATGAGAAGAATATTCTCCTTCTCATTGTAGGTGGGAACAATCACCAAACTCTTAGGGAACGCCATTAAATACCTCTCTAAACACAAATCTATACAAAATTACAATTCACCAATCGAGTCAGAAACAGGATAGGATCGTTTTCTATTTCCGTTCATCATTTCGCCAAGAAGACCAAGCGAAAAGAATTGAACGCTCATCACTAGCGAGAATGCACCCGCCAACAAGAGCGGACGCACATGCATCTCCCCTGTCTGAATCCATTCATAGCCAAAATAACCGCAAATGCCAAGGCCCAAAGCAAGCAACAACAGCCCGACAAGACCAAAGAAATGAAGCGGTTTGGAGGAGAAGCTACGCATGAACATCAAGGAGACGAGATCCAAAAATCCGCTCACCAGACGGGAAACGCCATACTTCGAAACGCCATGAACACGGGCACGGTGTGCAACCGGCATTTCGGTAATGCGGAAGCCCTGCCACTTGGCCATCACCGGAATAAAGCGGTGGTAGTCGCCATAAAGCTGGATAAAGCGGACTACGGAATTACGGTACGCCTTGATACCGCAGTTGAAATCATGGAGACGCTTGCCGCAGACAATCGAAACCGTCAAATTGAACAACTTCGACGGCATCGTCTTGTGCCACGGATCCAAGCGGCGGATTTTCCACCCCGAAACAAGATCGTAACCGCTTTCGAGAATCTTGATCATCTTCGGAATTTCAAGCGGGTCATCCTGCAAGTCGCCATCGAGCGTTGCAACGTACTTGCCACGAGCCTTGGAAAAACCAAGAGCGAGTGCGGCGGCCTTGCCGCAGTTGAACTGGAAACGGAACGCACTTACCGAAGACTTTGGCTTTGCACCAAATTCCTTAGAAAGTTCTTCGATGACCTCCCAGGTATTATCGCGGCTACCGTCATCAATCGCGATAACCTCGAACTCCATACCGGTCGGTTCAATTGCGGCCCAAATTTCCTTAAACAACTGAGGAAGATTTTCACTTTCTTCCTTAACAGGGATAACCAAGCTCAAATCCATTGCACAACCTCGAAATTAATTAACGGCGGGAACGGCTTCAGTAGCTGGAGCTGGTTCTTCGTCAACCTTGAGAGATTCGTCCCTAATGGCTTCAATCTGCTGAAGGCTCATAGAAAGACGACTGTGGCCCGGAATATCGTAAGACGGAATGCTTTCGAGACCGCGCTTCACGACATCGACCGCCTTAGACTTCATGCCTGCAGAGGCATAGACATAGGATGCTGCCCAGTAGTTGCGCCATTCTCTCGGGAACTGTTGAATGCCGAGTTCAAGATACTTTGCGGCATTCAAGGCAAGACGTTCCACTTCTTCCTTGTCGGCCTTGGTAAACGGCTTCTTGGTCACGAGTGCCGCAATCTTTTCGCGTGCATCGAAAGAAATCTGCAAGTAGAGCGAGACATAACTGCTGAGGAGGCGTTCTGTTTCGGAGTTGATGAAAGCAGAACCGTCACCGAGACCGCGGAACTTGTAAACACTATCGATGAGGGCAGCAGTCTTTGCTGCATCAAAAGCATTCTGCTTCGGGGTAAGATCACCCTTCACAAAGTTGTAGACCATACCTTCTTGGACCATGTACTTTTCAAGACCCATAAAGTTCGAAGAACCAACAGTCGTCGAAATTTCAATCGGTCGATCCATATTCTGGAGAGCAAGGTCAATCACGAGCTTATTCTGCGTAAGCATCATGCTAGCGCGATTTCTCTTAGCCCAATCGATAAAAGCATCCCAAACCTGATAGTTCACCTTGAACTGGAGAAGCTTAGCAGAATCAGCCTCAGAAAGGTTGCCCTTAGCTTCCATCTGGTCAATGCGTTCCTTGAGTTTCGGCTTGAGGGTTTCAGCCTTGCGGATCCAAGTAGAAACAAGATGATTCGGGTTATTGGCGCTGCTGTTATCAAGGACCATGTCGTTATCAATGGTTTCCTTGGTGTAAGAGAGCTTGAGAATCGGTTCGTTCGTGAGCATCTGCTTGATGTACCAATCCGTGTTGCCCAAAGAAAGGTTCACCACACGCACATCCTTACGGACACCAGCAACTTCCTGAGCAAACCACAACGGGAACGTGTCGTTATCGCCATTCGTGAAAAGAATTGCGTTCGGACGGCAGCTATTGAGGAGGTTGTAAGCGTAATCCCAGGGAACCCAGAGACCAGAGCGGTCATGTTCCTTGTAGTTCGAAACGCACGGAACGATGAGCGAAACGAGCACGAGTACTGCAGCAATCGGAGATGCAAAAGCGGCAGTCGTTACAGATGTAGCCGCAAGCAGCACGAGGATACCGGCGCCAATACCGTAAATCATGCTCATGAAAATGAATGCCGGCGTATAGAAGTAGTCACGTTCGCGCACTTCCATGTGTACTGCTTCCGGGAACGGAGCACGCTGGCCAAAGCGGGCGAAGTTTTCTTCAATCTTCTGCCAGTTTTTCCAAGCCGTGGTGTTTTCGGCATCGCTAATCTTCTTTTCGTATTCAGCAATGCGGTTAGCCGGAGCATTGTGCATGCGAAGTCTTTCAATCGCATACTTAGAAGTTTCGATTGTCTGGCGAAGGTCAATAAGTTCGTTCGGATCCGGGAGGGCCGAAATTCCAGCACCAGAGTTGTTCAAATCCGCCACATTGCGAGTCATTGCATTGACCCAGTATTCGCGGTCGCGCTGTTCCATGCGGGAACCATCAGCAAAGTTGATGTAGAACAGAAGTCCCAAGGAGCAAAGCGCATAAAGGGTCGAAATAAATACACCCACATGCCTGTTACGCTTGCAGACATATACGCAAACAGCAACAAGAAGACCATTAAATATCAAGAAGAATATGAGTTGCCATGCAACATTATCGCCCATGAACGACATCTGCGTCGGGAAGCTGATTCCGAAACGTTCAATCGGTTCGTTTTCGGAAGCGTCAAACGTGTAAACGCCGTTAGCATAGTTCACCCCACCTACCTTAGTCGGCAAGTACTGGGCCATCTGGTAACCACCATAGCTCATGCTCGGGAAAGAGAGCACCTGGTGAGCAAGGCGAGAACGACGGTAGAATGCACGAGTAATCATGCTTTCGGAACCGTACTGCTTACGTTCAATAAAGGCATTAAAGGCTTCCCAGTTCTTGCTATCCAAAAGGTTGCTCAACTGGAGGTTGCCCTGTTCATCGCGAATATTGAATTCAGGATCGTTTTCGTCAATCGTCGGGTTGAGTTCCGAACGGATCGGGATGTAAAGATGAGTGCTGTAACCGACCAAAGCGAAGAAAGCAAAAGCAACAGAAAGGAGGAGACTGCGCTTCAGAGCGCCTTCATTGGACTTTGGAATCTTCCAACCAAGCACGGCATACAAAGCATAACCAGCAATGAACAAGACAATGAGAATGACGAAAGTAGCAAGCCAGCCACCCGTAATCATGTGCAAAGCAACGGCGAGCAAAATAGCCAAGCCAACCAAAGTGCTACGAACGAGGTTAAGTCCGACGAACTTGGCAGCA
This sequence comes from Fibrobacter sp. UWB12, assembly GCF_900142485.1. Classification (NCBI taxonomy): domain Bacteria; kingdom Pseudomonadati; phylum Fibrobacterota; class Fibrobacteria; order Fibrobacterales; family Fibrobacteraceae; genus Fibrobacter; species Fibrobacter sp. UWB12. Next base: position 28,843 of record NZ_FRAZ01000009.1, on the reverse strand, counting down.
CCAAGAATAAGACCCAAGGCTAAAAGGCAAAGGAAAGAAATTTCGATGAAAGAAGACACCTGGTAAATCACGGAGCAAAGAAGCGTACCCGTAATCCAGATTGGCAAACGTTCCGGAATCTTTTTCGGCTGAGCGACAAGAAGAAGTGCAAATACAGCCGGAACCGTGAGCATCGTGTAAAGGTGAGCGCCTACGCCAAGGAATGCGATATAGCAAATGAAGATGAGGATTCTATCGCTACTTGCTTCTTCGCGCTTGTTGTACCACACCAAGCCGAGGTAAGAAACAAGCATCAAAATAAGCATGGCAACGCCATAAACTTCTGCTTCGACAGCGTTGAACCAGAACGTATCGGAGAACGTGAGGAGGAATCCAGCGACAAGAGCTGCAGTCCCCAGCACATACATGCGCATCTTTTCAGAAATCTTTGCAGCCAAGGCATCGGTCTTGAGGACCGTCGACAAAAGTTCCCACGCAAAGAGGGCAGTCACATAGACGGTCGCTGCAGAACTTATCACGGAGATATAGTTCACACGCTTTGCAATTTCACCCACGAACGGCAAAAGGAGAATCACTGCACGGGCAAAGAATACGAAGAACGGAGTTCCAGGAGGATGCGGAATACCAAGCGTATTGGCACAAGCGACAAATTCACCGCAGTCCCAAAAAGAGACCGTCGGGGCCATCGTCATCATGTAGACAATCAAGGCTACAAAACCAGCAATTCCAGCAAAAAGGTGTTTATACCACTTTTCATTCATCTTCATAACTATTATGCATCCTTCTTAGTATTGTTTGCAACCATGCCGCGCTTCTGCATGAATCCGGCCAAGAGTCCGTTCACGAACGTACTCGAGGAATCCGTGCTGAACTTCGCAGCAATCTGCACCGCTTCGGAAATGACAACCTTCATCGGGACTTCGGTAACATACAAAAGTTCGACCATCGCGATGCGGAGAACAATCCTGTCGAGAGTCGCCATACGCTCAATTCCCCAATGAGCGGAGCAAGCTTCGATTTCAGAATCGAGTTCGGCCTTGTGAGCAAGGACCAAGTCGACAAGCTTCATGCCGTACTTTTTCATGTTGTCCTGGAGCGGCTGGGCTTCCAAAACGCCCGGGAGTGCATCAGCAACCGTACCGCCAGAAATTTCCATTGCGTAAAGCAACTGCATCGCAAAAACGCGAGCAGGTCTAAAACTTACTTGTGCCATAATTATTTCCCAATCTGCTTGTAAAGATTTACCATTTCAACGGCTGTTCTTGCCCAGTTGCAACCGAGGTTCCCGGCCTTGAGGCCAGCACGGTTCATCGCCTGATCAACCGTATCGGTCGTTAAGATTCCGAGAATCACAGGAATCTTGCCTTCGGCAGCGAGAGAAGCGATGCCACCCGTCGAATTGTTCACAACCACGTCGTAGTGACCCGTTTCGCCACGGATAACGGCACCAAGAGCAATCACGGCATCGTACTTGCCAGAATCTACAAACCTGCGGCAAAGGCCCGGCAGTTCAAAAGCACCCGGCACATGAGCTACAGCGATATCGTCGCTTGCAACACCGAGCGTTTCAAGTTCGCGGACAGCGCCTTCGAGCAGACGATCCGTCACGACTTCGTTAAAGCGGGCAACAGCAATTGCCACTTTCAAGTTAGAACCATTGAGGGAATTTTTGAATTCTTTCATCTTATTTTCCTTCATCTAAAACTTCGGCTGCGCCATGATCCGCATTGTCGAGATGGAGCTCGTGGCCCATCTTTTCTTTCTTGGTGCGCAGATAAAAACGATTGATATTGTTTGGCTTGACTTCGATAGGCACGCGTTCCACAATCTTTAAGCCATAAGCGGAAATGCCAGAAATCTTGCTCGGGTTATTCGTGAGGAGTCGCATTTCCTTCACGCCGAGGTCTGCCAAAATCTGGGCGCCCGTACCGTACTGGCGCAAGTCGGACTTGAACCCAAGGTGGAGGTTCGCCTCGACCGTGTCCATACCCTTTTCTTGCAATTCGTAAGCGCGGAGCTTGTTGCAAAGGCCAATGCCACGGCCTTCCTGACCGCGCATGTAGAGGAACACGCCACCGTGTTCGCCAATGAACTTCATCGCAGCGGCAAGCTGGTCGCCGCAATCGCAACGGAGGCTACCGAAAATATCGCCCGTGAGGCATTCGCTGTGGACGCGCACATAAACCGGCTTACTGAAATCCGGATTGCCGGCAACCCAGGCCACATGCTCGACACCATCGGTCTTGCTGCGGTAGGCATAAGCCGTGAAATCGCCGTACTTGGTCGAAACGTGCGGAGCGGCCACGCGCTGCACAAGCTTTTCCGTTTTCAGGCGGTAGTCAATCAAGTCGCGGATGGAGATAATCTTGAGGTCGAACTTCTTCGCGACTTCCTGGAGCTGCGGCATACGAGCCATCGTGCCGTCTTCGTTCATGATTTCGATAAGGGCGGCTGCAGGGCGAAGTCCGGCAAGGCGAGCGAGGTCCACAGCGGCTTCGGTGTGGCCTGCACGGCGCAAAACGCCTTCTTCTTGAGCGTAAAGCGGAGAAATGTGACCCGGACGGCCAAAGTCCGAGGGCTTGGAATTCGGATCGGCCAGAGCCTGGATTGTTGCAGCACGGTCATGGGCAGAAACACCCGTAGTGCAGCCTTCGAGCTTATCGACCATGACGGTGAACGGAGTGCCGAGCATGGAAGTGTTTTCGGCAGTCTGGCGCGTGAGATTCAATTCGCGGCAGCGAGAAATCGGAAGCGGGCAGCAAAGCACGCCACGCCCCTCGTGGAGCATGAAGTTCACCTTTTCGGGAGTAATCTTTTCGGCAGCGATAATGAAATCGCCCTCATTTTCACGGTCTTCGTCATCAACCACGACCAAGAACTTGCCGTTCTTGAAATCCTCAATGGCCTCTTCAATCGTATTAAGCAAGGTCACGTTCCTTTAGATAGTTTTCAATATATTTGCCGAGCATATCGACTTCTACATTCACCACGGTGCCAGGCACCCAGTTCCTGAGATTCGTGCGGGCTAAAGTTTCGGGAATAATGCAGACGCGGATGTAATCCTCCCCTTTTTCGGCGACCGTAAGGCTAATGCCGTTCAAGGTGATGGATCCACGACGGATGACATAGCGGCGCAAGTCTTTAGGCAGAGCCAAATCGACCTCGACACCCGTTTCGCGCGGGGTAACACGCAAAACTTCAGTAGTGCAGTCGACATGCCCCATCACAAAGTGACCGCCCATAAAGCTATCGGCACGGCAAGGATACTCGAGATTCACGAGATCCCCGACTTTTGCCTGCTTAAAAGACGTATTCACGACTGTCTGGTGCATGAGACAGAACGTAGCTTCGTCATCGGTACAGTTTTCGACCGAGAGACAAACACCGTTATTGGCGATGCTGTCGCCCAGTTTGCTGTTTTTGAAGAATCCCGGCGATTTCATGCGCATGGTAAGCGCGTCTCCCCTATTTTCGAGGGAAACGATTTCGCCGGTTGCTTGAATTATACCCGTAAACATACGCGGGCAAATATAGAATTTTTCTCATTTTTGAGCCGCAACTGCGGACGCAGTAAGGCGCCAAAAAGGCGCTAGTTGCTAGGAGTAAGAACGGGTTACTTTTGCTTATTGGTCATTAGCAGTTTATAGGAGTCACCGTCTTTAACGGAGCGCACGCGATATACCTGTTTTTTGCCATCCTTATCCAAGATTTCTATAGGGCATACGCCCTCTGAAAGGACCGTCACATTCCCCTCGTTATCCTTCTTTTTAATAAAGTTGCATTTGATATCGAAATCCTGAAGTTGTTCTCCGACATAATTCAGAATTTCGCAATTTGAAAGGGAACATTCGCCGAGTGTGAAAAAGTTTTTCTTATAAGCCCCGTAATTATAGTCACTATAAAAATGTCTGAATTTACGATTTTGATGATCGAACGTTTGATAAAAAACATATTCACTCATAATTCTAAACTTTTTCTGATCCCTCGTCACACGTAAATTACCAAAGAAGAACGTAAGCGTTCGTTGAACCCCTTTTAGACCAATATTCATCCGAACAGGGCAAATTCCGGTATCCAAAACTTCAATGAATGATTTTTTATTATTAAACTTCACAAAGTCGCAGAGGAACTCTAAATCTTCACGAGGTATAGGCATGTCATAGAACAAGCCTATATTTTCAGATTTTTTACTTTGTTCTTTACACAAGGACTTTCGATCCTTCAAAGATGGCATCAACTTTACAGCCATAGGATCGTTTATAGTCTTGCAATAATTTGTAACGTTTTCACAATAAACATGAAACGTAGATCTGTAAGAATAATTAGCCAAGTGAAAATTATTATTTAGCTCTCTAAAACTCAATTCAGGAAATAAACGATAGCCCTCTTCATAACCATAGTGCCATTGACTTTTGCCAGGATGCACGCATTTTCCATCTTTTATATATCCATAAAGGCAATACGAGCAGCCATTTTCATCAGTCCATTCGTATTGTGTATTATTAGAAAAAGCACTAACCACAAAGAATAAAATTAAAGAAGCGAGAAACTTCATATTTTATCCTGGATAATACACGGTCAGTACATCAGGGCCAATGACGGCAGATTCTTTGGCGACGATATTGGCAGGCAATTCGGGGTATTCGAGGCCAGCCTTGACAACACCTTGTTCAATAAGTTCTTCTAATTTTTCATCAACAAGAGAATCTGTCGAACGCCACAAATCAAGGCGATTCCAAAGAGGCTGAGAATTTTGAGACTGCGCATTTTGACTTTGCAAGAGGTCGCGATGTTCGCTATTAAATAGTTCACGTGCAAGGCCTACGCCCGGTTCCACCATTAAACGATGCATTCCGCGAGCGGACAAATCACCAATCATTTCGAGCCAATTTTCGGCAAATGTTTCATGACTTAAAACGAACGTATCCGGCAAATTCGGCTGCGCTACACATGAATACACCAATGTCTTTGAATTTTTCGACGAGAACGCCACAAAATGCGTAATTTCGTATGCAGTGAATTCATGATGTCCTGCCCAAATCACCTTGACAGGGTCGTTACCATCCGCATAGCGCACATTCAAACTTGGGTTATCGGCAAGGAGCGTCCCTGCGCCAACAAGCACTGCATCGCTCATTGCACGGAGTTCATGATTCCAGCAATTGGCACCGGGTTTCGTGATTGCAATCGGCAAAAGCATTCCATGCGCATCGGCACATCCCATAAAGCCATCCTGCGAAACCGCAGACTTGACCTCAACAAACGTACGTTTAGTGCGCACAAAAAAATCGTATGCTTCAAAGAATCGCTCGACTTCGCGGAAAACTTCTCGCCCTTCGCCCTCGCGCAACGCACGGTCTTCGGGCGACATGCTTCGAAATTCAAAAACGCGACATTCCGTAGACGATTCGCCATTCGGACAATCCTCAACGCAGGCGCAAATGCAAGCATCCACGCCTTCGTGCACTTCGATTCCCGCTTCTTCTAAGATTGCACGGGACTTTCCATGCACAACGGGATTCGGGTCGGAATGTGCAAAATAAACTTTCTGGATTCCGGCTTCGATAATGGCCTTGGTGCAAGGCGGCGTGCGACCGTAATGGCAACATGGTTCCAAAGTCACAAAAATAGAGGCGCCGCATGCGAGTTCCCCCGCATCGCGTAACGCCATAACTTCGGCATGAGCACTTCCGGGACTTTGCGTATGCCCCTTCCCTACGACAATTCCATCCTTCACAACAACAGCGCCCACCGCCGGATTCGGGCGACTCACGCCAATTGCCAAAAACGCCTGTTGCAAGGCGAATTGCATGTAGTTTGTGATTTCTGGAGTCATGTTTTAGCAATCCAAGAAGGCGATCCCGGCATAAAGCCGGGATGACAGCCAAGAATACACTCTAAGGGTAAACGTTTACTTCTGCGGCAAAGCCATAATTCCGCCGTCAATATTGAACACGCGGGTATAGCCATTTTCAATGAGGAATCTCGAAGCAGCCATGCTACGCTTGCCACTACGACAATAAATCAGCAAGTCCTTATCCTTCGGGAATTCGCTCAAGCGCTGCGGAATTTCCTGGAGAGGAATGTTAATTGCAGCAGGCGAAGCCTTGCCTTTTTCCACTTCAGCCGGAGTACGCACGTCAATAAGAAGGGCTCCAGACTTGTTCATTTCCAAAGCCTTATTCCAATCAATCGTCGTTACCGTTGCTGCAGGTTGTTCAGCAACAGCTGCAGCCGGCTGCACAGCTTCGACCTTATTTACAACAGCCTGCGGTTTCGGTTCTTCGGAAGAATTGCAGGCCGTAGCAAGCAACATTGCACAGAAAGAAATAGCTAAAAATTTATTCATCAGCCTAACTCCTTGAATTTCTTTGTTAAAAATAGCAATTACAATAATTTTTTTAGGCACCTATTTTAAGTGACCTTCAATAAACTCAAAAGTTTCACGATACGCTTTGTCGCGAACATCCTTACGGGAAAGATACAAATCATGGAGACCATCCTGAATGACTCGAGTCGTCACCTTTTCTCCAAGATTCGGGGCCCATTCTTCAATATGATCCACGTTCAAGACACCATCGCAACGCTTATAGTCATCAGTCCATAGCTCTTGTTCAACAGAACAACCGCTATGCATCACAAGTATCGGAGACTTGATATTCAACTTAGAATGGACTCTCGCCTGGCCATTCATAACAGCGCGGAGCCAGCCCAAATGTTGAGTCGGACGAGCATAGCTTTTTACAGTTTCATTGAATTCCCATTCTCCCCGTTCTCTCTTTAATAACGAACTCGCATAATTCGGATCACCCGATGTATTCACGGCAAAATCAGGCACGAACAAAGCAATTTCAGAAATCAAAGGCAAGCCAATTTTGCGCATGAACCAATTGAAATTCATGTCCAAAAACGGGCTATTGAGAACAAGCGCCGCAAATTTTTCTTCGCTTCGATCATTTATATACAGCGATGATATCAAACCGCCCTGAGAATGTCCAATGATAATATACGGAATATGTTCCGCTTCTTCGTAATCATCTACAGCAATTTTCTTGCTGAGTTCAACGGCCACATCCAGTTCCGCATAGAATTCCTTGATATTACGAAAATCGGCACGTGGCTCATCCGAGACATACGAGCGTCCGCAATAATGCAAATCGATAGCAAAGAAAGCAAAGCCAGCAGAATCCGCTTTTTCGGCAAGTTCTTTTTGGAAATAGTAATCATTGTAGCCATGTACGTACAGGATAATCCCACGCAGACTTACATTGTTCCCCGAATCGGCACGCGGAGAACTCCCAAAAGGATACTCGACAAGAGTCGAACGAAACACCTCTTGACTGTCGGGGCTTGTCTCAATCGGGTAGACTTTAAAAGGTTCGCCGAGTTCCATGTCGGTCTGCACATGCGACAAAGATTTTTCAATGACATCGGGATGTACATCTATAACGGAAGTACAATCAATTTGCACATCACGCATAGCTTCGGCATTCACATAATACACATAAACCGCCGATGCAATAAAAAAGAGCATCAGCAGAATAATCATAACGATTATTTTAAATTTTTTCATGGCTACATAATACAAAAAAATAGAGCAGGAATTTGCTACGAAAGCAGCGCCACCACGTCTTTTGCGACCTGAGTGGGGTTCAAACGATTCTTTTCGCAGAGGTCGTTAAAGGGAACCTTGTCATAGAACTCCTTCGAGAGTCCCCGCACAAGCACCTTCGCTTGAGTATCGCCAAGAGCGGTCGCAACCTTTTGACCAAAACCACCTTCGACAACGCCATTTTCGAGCGTTACAAATACATCATGCGTCTTGGAAAGTTCATGCAACAAGTCATTATCGACACCGCTTGCATAACGCGGATTCACAAGCGTAGCATCAATTCCATCACGACGGAGTTCAAGCGCCACTGCGGCTGCACGCTGGTAAAAATCACCAAGCCCAATCAAAGCCACGCGCTCGCCACGATGTACAACCTTGAACTTGTTGAGGCAAGAATAATCCTTTTCAAAAATATCACTGCGATGATGCACGGCATTCGGAATACGCAAAGCTACGGGATATTCAGTCTGGTCAATCGCCCAGTCCGCCATCGTCCGGAATTCCTCAACGCAAGTCGGACACAAATAAACCAAGTTCGGAATATTACTCATCATCGGGATATCGAAAATGCAAAGATGAGTCGTATCGTTCATACCATCGGCACCCGACATAGTCACAAAAATCGTCGCGGCATTTTTATTTGTGCAAAGATCCTGCGACAGCTGGTCGTACGTACGTTGAATAAAGGTTCCGTGTGTACTATAGACAGGCTTTGCACCTCCCTTCGCAAGCCCTGAAGCAAGCGCTACCGCATGTTCTTCGGCAATGCCCACATCAATATATTGCTTGCCCGCTTCCTTACGGCGAGCCGCATGGAATCCGATACCCGCCGGAACAGCCGAATGAATCACGACAACCTTCGGGTCGCTCTTGATTTTTGCCATCAGGTAAAGACCAATAATCTCGCTATAGCTTTCGCCGCTACCCCAGTTGATTACACCCGTTTCAGCATTGAACGGAGCAGCCCAATGCCACATTTCCCGATTCTGTTCGGCATACGAGAAACCGCGGCCCTTTTGCGTATGGATATGCACCACAACCGGATGAGTAGAATCCTTTACGGACTTGAACGTTTCGATGAGAGACGCAATATCATTACCTTGTTCCAAGTACTTGTAATCAAAGCCGAGAGACTTGAAGTAATTATTTTCGGACTTACCGCCCGTGGCACGAAGTTCTGCCAAGGACTTGTAAAGTCCGCCATGATTTTCGGCAATAGACATTTCGTTGTCGTTCACCACTACGATAAAGTTCGTCGCATATTCGCCCGCATTATCGAGACCTTCAAATGCTTCGCCACCGCTCAAGGAACCATCGCCAATCACAGCAATCACGTTCCCCGATTCACGCAATACATCGCGAGCTGTTGCAAGGCCAAGCGCAAGACTAACAGACGTAGAAGTATGCCCCACCATGAAATGGTCATGTTCGCTTTCGGTCGGTTCCGTATACCCCGTCACATCACCGAAATGTTCAGCATCCAAGAATGCCTGAGCACGCCCAGTGAGCATCTTATGGCTATAGCTCTGGTGACTCACGTCATAAACAATCTTGTCTTTCGGGGACTCAAAAACGTAATGGAGCGCAATCGTCGCTTCCACAAAGCCAAGGTTAGGCCCCACATGTCCACCGCGCTGCGAAAGTTTGTTGATAAGAGCCGTACGCATTTCTGCTGCAAGTTGTTCAAGACTTTGAATATCCAACGCTTTCACGTCGGCTGGGGACTTGATTTTTTCTAGGAGCATGGGACCTCATGAAGTTCATCGAGCGGGAGTGCCGCTTCGCAGTGGAATACTTTCAAAATAATATATACAAAAAGTCCCGCGAATTACGAGAATTCTGCGGGATTTTATTACAAATGTAAACAACGATTACAGCACGTAAAGTGCAAGAACGGCGACGAGCACGATAAACGGGAGCGCAAACAGTGCGAGAAAACGCAAACAATAAAGTGCGACTTTAACATTCCAGAAGAAGAGGCGCCACCTACCCTGCTTGGTCTTGCGAATTTCGGCCTGACAATCAGGGCAAATATTGCCGATTTTATTGCGATAACGGATGGCAAGGTTACTTTCCATCGGGGACATTCCCACCTTGTCATTAAATTCCTTTTTACAAATTGAACACTTTGACAGCATGCAAGGAATATAGCTTTAATTAATCCCCTTAAATAACGTGGTAATCGTCAAGGAGTCGCTATTTCCTTTAAAATAATGTCCCTCATAATATCTGTATTTCAATTTCCAAGTAATCAAGGTATCTTTTTCTAAAGGTGCTTCAAGACTATTCCAAAGATGGAAGGGCTTCAGCGTGTATGACGAAGGATAAATCGTTGCCACATCTAGTTTTAGGGTATATAAATCTTCATTAGTTAGAACCACGCAAACACGTAGAGAATCATTCGTCGTGCATTTAGATCGATTCGACGCCCAGTCCGGCAAGCCCTCCACTGTAACGGTATATGCCGAGAACAAAGTATCTATTCCAAAGATTGGCTTTTGCGTGTCGAGCGTATCCAGCACATTGCGGAATGCAGCCGTATCAAATGCTGGCGCATTGATGGCAGGAACATAATCCGTCCAAGCTCTTGGACCATAATTCAAGAAAGTTGTGTCACGAGCAATTGTTCGATATGTTTTATGAAGAACATCATGGAAAACAGTATCACGCACACAGCGATACCCCGGTTGAGAACACAGTGGCTCATTCGTTATTAATACAGGATCTAAACGAACGACAGCAACCTCGGCAGAACTCGTTGCAAGATTATCTGTCTGATTATACATATAACACATACTGGAAATTTCGCAACTAAACGTCTTTTGCGTATCAGAGGAATCAAGATTACAATAAACAGGAACTCTACCGCATGGGCCTGAAGTCCCACTTTTTGCAGCACTTTGCTTAGTAAGTGTATCGTATTTTTCCGTATAACGATCAAAATAAATAAAGCTGGTGTACTTTTCATTGCCTGTAATCAAAGTATCGTCGTAAACAGAGTCCTTATAAACATTCAAGACACTATGAACAAAAATGGTATCACAAAAAGTACGCAACGAGTCCAACTGTTCCTGAGTTTTGTACTTTAACATATCAATCGTACATTTACCATCCAAAGCAGAACTTGATGGTTCAGGGCCAAACATTGAGTTATTGCACGACGCAAATAGCGCCGCTACCAAAGAAAGCAAAAGAAATCGGAACAAGCTTTTCATGTAAATAAAACTATATAAGCGGAATTTATAACGAACTAAAAAATTGAAGTAAAAACGCGGAAATTTGCGAGAATTACAGCCGAAAAAGTACAAAGTGTATTATATAGAATTTCCAACTACTTTTTTACAGCCACAAGCATGACGGCGCCGAGGATCAAAATGATCCCTGCGATAAGGCGGGTGGTAAGCGTTTCTCCGAAGACAGTTACGCCAATTGCTACAGCAGTCACGGGTTCCAAAGCGCCAAAAATTGCCGTAGGCGTAGAGCCAATAATTTTCACAGCCTTAACCATAAAAATAAGCGAAAGCACCGTCGGCACAAAGCCAAGCATAAAGCCCCAGCCCCACGAACTTGCCTGCGTAAAAATCGGCGGAAATCCAGAGCCAAGCGTCACAGAGTAAAGCAACAAAAAACACAAGCAAAAGCAAATGGCGTAAAAAGTCATCTTCACGGAGCCCATCTGGAGGTTCACGCGATTCGCCATGACGATGTAAATGGCGTAAGTAAAAGACGAAATAAAGACCAACAGCCAACCGATGGAACTTACAGAAAAGCCTTTATCACCGTTGTACAAAAGCGAGACACCCACCATCGAAACTGCGATAGACGCTATCACGCTCTTTTTCATTTTTTCTCTGAAAAATAGCGACATGATGACCGCGACTTCAAGCGGATACAAGAAGAGGAGCGTTGAGGCAAGCCCCGCATCCATGTACTTGAACGAGGCGTAATACAGCAGAGAACTGATTGCAAAAAAGAAACCGAACGCCACGAGAATTTTGCATTCACGAACATTGATTTTGAAGCTCATTTTTTGCAACAGCATTATTGCAAAAAGAATAATCGCCCCCGTAAAGAAACGATAAAAAAGGACCGTTTCTGTCGAATAGCCTTGCGCATAGAGATGCAACGCACCCAGCGGATTCGTGCCGTAGCAAATGGCGGACGCAGCCGCGAGAGCGAAACCTTTCAGAGAAGGCAGACGAGAGACGAAAGACGAGAGAATCATAAAACTTTACTAGATCCTTCGACTACGATGCTACGCATCTTCGCTCAGGATGACACAAAGAATCATGCAGCCATCGTGAGCCACAAGCGGCACTGAGCAAACGTGCCGTGGTGGCAAGAGCGAGGCGAAGAAGGAATATTTCCATCAGCGATAGAGATGAGCGGTCTATATAGCAAACTTAGTTGCGTCGGCGAGCTGTACGCTAGCGATACGAGAAATACCCTTAATTTCTTGGGTCACACCGTAGAGCATATCAGCTTCGGCCATGGTACGCTTGTTATGCGTCACGACGATGAACAAGGTCTGCTTACTGAATTCACGGAGGAGCGCCATAAAGCGACCGACGTTAGCGTCATCAAGCGGACCGTCCACTTCGTCCAGCACGCAGTACGGAGACGGCTTTTCCATGTAAATGGCGAACAGGAGTGCCGTTGCAGTAAGTGCGTGTTCACCACCGGAAAGCGCCTTGATACCGCGCATTTTCTTGCCGGTCGGACGGACGTTGATTTCGATGTCAGCATCGAGAATGTCCATGGGCTTGCCCATTTCATCGACCTTTTCGACGAGGCTCATCTTCGTTTCGCCATTGAGGAACAGCTTACTGAACACAAACTGGAAGTTCTTCTGGATGCGTGCAAACGTATCCAGATAGCGCTGGCGGGCAATGTCATCGAGCTTTGTGATAGTGCGGTCGAGCGATGCACGGGCGCGATCAAGGTCATCGAACTGTTTTTCGACTTCTTCGAGGCGCTTCTTTTCGTCTTCGTAATCTTCCATCACGTTGACGTTGATCGGGCCCAGTTCCTTGATTTTGCCGCGGAGTTCTCGAATCTCGCGGTCGGCTTCAGGCTGCGTGTATTCCACACGTTCGACATTTTCTGGATTATCCAAATCGACGGACCATTCATTCGTGATGCGTTCGCGGAGGCGGTCGAGATTGTTCTGGAGAGATTCCTGACGACGGCCGACGTCATTCAGTTCCTTCATCTTTTCAATCATGTCATCGCGGAGACGGTTGACTTCATCACGCCAACCTTCAAGGTCGCCGCTCACGAGGTCATAGCGTTCACGAGCGAGGTCGCGGTTGCGTTCCAGTTCACGGAGCGCGTTATCTTTCACTTGCGCTTCGTCGGCGAGCTTGTTGCAATCCGTTTCAAACTTTTCAATAGAAACCGTATTCTTTTCGATTTCGTCACGGCGGTTGCGAATCGTATTTTCCAAGAAGTCCATTTGGTCGGCAATGGCGACCAAGCGGTTCTGGTTTTGCTTTAAGCGAGAAGTCTTGTCTTGCGCACTGCGTTCGAGTTCGCGGACATCTTCTTCTTTTTCGCGAAGCATCGTCTCGTTTTCACCGAGCTGGTCCGAAATCGTCTGGTAACGTTCTTCAACCTTTTCGACTTCAGTTTCGGCTTCGGCAAGTTCTGCATCGCTGTTCTTGGACTGCGCCGCTGCATCAATTCTGTTCTGTGCGTTCGTCACTTCGCCATTCAACTGGTTCAAGCGACGGGTGCAGTTTTCAACCGTATTCCTATGAATACGGATAGAAGCATCACCACCGCGCAGAGAATCGCGCTTTTCACGGATTTCATCGACCAAAGACGAAAGCATCTGAGTATCTTCTTCGGTCAGTTCTCGCAAACGGTCCACATTTTCTTCGCCGGTAGAAATATCACCCTGGACTTTTTCCAAGAGCGCTTCGGCATCTGCAATTTCGTTCTTGCGGGAAAGCGCACCCGACGTCGAGACACCAAACGATACAAGGCCGCTTGTGCGCACAATCGTATCGGATGTGACAAAGTTCAAGTTTTCGCCACGGTATTCCTTTGCGAGGGCGAGCGCCGTCTGCAAGGAATCCACAACAAAATAGCGCGAAAGAATTCCAGAAAGCCACGGAGAAACTTCGTCATCCGTTTTCACAAAATCTTTAAGCGAACCCACGACGCCCGGATTGTTCACCGGCTTATCGTAAGCAGGGGCAGCACTCGAAACAAGCGACATGAGCACCTTGCCCACATTCGCGCTCTTGAGCGCATCCACAATTTCATTAACGGCGCCATCGCCATTCACGACAACAGAATCAAGGATTTCACCGAGAGCCGCTTCGACGCTAGAAGCATATTCGGGAGTCGCCTCAATGCGTTCCGAAACAAGACCGCCAATCAAGTTCGCCTTGTTTTCCTTGAGGTAACGGTTTGCGTCAGAGCTATCGTTCATCACGCTCTGGAGCACGTCTATTCGAGACTGCAAGCGGGCTTCTTCGTTCTTTAAGCCCTGCAACTTCTGTTGCGCTTCGGTAAGTTCGGCACGTTCAGATTCCAAGCGTTCTTCACGCGTGGCGCGCTGTTCTTCGAGATTTTCAATTTCACGGTTCGTGTCTTCGATGCCCGCCTGGATTTCGGCAATGTTCGCTTCGGCATCGGACTTTTGCTTGTCGAGGCCTTCGATTTCGGTCTGCCACTTCGCGATATTCGACTGAAGCATGTTGACTTCGGCGTCCATGCGTTCGAAGCGCCCGCGGAGGGAGTTCACGCGGTTCGTGGCCTGCAAACGTTCGTTCGAAAGTTCACGGGACTGCGTACGCAAGTCATCGACCTTGTCGCGCATGACCTGGAGCGTTTCGCGTTCGCGTTCCAAAAGTTCATTGAGCTCATCCATGTCGTTTTCACTACCGAGAACGGCAATTTCTTCTTCGAGACGAGCTTTTTCTTGAGAAAGTTCCTGGGACTTGAGTTCGCTGCGTTCAATTTCGCCCTGCGCCTTTTCATTCGAAGACTGGAGGGTCGACATAGAATCACGCAAACGAACAATATTGTTGTTCAAGTCATTAAGTGCAATTGTTGCCGCCTGAACTTCGCGTTCCAAATCGCGATAAGCGTTTTCATCTTCGCTAATGGCGAGTTTCTTTTCTTCAATCTTCGCCTGGAGTTCAGTGGCCTGCGTCTTGGAAGATTCCACTTCATGATTCATACGCTTGGTCGTTGAATCTAGCGTGGCCAAACCTTCTTTATAATCTTCAAACTTATCGAGACTTACAGACAAATCGAGTTCGCGGAGGCGCGTATTCAATTTCTTGTAAGCATTGACCTTTTCGGCCTGAGTTTCATAGAGACGGACAGAACGGCGCACACTGCGCAAGTTGTCTTCGACACGTTCCATATCCATCTGCACACGTTCGAGCTGGCGGCGCGTTTCCTTGCGCTGCTGTTTGTACTTGCTCACGCCTGCGGCTTCTTCAAAAAGCACTCGGCGGTCATCTGCCTTATCCGAAAGAACAGCCTTGATCATGTCGGCGTTCATCTGCGAATACGTGCTGGAACCAAGACCCGAGTCAAAAAGCAAAGCGTGAACATCACGCAAACGGCATTCCTGGTTATTGATGAGGTACTCGCCCGAACCATCGCGGTGCACACGGCGCGTCACAATGACTTCGGAATAATCAGAAGCAAGCGTGCCATCGCTATTATCGATGACGATAGAAACTTCGGCAAGACTCATGGCGGCACGTTCTTCGGTACCGCTAAAGATAACGTCTTGCATTTTACCCATACGCAAAGCGGCGGCTTTCTGTTCGCCAAGCACCCAGCGGATGGCGTCTGTAATATTGGACTTGCCACAGCCGTTCGGCCCAACGACAGCCGTAAGACCCTTCGTCGGGAAGTTAATTTCCGTTCTCTGCGCGAAGGATTTAAAACCAAAAATCTTTAACTTAGTTATCTGCACTGTAGCAAAATGTAGTAAAAAAGTAGGAAGTAGGCGGTAGGCCCTACTTCAACTTAAAAGCCACGTTTCCGTCTTCGTCTTGAGATACAATGAGGTGCAGGCTGCCGCCTTCAAAGTCCAGGGTTGTTTCAGAATATACCATATGAACATGCCCTTCCTGACTGCAACCATTATCATCTATATCAAATACGTTCGGTTCGCCTTGTTTGGCTAAAGCATACACTCTAACGGGAGTGCTATAAGTTGCACAAACCTTACCTACACTTGCAAGCAACTTACCATTCCACTTGTCAAAGCGAACTCTCACCTTAAACGTCCCGACCCAATCTTCTTCGACGACGCGGCTCTTTTCGCCCGGTTCAACAGCATCGCGAATCCAAGTATACACAGACTTTCCATCTTCAGAAATAATATCGACTCCAAGAATCGTGACATCGGTCTTGTTTTCGACCTGGAGTCTCGTTGTCGTATCCGTAAACACATGGCTCATGCAAGCGGTGAGCGACAATGCTACCAAACAAAGGAACATGCGCAAATATTTCATTAGTTGCCTCCCTGTGTTGCAGAACCATCGACCTTTTCGTAGCGAATTCCCTTCGCTTCAATAACCTTGTTTCCCTGAGCATCAACGGTCGGAGTTCCAATATTCCGCAATTCCGAGCGGTAATTTAAGCCTTTATTCGGGTCTCTGCTCTTCTGGGTTGTTTCCATGGGAGCAGCCTTTGCAGCGCCTCGACCAAACCTATTGCTTCCAATAGAACCCACATCTATATGGATTTCTGCGATGAAGGTTCCTTTTGCCCCGAACATGTTGTCATAATCAAAGGCCGAATTGTACCCCAAGCGGAGAATGATAAAGTCAATAGCGCCCCCCCAAAGCAATTCCCTAGAGCCGCCAATTTCATTACGACGCAAACACGACGCTTCAAATCCAATCAATCGAGAAAAATTTGCCGGATAATATTTCAAAATAGCTGAATGAAAACCGCCCTTCGGAAAATCATACGACACATCTGCATAAAGCTGTTGCTCATAAAGATTTTGTTCTAAATTCAAACGAACAAAGTTATCATCATCGCCATTATTCTTACGACGATAAATCGTAGCACTCAAGTTCGGCAAATACGTTTTGTATCCGCTCCCGACACCACCGTAAAGTTCACGAGATTCCAAATCCAACGAAAGGCGAAGCGTCTGGAATGAATTACGGTAAAAACTTCCTTGAATACTTATGTTCTTGTAACGAGCATGTCCCCAATAGAACAACAGTGAATCGCTTTCGTTCGGGTAAACCCTCTTACTCGCCAATTCCAAATTCTGGTGCTGCAAGCCAAGCGCAGCCGTAACATCATATTTCGTATTCGTATAAGAAAAGCCCCATGTAAACGCCGACGAAATATGGGCAAACTTTCCATAATGCGGGAAAAAGAAAAAGTCCTGAGAATCCCAACCAGCGCGGTCATACCAAGTAAGGAAGCCCAAATGCGAAACGGAATCCAGCACCCAGCTACCAAAAATGCCATAATGGTGCCTAAACGCAAAACCATCATGAACACCATACTTACTTTTCAACTGTAACTGTTCTGACGACGGCGTGAAAGTATAACCGATATCAAAAAAACCGCCTCGCCCACCACGCATCACAAGACCAATATCTCGGAGCTGACGGTCGCGCATGACAAGGCCCCCCTGCGTAAGAGCCTCTGTAGGAATCGGATCCGCATAAGCAACACCCGCAGCTAACGCAAGCAAAAAGAATAACTTATTTAAACCTTTTTTCATGGATAATAATATAGTAAAGGATTTATGAAGGTTAGACGAGAGACTAGAGATAAATAATCGCGGCTACGCCGCCAAACTATAATCTTTCGTCTCTAGTCTGTAGCCGCTTGCGGCGTTCTTTGTACAAGTACCAAATGCTAGGCTCAGAAATAGACTTGCAAGCAAATCTGCATCATTCGCCTTACGCATTTGTCGTCTAAATCAAAATTGGAAATAAAGGAACGGGTTGTAGCTCTGGGTAAAGAGCGCAAGCGTTGCCAAAATAAATAAACCAAGTGCAATGAGCGACTTTTTGAACGAAACGTCAATACACCAGTCGTAACTGCGGAACTTCCAGAACGAAAGCAGACCCGCCAGCAACATGAACACAATGCACGTCGGCGTAAAAATTTCAGCAGACAAAATCACGTCGGAAGCAGCCGTTGCGCCAAGCCCAAGCATATTCTTCCACATGCGGACAGCATCGCCAATAGAATCCGCACGGAACAGCACCCAGCCAAAGAGCACAATCACCTGCGTCAAAAGGATTTGCACCACGCGAGGAGCCTTGTAGTACCAGGCATTCTTGTTGTTTGCACGTTCGACAATCATGAAGAAGGCGTGGTAAAGGCCCCAGCACACGAACGTCCAGTTCGCACCATGCCAAACACCACTCACAAACATCACGAGGAAAAGGTTGAAGTACATGCGACCCGTCGGCACGCGGTTACCACCCAGCGGGATGTACAGGTAATCGCGGAACCAGCTCGTGAGGGAAATGTGCCAGCGCTTCCAGAAGTCCGTAATGCTAACAGAGCGGTACGGGCCGTTGAAGTTACGCGGGAAATGGAACCCGAGCATAAGGCCAAGACCAATCGCCATATTCGAGTATGCCGAGAAGTCAAAATAAATCTGGAACATGTAAGCAAGCGAGCCCCACCAGCTATTGATGACGCCCGGAGCATCCGCCGCAAAAACGCGGTCTGCGATAATGCCCACCTGATTTGCAAGGAAAATCTTTTCGACAAAGCCGAAACAGAAAAACGCAATACCGCGAACAAAGTTTTCGAGCGTATGCGTACGAGTTTCAAGTTCTTCGGCAACCGTATTGTAACGCACAATCGGGCCCGCAACAAGCTGCGGGAAAAGCGCTACGTAACACGCGAATGTCGCAAAGTTCTTGACCGGAGGAGCCGTACCGCGCCACACGTCAATAGCATAGCTCATCGACTGGAACGAGTAGAACGAAATACCCACCGGCAAAAGCACGGTCATGATCGAGAACGGCTCAAAGCCAAGCATGGTCGCAAAATCATTTACAATTCCCATGCCGAACATATAATACTTGAAGAAGCCAAGCGCACCCAAATTTACAGCAATTGCAATTCCGAGCGCCACGTTCCGCTGCAACTTAGATGCACCCGGAGCCGAAATAAAACGCCCCGCCACATACACCACGAGCGTACAGCCGAACATGAGGAACACAAGCCACGGTTCCAGCCAACCGTAAAAAACGTAGCTGAAAATTGTAATGAACAAGTTCAAGAACGAGTGCTTGGCCCCGAGCTTGAAGAGAACAAAGTAGCCGACCAAGAACGTCGGCAAGAAATAGAAAAGGAAAATCTGGGAAGAGAAAACCATTAATTACTCGTTCACTTCAATAGCCAAGTAGCGCGGTGATTCGTCGTCAAAGTATTCATCTTCAACAGCGCCATCCCAGTTGCCTTCGAGCGGGATGAGTTTGAGTGTGTACTTGGACTTGGCCTTGAATTCGCCAACGTTACCTTTGGACTTGTCGGCCATCTTGTCCTTGACCTTGCCGCGTGCGATGAGCGGGTTATAAACGCCCACGAGAACTTCCTTGGCATCGAGCTTGCCCGAAACAACCTTTGCAACCTTGTACTTAAATACATAGACATAGCTGTACAGGTCATTGCTCGGCATTTTGCCCGGAATTTCGGTCAAACGCCCTTCAATGGTGATCGGGTCGGCGGCAAACACAAAAGCGGCCGCAAGGAACAGAGAAAGTATGATTTTCTTAAGCATATTTTTAAATTAGTAAATTTTGCGAAGAAAAATGTAATTGTGTGTTGTAGGACAATAGTCATTAGTCAATGGTTCGTAGATAGGCGCAAGGATTGAGTTATGGGGTAATCATCGAGCACCCCAGCCTGTCACGCCGAACTTGTTCCGGCATCTTCTTTTTATTTTTAAATCAAGCATTTATCACAAAATCATCAAAATTATTCGACACCCAGTCTTATAAAATTCAATTTTAGCTCAAAAATCTTCAATTTTTACTTTACCACAATTCATCAAATTCAAACTTTTAACAAAAATCATCAATTTTTACATTTTTAGGCTTCAAAAAATTAAAATTTTCACTAAAAATTTCAAAAATTTTCATAAAAGTCGATCTTTACCTCTTGCCACCCTCAAAAATTACTCCTATATTTCAACCTATCTAAATTTTCATCTATTCTTTAAAAGACAGGATAAATTATGGCAAATAAGACCTTAAGTGGTGCCGAAGTGATTATCGAATGCCTCAAGCGTGAAGGCGTTGATACTATTTTCGGCTATCCCGGTGGATCGGCCATTCCGATGTTCGATGCCATCCTCGACTCCAGCATCAAAGTTGTGCTCAGCCGTCATGAACAGGGCGCAACCCACATGGCTGACGGTTATGCCCGCCAGACCGGTAAGGTCGGCGTAGCTCTTGTCACTAGCGGTCCGGGTGCAACGAACACGTTTACAGGTATTTATACAGCACTCATGGATTCTAGCCCGATCGTCGTGCTTACTGCACAGACGACGACTCCGAACTTGGGCAAGGACGCCTTCCAGGAATGCGATACTAGCGGTATGACTTTTGCAACCGTGAAGCATTCTTACTTGGTGAAGGACACGAACGACCTCCCGCGCGTGATGAAGGAAGCATTCCACATCGCACGTTCTGGCCGTCCGGGCCCGGTGCTTATCGACCTCCCGAAGGACGTGACTGCAGGCCCCTGCACCGCTCCGTTCACAGACCAGATGGACCTTCCGGGATACAAGATTCCGACCTACGCTTCTACTGAAAGCGTCGAAAAGGCCGCTGAATACCTCAAGAATTCCAAGAAGCCGCTTTTGCTCGTGGGCCACGGTGCCATGATTTCTGGCGCACACCGCCAGGTGAAGGAACTTGCCGAAAAGCTCGGCGCTCCGGTGACCTGCACAATGCTCGGCCTCGGTGCATTCCCGACCGACCACGAACTTTCTCTCGGCATGCTCGGCATGCACGGTACAATTTACGCCAACAAGGCTGTCCTCGAATGCGACTTGATCCTTTCGATCGGTAGCCGCTGGGACGACCGCATTACCGGTAAGCTCAGCGAATTCTGCAAGAACGCCGTGAAGATGCACATCGACATCGACCCAGCCGAAGAAGGCAAGGTGTTGCAGCCGGATGTGTTCATGTGCGGTGACGCCAAGCTCGTCTTGGAACAGCTCCTCCCGATGGTGAACAAGCTCGATACCGCCGACTGGATCAAGACTTGCCAGACCTGGAAGAAGCGCTACCCGCTTACCTACGCCAAGCAGGGCGGCCTCCGCATGCAGCACATCGTTGCTACCGTGAGCGAACTTACGCAGGGCAAGGCCATTGTTACTACAGACGTGGGCCAGCACCAGATGTGGGTCGCACAGTTCTTCCACATCAACTATCCGCGTCAGCTCCACTCCAGCGGTGGCGCAGGCACGATGGGCTTTGGCTTCCCGGCTGCTATCGGTGCTGCATTCGGCAACGAAACCGGTTGGCCGGTTTGCAGCTTCAGCGGTGACGGAGGTTTCCAGATGACCGAAGCAGAACTTGCAACGGCAGCCATCCACAAGCTCCCCATCAAGATTTTCGTGATGGATAACAAGTACCTCGGCATGGTGCGCCAGTGGCAGGAACTCTTCTATGACCACCGCTATTCCAGCGTTGACATGAGAGGCAACCCGGACTTCGTGAAGCTCGCCGAAGCTTACGGCATCCCGGGTCTCCGCATCAAGCGCCCGGCCGATGCTGAACGCGTGATCCAGAAGGCTTTGGACTACAACGACGGCCCGATTCTCATCCACTGCGAATGCGAAAAGGAAGACAACGTGTTCCCGATGATTCCGGCAGGCGCCCCGATCACAAGCATGATCACTGAACAGCCGAAGACGCAGCTCGAAAAACCCACCGGATCGACGTAATAGGAGAATTAGAAAATGAAAGATATTGCACATTCTATTAGCTTGTTAGTGGCAAACCGCCCGGGCGTGCTCGTGCGTATTGCACTCGTGTTCTCCCGCCGTGGCTACAACATCGATTCTCTCGTCGTCTCCCCCACGCTCGACCCGAACTTCAGCCGCATGAACATCATCGCTCACGGCAATCCCGAGATCTTGATGCAGATCATCAAGCAGCTCGAAAAGCTCGTGGACGTGGTTCAGGCAAAGGACCATACCGGTACGGACGCAGTGGAAAAGGAACTCGCCCTCATCAAGGTTCGTTGCACTGCAGAACAGCGCACCGAAATCTTGCAGCTTTGCGACCATTTCCACGCCAACACGGTGGATATGACGATGACGTCCATGATTATCCAGATTACGGGCAACAGCCAGAAGGTCGATACCCTCAAGAGCTTGTTGCAGAAGTTCGAAATCGTGGAATACATCCGCACGGGCAAGGTCATCATGCTCCGCGGTGAAGATAAAACGTAGTTCGCGACTTCGTCGCAGTTACTAGTTATTAGTTAATAGTTACTAGTTAAGAGAACTTAATTACAAAAGACGCTCGGGAAACCGGGCGTTTTTTCTTTTTGCCCCCTCTATATGCAACGGATGCAACAAAAACGTTCAGCGGCAATCACAAAAAAAGCCAAAAATTACGCTTTATATTCCAAAACAAACTATATTAGCATACGGTAATAAACAAGTAAGGAGGAAAAATTATGAAAATCGAAAAGAAGAAGGTTACCGGGAATTCACGTCTGTCTAGTGCCACTAAGGTTGGTGTTGCCTCAGTGCTTGGCATGTCCACCGTTTTTATGAGCGGATGTTTAAGCGATGCCGAAAGTGGTCAAGTTATGGGCCCAGCAAACGAGCCGAATAGCAGCGACGCCTCCCAAACTCCGGAAATACAGTCCAGTTCCTCAGTAGCCGATATTCCACTGAGCCACGAACGCCTTAGCAGCGAAGCCATCGAAGTGCTATCTTCTTCGGCTGTACAAACGCCGAGCAGTTCTTCTGTTGTGCCAATTCAAAGCAGTTCGTCAGAAGAAATCGTCAGCAGCGCATCCGAAAGTTCTAGCAGCACATTTGTCGAAAAGCCCCGCAGTTCATCGAGTGTCAAAGAAGAATCCAGCAGTTCCACAGAAGTCGTCCCACCATGGCCAAGAGATTGCAACAAAATTGATTCCATGGGCGTCAACGTCATTATGTGCCATGACGACGATGATTTTCCGCTAGTGAGCATGGTTTCGACATACGAGATGTTCGACAACGTTTAAAAATCGCTATTGCCAAGAGTAACCATGAAAATCGAGAAGAAAAAAGTCGTCAAGAGCTCAAAATTGAGCAATTTTGCCAAAAGTGCCGTCGCAACGGCCCTTGGAATTGCAGCATCCTTCGGAACGACCGCCTGCGACGACAGCATTTCTGCAACAGGCAGCGCCAATAAAACGCAAGAACCAGAACCGACATGCGGTGAAGTCGCATGCGGAGAACAATTCAGCAGTTCAAGCTATACTGACATTTCTTCTAGCGGAGAGCGCCTCAGCAGCGAAGCCATCGAAGCACTTTCATCCGCAAAACAACCGAGCAGTTCTTCAATAGATACCCCGATTTCCTCGGGAGTACCTCATATTTCCTCACCTTCATCCCCTGAACGTCTCAGCAGTTCTTTCGTCGAAAAACCAAGCAGTTCGTCTTACGAGCCTATTATAGAAGCTGGCGTTCTCCCACCGTACGAAGAATCTTCCTCAAGCGAAACGCCATCAAGCTCGTCCGAGGAAAAGTCTAGTAGCAGCGAAGCCGATATCCCAGATCCACGGATTATACCTGTCATAGACACGCTCAGCCCCCGCATCCACCTCTGCGAAGACCCAAACAATCCAGGTTGCCTTATAGAAAGCATGGTGACGACATTCGAGCAGGACGACGTTCAAGCATGAATTTAGTCCTTTGCCTTACAGAACAATGTAATTTACGTTGTATCTACTGCTATTACAAGGAATCGCAAGCGGACCGCAAGACGGTCATGGACGATGCGACACTCGAACAGGCTATCCGCATCGGACTGGAACGCACGATTTTCTTTAAGCAGTCGTATTTCAACATCACGTTTTTCGGTGGCGAACCACTTTTACGCAGGGACGCCATTTACAAAGGTGTCGAATTCGCTAAGGCAATTGTCGATGATGCAATGGACAACGGCAGAATCGCACGCAATTTTAAATTGCAATTTGCGGTCAACACGAACGGCACGCTGTTCGACGATGAATTTTTCGATTTTTGTGAAAAAGAACATTTTCGCATTTTTCTTTCGCTAGACGGACCGGAACACCACCACGATATTGCACGCCGCACAGTCAACAATACAGGAAGTTTCAAAGCAATAGAAAAGCACATTCCTCGATTTGCAAAACTCGGCGTTGTCGCATTAAGCACAGTCACGCGAGCGCACGTCAACACACTTTTCGAAAGCGTCAAGTGGCTACACGAGCAAGGATTCCAAAGCCTTACTACAAGCGTTGATTTCGATGGAAAATGGACTGGCGAAGATTTTGACAAACTCGCTTTGCAATACCAGAAAATGGCGGACTATTGGAGAACATGCCGTGAAAAAGGCGACAAATTTTTCCTCGGCACAATACACGACAAAATAAAAATTGCACTTATCAATTCGCGATACAGACTTTATTCGTGCCATGTGTACAATGGAGCCATCGGTGTCGCGACAAACGGAAATATGTTCCCTTGCACACGGTTCATCACATCAAACCCAAACACCAACTATGTGCAGGGGAACGTTTTCACAGGTTTTAATGAAGCCGCCTGCGAAGAAATCCGGAACTTCTTAGACAACGACAAAAAAGAATGTGAAGGATGCGATATCCGCTACCGCTGTTGCGCGCATGAATGCGCCTGCACAAGCTATTACACAACGGGGACAATAGAAGGAGTGTCGCCCGAAGTCTGCACGCACGAAAGAATGCTCGCAGAAATATGTGATACGTTGTTAGAAAAAATTGCTTAGGAGGAAGCCGGGCTCATGAGCCCCAATTTTACACCTAAGTATGCATTTCAGCGCTTATTTTTCCCTAAAATTCACCCCAAAATACATTTTATCAAAAAGAAATACTAGAAGTAAATAAAACAAATACCAGTTGTTATATTTGTGACCAATGAAAACCTGGTCTTTGATTTTATTGCTATGTATTTCGGCTTTCTGCGCCATACCAAACGGAACAGATGCCTCAGCCGCACCTGAAGATACTGTTGACTTAGTAGGATTGAGCGCAGTTCCAAATAATTATCATCGAATATCACTCTTTTTGACAGCGCAGAGCTTGAGTTTTTCTTTGGGTTACGAATATTTGTTCAGCGATTTTTGGAGTGCTAGACTACGATTCGGATATATCGGATACAATAAGACAGACATCAAAAAACACACTGATACAGAAGGAACCATGGACATTTTCACAGTTCCCCTAACCGTGAAATGGTATTGGGCACGTCGCAACATGGGAACTTATCAATACGTAGACGCCTTAGGGAACAACCACAAAAAAAGCCAAAGCCAAGCAGAAGGTTTTATTCATCTCCAAGCCGTTCCGACACTTTACAACATTGACATTCATCGCGACTCCAATTCCGTCTCCAACGGAATGCATTTAAAAGAAAAAGAATTAGCGCTTTATTTAACTGCCGGTTTCGGTTTCAACTTATGCTATGAGAGATTTATCCTCACAACGGAACTAAACTTGGGAACATTCGTGAAATCTCCCAAATTCCAAAAGGGTACCAACGTACATCATACTACTTACGAGATTTACGTGGATAACAACAATTCAGGCACTCATCTTTTAGAAAAGACGGTTCTCGAATCCATCATTGCTATCGGCTGGATGTTCTAAAATCCTAGAACTGCTTCGGAAATTTCGTTTGCTTCGTCAGAACCGTCATCAGCACGGTCGGCGTTAAATTCGCCCCAGCCTTCGCTAGTGCCGCAGCCTACCCCAACATCCATCGTAGACCATTTAAACACGGCATACACGCGTTCGAAGCGTTCTAAAATTTCGGTCAAGACATCCTCTGGAGGTTCGTTTTCCACGATGAACGTACCGTCAATCGCAAGCAGTTCTGATTCGGGCAATTCTTCAAAACGGCACTCGTACTCGTCCGTCATGAAATCTTCGACAGAATACCATTCGCCGGAATCCACGCTAGGAAGCTCCGCTTCCGGAAAATGTTCCATGAAAGCATCCCACAAGGCTTCTAAATCCTGTTGGATTCCAAAGAAACGAACTAAGATTCGACAATCCATATCCAACCTCCTTTTGAATTTAATTTAGAAAGATTTTTTGAAATTTACTTCTGTGAGCGATAAGCGACCCGTATTAACGGGTCGTGTTCGCGAAAGCGAGGCGAAGATGGATTTTTCCAATTGCACAAGAGCCGAGCGGTTCTTATAAAACAGAAAAGAAAAGGGCTCTCATGGAGAGCCCTTTTCTTTTCTGGAGGTGAGGGGAGTCGAACCCCTGTCCAAAATCACGTCCATGTACGTTCCTACAAGTGTTCCCTTCGAATTTAAGATCTCGTCTTATCCACGCCCAAGAAGGTCGGCGCGGAGTTTGACCAGCCTAGTAAATCTCGGGAAATGCCCCCAAGCATGACACTTCCCTATCCCATATTGCGTCCGGACGTACACCCCGATGGGAGCGGGATGAGGCCCGGCGTTGCCGTTAATTAGGCAGCGAGTGCGTAGTTTTCGTCAGCACTTATTTTTTTTCAGACTTTTTAACGAGTTGCCCTCGTCTGAGACCTCGACTTGCAACTAACACTTCGGTAACCCTGTCGAAACCAGAGCACCCCCGGTGCCTGCACCGGGGGTGCTCTGGTTGAGACCCGTCGATTAAACGCGACCTTAAGGAGCGTTTAAGCCTTTGAGAGCGCAAGCTCGAAAAGCCCGTAGGGTGAGAATAACGCGAACAGCGTTATTCGAAGCAAACCAGAGCACATACCAGTGCTTTAGTGCTCCAAATATATAAAGTTCGAAGAAATTTGTAAAGTAACCAATTCGGTCGAGACAGGCCTATCGACGAAAAGCGAGCTAGCGAGCATTTAGGCCATTGAGAACGCATGCGTTTAAACGACCTCTAATCCATCCTATTAGATGTATCAGCAACTTCAGTGTAAAAATTTTTAGATAGAAAACGAGGTATTTTTGAACAAGTGGATTTTGCATTATTTTGTATATTCCGTTGTATGGAATAAGGTGTAAAATGAAAAAGACTTTGCTTTTAGTTTTTGTTTGTGCAGTTCTGTTTGCGGTTGCGATTCTTTATACCGCATGTTCGGATGACAACTTGAGCATAGTTCAACGATCAATAGATTTGCACCGAGATTCTTTAAGTGCAGAGACGTGGCTAGAAGTCGAAAAGAACGAGAACGTCAAAATTTGTTTCGACTCAAAGGTCCGCACATGGGAAACCTCGCTAGATACTAAAATTCTCAGTGAATCGTGTTTAAAAGTTCAAATTCCAATACTTATCGGAGTATCCCCTATCAATGTGAAATTCTTCGACTCAGACAACGCCTATAAACTCAATTTAGCGGTCGGCATGAAGTATCTTGATTTCAAAAAAGAAGAAGCTTTATATGGCAATGACCTTCGTCAAATGCGACCTCGAAAAGAGAAAATCGTGTCCGTTTCAGGAACTTATCTGGTAGATGAATATCCAGTAACCAATTGTGAAATCACACAGTTAATGTGGGATGAGATTCCCCTAAATCCCAAGGATTATCAGATCGAAAAGGAATGGTCTGAAAGAAAAAAGTATAGCACGCGTAACGGAAAATGCGACACCCATGACTCTGCTGCAAATATGATTTCTTTGTATATGGCAATGAAGTACGCCAATGCGCGCAGCATTCGAGAAGGATTGAAGCCATATTATCGTTTCTCAGCAACTAAAGAAAAGCACATACATATCATTACGCCTTATCACAAACAGCGTAAAGACATTACAGTCAAACCGAGATACCAATACATTGAAATTTTTTATAAATTCACAGGATACGAGGAACCGACACATCAATATGTTATAGCTCAACGCGATTTCACAAATCATGAAGATTCAACAATTCTTGTAACTACCGATTCAACATCTGACGGATATCGGCTCCCATTTTATGACGAATGGGTGATGCTTGCTCGCGGCGGAGAAAAAGAGGCTATGACGCCTTGGTGCAATAATTCCGCTAAAATTAAAGACGTTTCAAAATATGCAAGATTTGCCAAATATAAGGATGAAGTCAAATCAGAACCTGTAGGCCAGCTACAACCTAATGAATATGGTTTATACGACATGTTAGGTTTAGTAGAAGAACATGTCCTTTTAGAAGAGCACAATTGGCCAAGACCTATGGTAGATCTAATTTATACCTTAATCCCTTTTAGCCAAGAAAAAGAATCTTTCAAGTGCTATGATGAGGACTGTCCTTCCTGTTTAAAAGGTGGTGGACTTTTAAGCGATTGGAAAAAAATCAGCTACAGTTATTCAGCCATTGACTATTATAATGGTTACTCCGGCGGTTTCCGCCTAATCCGCAACATCGGCAACAACGCCAAATGGACAGAAGTAAAATCTAAATGACAAATGAAGGACCAAGCTATTCCAGTTCTCTTTTTGTATATTCAATTGTATGAAAATATTTTTGTTACTCCTAACGATGTGCTTTGCACTTGCGAATGCTCAATTCTATTACGACAAGCATGGAGAAAGCCGCGGTGCGTATAAGGATAGCTTGGAGTATTCAAAGTTTGTTGAGCTTGCAAATAGATTTCGTGGTTCGATTTTGGTCAAAAAGCCGGTTGAAGGCGTCAAGCCGAGAAAGAATCTAGAAAAGATTCCAGAAGATAAAATTCAAAGAACATTTAATGTAAGCCGCGATACTTTGGACAAAGAAAACTGGCTCGAAGTAGAAAAAAACGAAATCGTTAAAATTTGTGTTGACGAGCCTGTTGTCGCATGGGAAACATCCTTAAAAGCGATTATATCTAGCGATTCGTGCCTAGCTTTCCAAGCACCGACGCTTATTGGTGTTGAAACGCTTAGGGTGCATTTCTATAAAGAATACATGCCTTACTACATCAACTTCTATAACGACGTATATTCCTACAAAATCAATCTTGCCATCGGTATGAAATATCTCGAATTCAAGAACGAAGAAGTGCTATTAGGTTTTAATGTGTATGGATTGAATCAATTTTGGGGCATGCCTATAGAAAA
>NZ_FRAZ01000006.1:0-345230 GCF_900142485.1 Fibrobacter sp. UWB12 | reverse complement strand
CGAATACTACAACAACGACCGGATAAAACTGCGCCTAAAAGGAATGAGCCCGGTACAATACCGGACTCATAACTCAATTTTATCCTAACTTTAAATTGTCCAACTTTCGGGGTTCGGTTCACTACGCCGGTGGGTCACTTTTTATATTTGGTTAGTTTGTGTTCATAACGAAAAAAAGGAGATTCTATTATGACGAAAAAAGGTTGCATAGCGGTTGCTTTTTTGTTTGTTTTTCTTTGTTCTTGCGGATCCGACAATAGTGTATCTAACTATACCCCTGAAAGTTTGGCAAATTCATCATCTAGTGAAGATAATCTTGAGTTGAATAATTCTAGTTCTAGTATTGCTGAAAAAAAAGTGCAGAGCAGCTCTAGTTCCCGTTCTTCTTTTGTGCGTTTCAATGAAAAAGATTCTGTTATTGTGGATACTGAAGGAAATGTTTATCCAGTTGTAAAAATAGGTGATTTATGGTGGACCACTAAAAATTCTAGAATGAGGAAGAATGGTGGCACCTGTTATCAAGATAATGAGGAAAATTGTGAGAAATATGGTACCTTATATGATTTTAATATAGCTTCAAGAGGATGTTCTTTTAATAATGGTTTTAGAATTCCTAGCAGAAATGAGTTTGAACAATTATTGGAAGCCGCTGGCGAAAATAAAGAAGAGCGGTCTGTTAATTTAAGATCTACTGAATGGTCTAATGGTAAGGATATTCTTGGTTTTGCAGCAGAGGAAGGTAAATATGGTATGGTTGGAATTGCGTTTTGGAGTTCTTCGCAGAATCCCACTAGTGCGTATTATTCTTATTACTTGTTCATAATGAAAGATGGTGCTGGTATTTATGAAGGTAATCGTAAGGATGCTTATTATGTTCGTTGTGTGTACAAATCGGATAAGTAAAATTGGATAAATTTTTTTCTCCTTGCTTCGGCGGGGATTTTTTTTTGTTTTATAGAATTTGATTTTTGTTTTATGTTTTTGAATTTTCTTTAAACACTTTTGAAAAGTGCTGAAATTTGCTTAAAATCGCCATTTTTGTTTTTGAAAAAATATTAAATGCTATTGCGTACTTAATCCAGTGTTTCTATTTTTAATATCATGAAAACGGTTACGGAATACAAAAACTATCGCGAGTATATTCTCGACTACTACAAGGAACGCAAGCGTTGTTCTGCGTTTACGTGGCGAGAATTTGCGAAGGTGGCTGGATTTGCGTCGGGTTCGTACCTGAAACTTGTATGTGATGGCAAGACGCGTCTTCGCGAAGAAGGAGCGAAAAAGACTGCGCTTGCAATGGGCTTGCTTGGCTATGAACTGGATTACTTCGTTTTGCTGGTACGTTATGAGGGAGCAAAGACGGAACAGGAAAAGAAGAAGTGCTTTGAGGAAATGCAGGCGCTTGGTGAAGCGAATCGCGTGAAAATTCTCGGCAGCGAGATGTACACTTACTACGAGACTTGGAAGCATTCTGTTGTTCGTGAATTGGCTGTGGCTATGCCGGGCGCAAAGCCGAACGAAATTGCCAAAATGTGCAAGCCTGCGATTTCTGCTGCGGATGTCAGTGATAGCTTGCGCTTTTTGCTCAAGGCTGGGCTTTTGACTCGCGATATCAAAGGGAATTACCATCAGACTAATGCTTCGCTTTCGACGGGAAATTTGAATGTGGTGGCCGTGGCGGTGCATTCGCTGTTGCGCCAGATGGGCGAGTTTGCGCTTGACGCTTTGGATAAATTGCCTATTTCGGAACGCCACTTTAGCGGCATCACGATGGGCATGACAGCCGAAAGCTACAAGAAGGTGGTGGAAGAATTGGCGGTGTGCCGCAAGCGCATTGTGTCGATTGTCTCTGCCGACAAAAAAGTTGAAAAAGTTTGCCGCTTGAATATGCAACTTTTCCCGCTGACGGAAAAGATTGAATATGGCGATAAGGATGTATAATTAAGAATAAAGGAGAGAGGCTGGAATATGCTTGCGAAATCAATAATGAAATGGAATCTTTTGGCGGCCCTCGTATGTGGGGCGTCTTTTTGGGCTTGTTCCGATGGCAAGTCTGCCGGCACGGACGAACAGGTCGAAGGCTCTTACGCTGTAAAGGACCTAGATGTGGCCGGCTTGGCGCAAAAGGGGCCGTTCGTGAAAGGGTCTGAGGTGACAGCGCAGGGTGTTGACTGTAAGACGATGGAATTCACGGACGAAAAGTTCACGGGAAAAGTCAAGAGCAACAAGGGTGACTTTGGCATTGACGATGTGAACCTCTCGGCGTCTTGTGCTTTATTCGAGGTCTCCGGCTATTACCTCAATGAATTTACTGGTGAGAAGTCTTCGAATAAGTTGACGCTTCATGCAATCTCGGATTTGAGCGACAGAAAGTCTGTGAACATCAACGTGCTCACGGAATTGGAATACGAGCGTGTGATGAACTTGGTCTCTAAAGAGAAAATGTCCTTTGCCGATGCGAAAATGCAGGCCGAAAAAGAAGTCCTTGCTTCGTTGGGCATAATGGACCTTTTTGAGTCGTTTGAAGGCATGAGCATTTATGAAAAGGGCGATGGAAACTCGACTCTCCTTGCAACGAGTGTGTTGTTGCAATCGGATTTGAATGCCGAAGAATTGACAGATCGTATAGATGCTATTGCTTCGTCTATCACGAAGACTGGCGAATGGAACGACGAAAAGACAAAAACGAAAATGGCGGATTGGGCAAGCGCTGCTAAGGACGATGGTAAATTTGAAACAGTCCGCGACAATCTAGAGAAGTGGAGCGGGTCCGATGAAATTCCTGCGTTTGAAGAGGTTGTTGAAGAGTTTGGGACCGCTCAGAAAATCCCTGAAGGATGGAGCTGGGATGTGCCTAAGGAAGCCCGCTTTAATCCGAATATCAAATATGACACGATGGTCGACCCGCGCGACAAGAAAGTTTACAAGGTCGTGAAAATTGAAGTGCCAGACTCGAATTATTCGCAGGTGTGGATGGCTGAAAACTTGAACTATGCTGATAGCGTCAAGACACCGAGCTTGAAGGGCCGCAACTGGTGCTACAATAATGATGAAAAAAATTGCAAGGTGGGCGGTCGTTATTACAGCTGGGCGGCGGCAATTGACTCTGTTGCCTTGGCGAATGATTCGAAGGAACCGTTGGTTTGCGGCTATGGTAAAAAGTGCGGACTTGATCGCGCTGTGCAGGGAATTTGTCCTGATGGCTGGCATTTGCCGTCAATCTATGAATGGGGGTTGTTGAGCGTGGCGTTAGGAACTGGCGGCGTAGCTGGCGAGCCTCTCAAGGCTTTGAGCGGGTGGGACTATGCCGGAACGCCTAACAATAACGGTACTGATAAATATGGCTTTGCCGCACTCCCGACCGGAAGAAGGCTTTCTGCAACTAGTTGGGAAAAGGTGGGCTCGGATGTTTATTACTGGAGCGCCACCGAATACAGTGCCGATCAAGGCCGGTATTTAAATATAAACAACATTTATACCAATTCTTATACGTATCAGAATAGCAAGTCTTATGGACAAAGTGTCCGTTGTGTCAAGGGGGATCCTTCGACAGCTCCGGTAAGACCTTCTTCAAGTTCTAGTGATACCGAAGGATGGAGCTGGGATGTGCCTAAGGAAGCACGCCTGAATCCGAAAATCAAATACGATTCGATGATTGACCCGCGCGACAAGAAAGTTTACAAGGTCGTGAAAATTGAAGTGCCAGACACGAATTATTCGCAGGTGTGGATGGCAGAAAACTTGAACTATGCCGATAGCGTCAAGACTCCGAGCTTGAAGGGCCGCAACTGGTGCTACAACAATGATGAAAAGAATTGCAATGTGGGTGGCCGCTATTACACCTGGGCAGCAGCAATCGATTCTGTCGCTTTGGCGAACGATCCGAAGGAACCGTTGGATTGCGGTTATGGCAAGACGTGCGGACTCAATCATAGTGTTCAGGGAATTTGCCCGGATGGTTGGCATTTGCCGACACTCCGTGAATGGAGTTTGTTGTGTGAGGCTATAGGGGATTACAGTACGTGTGGAAAGCCTCTCAAGGCTTTGAGCGGGTGGGACTATGCCGGAACGCCTGACAATAACGGTACTGATAAATATGGCTTTGCATCACTTCCGACCGGAAGAAGGCTTTCTGCAACTAGTTGGGAAAAGGTGGGTTCGGATGTTTATTACTGGAGCGCCACCGAATACAGTGCCGATGATGGTCGATATTTCAATATAAACAACATTTATACTCAAACTTATACGTATCAAAATTACAAGTATTATGGACAAAGTGTCCGTTGCGTCAAAGGGGATCCTTCGACTGCATCGGTAAGACCTTCTTCAAGTTCTAGCAAAAGCGATGAGTAAATAAAACTTTTAAGTAAAGAGGAATGCCCCGTGGCCAATATGCCGCGGGGAATTTTTGTCATTCCCGCGTTTTTTTTATTTGTCATTCCCGCGAAGGCGGGAATCTCCATGTTCCAGGAATATACCTTTCATGTTCTAAATTTGCGATTTTTTAACAAAAACTCAAAAAGTGGTAAAATTTAACCAAAAACGCAAATTTTATGTTCTGAATTGCAAAAACAAACCTATATTTGATACCATGAAGGATATCGTTGAATATACGGATTACCGCAAGTACATTCAAGATTACTACGACGAACGTAAACGCACTTCGGCGTTTTCTTGGCATGCGTTTGCGCAAAAGGCGGGCTTCTCGTCGGATGTTTATTTGAAGTATGTTTGCGAGGGGAAGAAAAACTTGAGTGTCGGCTCTGCGGGTTCTGTCGCGAACGCCATGGGCCTTGTCGGCTTCGAACAGACTTATTTCGTTTTGATGGTTTCGTACGCTCATGCAAAGGATGACAAGACAAAACGTGCCGCGTTCGAGGAACGTTGTGCGTTGGCGCTTGCCCACAAGATGCGTGTTCTCGGTGATGAAGAATTCAATTACTTTAAATCGTGGAAAAATTCTGTGATTCGAGAATTGGCTCCGCACATGCCTGGTGCAAAGCCTCTCGAAATTGCGCGTGCTTGCAAACAAAAGATTTCTGCGACGGAAGTTTCAGAAACGCTTGATTTTTTGATGAAGGCGAAGCTCTTGAAGAAGGACAAGAACGGAAACTACCAACAAACGGATAAGGCAATTAAGATGGCTCCCGTGGAGGCGGTGCCTTTGGCGGCTCGCGATTTGCAGCGCCAAATGGGGGAGTTTGCAATACAGTCACTTGAGTTGCCTCTTTCGGAACGCGTAATGTCGGGCTATACGCTCGGCCTTACGCATCGCGCTTACGAACGGATAAAAAAGGAAGTGGATGAGTTTTATCGGCGCATTGTCGCGATTGCGACGGAAGAAGATGAAACGGAGCGTGTTTATCGCTTGAATGTGCAACTGTTCCCGATGAGCGAATGGTTGAATAAAAGTGGAACAGTTTTGAATAAGGATGAGAGAAAATGAGAAACGTGTGCGAATTTTTCAAGAACGGATTTGTGGCTTCGGCTTTTGTGGCGGTATCGTTTTTGGCGGGGTGTTCGAACGATGACGTTGCTGGCGGCGCTTCGGGTGATTCGGGAGTTTACGCCATCAAGGATTTGGATGTGGCAGGCGTTTCGCAGAAAGGGCCGTTCGTCAAGGGCTCTGCGGTGATGGTACGCGGAATTGACTGCAAGACGATGAAACTTTCAGACGAGCGTTTTGAAGGTACGGTCAAGAGTGACAAGGGCGACTTTACTGTAGAAGGTGTTTCGCTCAAGTCTTCGTGCGCGGTGTTCGAGGCGACGGGTAAGTATCGTAGCGAATTTTCTGGAAAGGAAACGGATGGCGAGCTGACTCTTCGCGCATTGACAGACCTTGAAAATCGCGAAAAAGTGAATGTCAACATTCTCACAAACCTAGAATATGAGCGCATTGTGTACCTCGTGACTCAAAAGGGAAAGTCGTTTGCTGAGGCAAAAAAACAAGCTGAAAAAGAAGTGCTTGCTGCGTTTGACATTGTGGGCAGTTTTGAAGCGTTTGAGAACCTGAATATTTTTGAATCGGGCGATGGTAACGCAGCCTTGCTTGCTGTGAGCGTGATGATGCAGGGCGGTGCCGATGTTGATGCTCTCGTGGAACGTATGGACAAGTTCGATGACTCGTTTGCTGAAAAAGGCGTGTGGAGCGATTCCAGTACGAAGACTGCGATTATGGAATGGGTTTCTGCTGCTGCTGACGGACTGCTGGATTCAATCCGCAAAAATGTCGAAGGCTGGGGAATTGCTGCCGAAGTGCCTGCTTTTGAAAAGTATGTGGAAAAGTTTGGCGCCGATTCGCCGGATGCTGTGCAAAATACGATGACGGATTCTCGTGATGGAAAAACATATAGGACTGTTAAGATTGGCAATCAAGTCTGGATGGCGGAAAACTTGAACTACGAAACCGAAAAAAGTTATTGCTATAATGATTCCGTGGAATATTGCGCAACGTATGGACGTTTTTACGAGTGGAATGCTGCGATGAGAGCTTGTCCTGAAGGTTGGCATTTGCCTCTTCTGGCTGATTTTAAAACTTTAGTGGATGCATTAGGAGACTCTGCGATGGCAGGAAGTAAACTCAAGTCCACGAGTGGTTGGTTAAACGATCTCAATGGTACAGATGATTACGGTTTTACGGTGCTTCCCATTGGTGGTAGGTCTGCAAGTGGAGAATACATAAACAAGGAGTGGCTTGCGGATTTCTGGAGTTCTACAGAGAGTAAAGTCGAATTTGCGTATGTGATGCATGTGGGCGCTAACTTCAATACAGTATCATTGGATATGGACGAAGGAAAGTACAATGCGTTTTCTGTCCGTTGTGTCCAGGGTGAAAATGATTCGTTGAGATCTTATATTCTTGTGGAAGATTCGGCTGTGGCTGCCTGCAAGACGGAAAGTA
Organism: Fibrobacter sp. UWB12; assembly: GCF_900142485.1. Taxonomy (NCBI): domain Bacteria; kingdom Pseudomonadati; phylum Fibrobacterota; class Fibrobacteria; order Fibrobacterales; family Fibrobacteraceae; genus Fibrobacter; species Fibrobacter sp. UWB12. The sequence continues at coordinate 338,329 of NZ_FRAZ01000006.1, read as the reverse complement.
CAGATGATTGCGAATACGGAATGTTGACGGATGAGCGTAATGGTCAAGAATACAAGACCGTGAAAATTGGAAAGCAAGTGTGGATGGCGGAGAACTTGAACTATGAAACGGATGAAAGTTATTGTTATAATGATTCCGCCGAATACTGTACAAAGTATGGCCGCCTTTATACGTGGTCTGCGGCGTTGAATGCGTGCCCTACTGGCTGGCATCTGCCTTCGCAAAACGAGGGCTTGACATTGTTCTATTCTGTAGGAGGTCTCGACTCTGCTGCAAAAATGCTCAAATCTGTCAATGGTTGGAATGATGATGGCGCCGGTACGGATAGTTTTGGCTTCTCTGCCCTTCCGGTTGGTGATAGAGATGAGTTTAATGATTATGAAAATGAAGGTCGCTTTGCAGGTTTTTGGACTTCGACAGAAGTGAATGAAAGATACGCTGCCCATATACATTTGTTTTATATGGATGACGATGCTGCTTTGAGTACGACTTTTAATAAAAGATATGCTTATGCAGTCCGTTGCGTTAAGGATTAGAATTTTAGAAAATACTTAAATTAATTTTATGATAAGGATAAATGAATATGACGCTGAATAAAATTTTACCAGTTTTTGCATTTGGAATTTTGTTCTGGGCGTGTTCCGATAATGATGTTGCGGGTGGCGCTTCAGGTGATGCGGGCGTTTACGCCATCAAGGATTTGGATGTGGCAGGCGTGTCGCAGAAGGGCCCGTTTGTAACTGGTTCTGCGGTGACCGTGCAGGAACTGGACGGCATTACGCTCAAGCAAACAGGCAAAAGTTTCAAGGGAACCATCAAGAGCGACAAAGGCGATTTTGCCATCAAGGATATCAATTTGCAATCGCAGTACGCGATTCTTGAGGCAAATGGCTATTATCGCGATGAAATCTCTGGCAAGAAGTCGTCGGGAACGGTGACTCTTCGCGCGCTTACGGATCTTTCGAACCGCAAGACGGTGAACATCAACTTGCTCACGCATTTGGAATACGAACGCGTGATGTACTTGGTGACCGAAAAGAAAAAATCGATTGCGGAGGCGAAGGAACAGGCCGAAAAAGAAATCCTTGCAACGTTTGGCATTGAAGGCGATTTTGCAGAATCCGAAGACTTGAACATCTTCGAATCAGGTGATGGCAACGCAGCACTCCTCGCGGTAAGCGTGTTGATGCAAAGCGATGTCGATGTGGCTGGGCTTACCGAACGCATGGGCGAATTCAGCATTTCGCTTGCAGAAGGCGGCTCTTGGGATGATGCCGATACAAAGACTGCAATTGCGGACTGGGCGAGCGATGTGGATTTGAAGGGGACGATTGCGAATGTGCGCAAGAATGTCGAAAACTGGAAGTATGCAGATTCCGCGCCTGCATTTGAAAAGTTCGTGACGAACTTCTGGTGGAACAATTACGGTCTCGGTGTTTGCAATGACAAGCGTGAAAACGAAACCAGGCGCAATGTAAACAAGTTGAGTAAACTGTACGATGAATACTTTGTGTGCGAAAAAGGCCGCTGGCATGTTCCGGGCGACGAGCCTGAATCGAGTTCGAGTAGCGGCAAGGACGAATCTTCCTCGAGTATTGCCTCGTCGAGTTCCGTCTATAACCCGTTTAATTCATCGGCTTCGCAGGATTCGCTTTCTGTGCTCCCTCCAGAACTTCAGTTCTTTGAGGAGTTCTGCAGTGCCCGCGGGCCGGTGATTTATGGCGATGGCGAACAGAGGGTGTGGACGTGTACATCTTGGGCAAATGTCCATGATACCGCGACAAGAGATTCTGCCGCGAGCGCATTGGTGGATGCTTTGGGCGCGAAAGGATTTGTTTTTGAAAAGACGATGTTGAGTGATTCGTTGAAATCGTTCTATTTGCATTCGTTCTATGATAGTTTGTCTTATATCTATTCTGCGAAGAAGGGTGATCTCGTTTATAAAATTGCGATGACGAAGACTCTCTCTCCGGCAGGGGCTGGCTATGGAGCCTTCATGTTCGATGTCGCCATATTCGTGATGAAGGAAGGATTCGAAGATTTGCCGATACATATTTCATCATCGAGTGTTGCTTCTTCGAGTTCCATCTATAGCCCGTTTGTTTCTTCGTCTTCAAGTTCCGTGGAAGTTAAAAAGGACACCCTGCCGGATTTGCCCGAAGAATTGGCCTTCGTCGAGGATTTCCTTGAAAAGAAAACGGAGTACAAGGAATATGCGGATGGTGCCCAGATTATGTGGCGGGGCCAGAGTCCTGCGCTTGGAAGCGGGTGTGATTCCATTGCGACGGAACTGATAAACAAAGCCGGGGGAAAGGGCTTCGAATATGAGGGGACGTATTCCAATGATTCACTGGATAACGATTATACCGAGGATTCGTATGTTTACACGAAAACGTCTGGCGGCAAAGTCTATACGCTTGTGATTACGAAGGGCGAGGTCCGTGTTTGGACGCCGATGGGCATAACCATGCCATCGAAGATGTTCTACGTAAAGCTCGTCGTTCGCGATGAAGGGGTTGACGAGATTCCGACGGAAACTAAAAAGGACTATGATTCTCCCAAGTACAGGGAAATCCCCGAAGACCTGAAGTTTGTCTTAGATTCGACGCAGTACCATTATAGGTACTATTCGAATGACCAGAAGTGGACGTCTTGGAATGCTTATACCCGACTCGGTTCTAGTGTCGGCGCTAGTAATGATGACTATTTCGATGAAGCCAAGGCCAAGGCCGATGAATACGCCTTGATGATGGAAACGCACGGCTTTACCTTGAAGAGCCAGGAAACGCTCACCATAGACGATCTTGAGTCTATGCGATATACGGAATATACAAAATCGGATTATGACGGCGAACTGACATTCTACCGGTTCGAGAAAGAAGTCGAAAAATTCCGCTATGAGGCAGAGGTCTTTGCGGTTGTTGATTATTACCGCGATCTCGGCGCGGAAGGCTACCTGTTCCGGGCCAGAATAAATATTACCATCTACGACAAGTAATTGTTGTTAGGAAAAGGGAGAAAAGAAGCCTCGCTGGGTCACTGGCGGGGTTTTCTTGTATTCTTGGAATACATGTTTGTATTCTAAATTGCATAAATTTTTGTAAAAACGTCAAAAGTGGTAAAATTTGACTAAAATCGCCAAATCTGTATTCTAAAATGTGCAAAAGTATCTATATTTGTAAACATGAAGGAGATCGTAGAATATACCGATTATCGCAAGTTCATCCAGGATTATTACGATGAACGTAAGCGCTGTTCGGCATTTACGTGGCGTGAGTTCGCTCGAAAGGCTGGTTTTACGTCGCCGATTTACCTGAAATACGTTTGCGAGGGCAAGAAGAATTTGAGCATTGGCTCCGCAGGGTCGGTTGCCGGTGCCATGGGACTCGTCGGCTTTGAGTACGATTATTTTGTCCTGATGGTTTCTTATGCCCATGCAAAAAACGACGAGGCGAAGAGATCGGCGTTCGAAGAACGTTGTGCGCTTGCTATGGCGCATAAGGTTCGAGTGTTGGGGAACGAGGAATTCGATTACTTCAAATCGTGGAAAAATCCGGTGATTCGTGAGCTTGCTGCCCACATGCCGGGTGCCAAACCTCTCGAAATAGCGCGAGCCTGCAAACCGAATATTTCAGCGGCAGAAGTTTCTGAAACGTTGGACTTTTTGGTAAAGGCGAATCTCTTGAAGAAGGACAAGAGCGGTAACTATTACCAGACAGATAAATCTATTTCGATGGGAAACGTTGATGCAGTTCCGGTGGCGGCTCGTGATATGCAACGCCAAATGGGGGAATTTGCGGTTAAGGCGTTAGACTTGCCGCTATCGGAACGCGATATGTCGGGGCTTACGATGGGTATTACGCGCCGTGCCTACGAACGTATAAAAAAGGAACTTGCAGATTGTCGCCGCCGCATTGTGGCAATTGCAAGTGAAGATGACGAAACAGAACAAGTTTATCGATTGAATTTGCAATTATTTCCTGTAAGTGAACGGATTGATAACCGCGTTGACCGCAGTGAAAATGCGGAAGTTTTTTTGAATTCAAATAAAAATGTTAGGGATGAGGATTGATAAAATGAAAAAGAGTGTGTTCGGAAAGAGTATGGGCGTGCTCGCTCAGACAATCGCGTTTGCAATGGCTTCGGCTTTTGTTGTGGCTTGCACCGGTTCTAATGATGATGGCGGCTTTGCGGGCGGTACCACGGAAGATGCGGGAATCATCGCGGATTTGAATGTGGCCGGCCTTACGCAGAAGGGCCCGTTTGCAAAGGGTTCCGCTGTGACCGTGCAGGGGATCGATTGCAAAACACTCAAGTTTACAGATGAGACTTTTGAAGGCTCTGTCAAGAACGATAAAGGTGAATTTGTTGTTAATAGTGTTACTTTGTCGTCTACATGCGCTATGTTCGAAGTTTCGGGTTATTACCTCAACGAACTCACTGGAAAGAAGTCCTCGGAAAAGTTGACGCTCCATGCGCTGACAAACCTCAAGGATCGCAAGAACGTGAACATCAACGTGCTTACGGAATTGGAATACGAGCGCGTGATGAACTTGGTGACTGAAAAGGGCGAGACGTTTGCGGAAGCGAAAAAGCAGGCTGAAAAAGAAGTGCTTGCGTCGTTTAACATCAATGGCGATGTCGCGAAATCCGAAGACTTGAATATTCTTGAAAAGGGCGATGGCAATGCCGCGCTCTTGGCAGTGAGTGTGATGGTGCAGGCAAATGCGAATGAGGCAAAACTTGCAGAACGCTTGGATGAATATTCTGTTGCAATTTCACAGAATGGTTCATTGGATGATAAAGTAAAAACGGAAATTGCAAATTGGGCTACAAACGCTACAGCTACCGGTAAACTCGATACAATCCGCAAGAACATCGAAAGCTGGAACCTCACCGATTCTGTACCTGCATTTGAAACGTACGTGAAGGCACTTGCGGATGGCGACAGTGTTATCCTGAGCAGTGAAAGCCGATCCTCTTCTAGTAACGTCATTGCGAGCGAAGCGAAGCAATCTAGTAGCAGTTCTGTCATTCCCGCCTCGAGCGGGGATCGCCCCTCTTCTAGCAGCAGTTCATCTCGTCATTCCGGGCTTGACCCGGAATCTAGTAGTAGCTCCTCCGTCATTGCGAGCGAAGCGAAGCAATCCAGTAGCAGTGTGACAAACTCTTACTTGAATCCAAACATCAATTACGGTGAAATGACCGACTCCCGTGACGGACAAGTTTACAAAACTGTAAAGATTGGCTCTCAAGTGTGGATGGCTCAGAACTTGAATTATGAAGCGAAGAATAGTTACTGTTATAATGATAGTACGATTTATTGCGAAAAATATGGTCGCCTTTATACTTGGGCTGCTGCGATGGATTCTGTTAAAATTGGATGTGGAAATGGCTTGGTGTGTTCTCCGGCATATCCGGTACAAGGGGTTTGTCCTGATGGTTGGCATTTGCCAAGTAATGCTGAATGGAATGAAATGTTAATAATTGCAGGTGGAGGATATGTTAGTTTGGCTGGAGAGGCTCTTAAGTCACAGGGTGGCTGGCCTAGTAATGAAAATACTACAGATGCTCTTGGCTTTAGTGCTGTACCCGTAGGTTACAAGAATTACGAGGGCGTTTTTAAAAACATGAACAAATATGTTGATTTTTGGAGTTCGACAGATATTGAAGATGGTTATGCATATGTATTGATGTTGCGCTCTGAATACGATGAGGCTCACCTGGAATACGGTGGTAAGGATGATGCTGTTGCTGTCCGTTGTGTCAGAAATGAACCGGTTGCTTCATCAATCTCTTTGTTGTGTAGCGAAGAACGTGAATCCTGTGAGACATTTAACTGGAGTATTTCTAAAGAAAAATATTTAAATTCAAATATTGAATATGGTTCTTTTGTTGATAGTCGTGACGGACAAGTTTACAAAACCGTAAAAATCAGCAATCAAGTTTGGATGGCTCAAAACCTTAACTATGCCGACAGCGTAAAAACTCCAAGTTTAAAAGGGCGGAGTTGGTGCTATGGAGATCAATCTGAAAAATGTAAAGTTGCAGGTCGTTTGTATACTTGGAGTGCTGCTATCGATTCTGTGCAATTAGCAGCTAGGGATTGCGGTTATGGTCATGAATGTGCGATTCCGAGTGTCGTGCAGGGTATTTGTCCTGAAGGTTGGCATTTACCTAATAAAAGTGAGCTGTTCACGTTATCTGCTACTGCAGAAAGTAATGGCACTGGGGGCTCTGCGTTAAAATCACAAATTGGTTGGTATAATAATTCGAGAAATACGGATACTTATGGTTTTTCTGCTATTCCTGTAGGTTATAGAAGTCATACTGGAAAATATTTAGAAGCGGGTGGCTACATGCATTTCTGGGCTGATGATGAGGAAGATGCTGAATCTTCGTATGCGACGAGTTTGACTTACACCCTCAATAGTATAAGAATTTTATATAGCAACAACAAGAATGATGGACTTTCCGTTCGCTGTATCAAAAATTAGGAAATGTTAAAAATATTCGTGTTGGGAAAAAAGAAGGGTAAGAATGAATAAACTGTTACTTGAAAAATGGTTTCGGATTATTGAATTCCTAATGGTTCTCGCCATGTTTTGGGCATGCTCTGATGATAAGGGCATGGCAGGCGGCACTACGGAAGATGCGGGAATCATCGCCGAGTTGAACGTGGCAGGCGTTGCCCAAAAGGGCCCATTTGTCAAGGGTTCTGTCGTGAGTGTGCAAGGTATTAATTGCAGAACATTCGAGCTTACAGGCGAATCTTATGAAACCACTATCAAGAGTAATGGTGGTGACTATGAGGTCGATGATATTAACTTGTCCTCGGTATGCGCCGTGTTCGAGGTCTCTGGTTATTACTTGAGCGAAATTACTGGAGCGGTTTCTTCCGAAAAGTTAACACTCCGTGCGGTGACGAATCTCAAGAATCGAGATCGCGTGAATATCAACGTGCTTACGCATTTGGAATACGAACGCGTGATGTACTTGGTTACTGTGAACAAGATGTCTTTGGCTGATGCGAAAAAACAGACTGAAAAAGAAATATTTGCTGCGTTCAATATCAAGGGTGATTTTGAAGAAGCCGAAGACCTGAACATCTTTGAAGCGGGTGACGGAAATGCGGCATTGTTGGCTATAAGTGTGATGATGCAGGCGGAATTTGATGACGTGCCTCTTGAAGAACGCTTTGAAAGATTCAACGATTTTTTTGCAAAGAATGGCGTATGGTATGATTCCTATGCAAAACTTGAAATCGCGAAATGGGCTCAAGATGCCGCTGCCGATGGTAAACTTGATTCGATTCGAAAGAATATTGAAAGCTGGGGCATTGCAAGTGAAATTCCTTCATTTGAATCATTCATAAAGAACTTCGGTGAAACGGCGCTTGTTAAGTATCCTTCAGTAAATTATAGTGGTTTCTATATTGACTGGAGTATTCCTAAGGAGGCGTACTTAAATCCTGAAATAAAGTATGACTCCATTGTGGATAGCCGTGACGGACAAGTTTACAAGACGGTGACGATTGGCTCTCAAGTATGGATGGCTCAAAATCTGAATTATGCCGATAGTGTGAAAACTCCAAGTCTTTTGAAACGTAGCTGGTGCTTTGCATACAAATCTGAAAATTGTGATGTCGCAGGACGTTTGTACACATGGGCTGCTATTATTGATTCGGTGAAGCTTGCAACAGATTCCGAAAAGCCTCAGAAATGTGGCTTTGGGGAATCTTGTGTGTTTACAGAAAAGATGCGTGGCATTTGTCCTGAAGGTTGGCATTTGCCGGATACGACCGAGTGGAAAACCCTGATTTCTTTTGCCGGCGGTGATGATATTGCCGGAGAAAGACTGAAATCGCATATTGGAATGTATGAAGATTCTGGTACTGATGATTTTGGTTTCTCGGCGTTCCCTGCTGGCGAAAAGTATCGAGATCAATCTTTCTTTGAAGATAGCCGAGATGTTCATTTTTGGACAGCTTCTGAAGAATCGAAAGATGATCGTTCTTCTTGTTCCGCAGACTTCTTTTATGCTTCTGTTTGGTTTTCATGTGGCTTTAAGGACAATGGCCATTCTGTTCGTTGCGTTAGAGATGAACCGGCTGCTGTGTCGTTATCAAGTTCTTCTAGCAATGCTGATTTGAGTAGTAGCAGTGGTGAAGCGTTTGTGTCTCCGTATGAAATTGACTGGAGCATTCCTAAAGAAGATCACTTGAATCCGAACATTAAATACGATTCAATTGTGGATAAACGAGATGGACAAGTTTACAAGACCATCAAAATCGGCACTCAGGTTTGGATGGCCCAGAATTTGAATTATGCGGATAGTGTAAATACTCCGAGCCTTTTGAAGCGAAATTGGTGCTATGGTGATAAGCCTGAAAATTGTGAGTTTGGTGGCCGCCTTTATACTTGGGCTGCTGCGGTTGATTCTATAAAGCTCGCAAACGATGCCGAAAATCCGCAATTCTGTGGATACCGGACGAATTGTAATTTCCCCGCGAAGTATCAAGGCATTTGCCCTGAAGGTTGGCATTTGCCCGATACAACGGAATGGCGTACGTTGATTTTCCAAGTTTCGGATGATGCGAGTGTAGCTGGCTATAAGCTCGCTTCTCGTGTCGGTTGGTTTGAAGAAGCTAACGGCACCGATGATTATGGTTTTTCGGCGTATCCTGTTGGGGATAAGTATCGTGATTATGATTTTTCAGAATTCGCTCCTGATGACCGGACTGCCTTTTTTTGGAGCATTACTGAGAATACGCGTGACAAGCAATTGGGCTATACGTTCAGAATTTTTTATGGTGGTACCGGTTACACGGGTGACTTCAAGGATAGCGGTTTTTCAATCCGTTGCATAAAGAATTAGTAAGTAGTGGTTGCTCAATGGTCATTAGATGGAAATGCGTATGAAATGGAATAAACTGTTTACTCTTATATTCGTCTCCCTGTTCTGGGCTTGTTCCGATGACGATAAAACTGCAGGCGGCACCACAGAAGATGCGGGAATTATCGCGGATTTGAACGTAGCGGGCGTTGCACAAAAAGGGCCGTTTGTTAAAGGTTCTGCCGTGACTGTGCAGGGGATTGACTGTAAGACGATGGAACTGACAGGCGAACGTTTTGAAAGTACGGTCAAGAGTGACAAGGGCGACTATGATGTTTCAAGTATAAACTTGTCTTCGCCATGTGCCGTTTTTGAAGTTTCCGGATACTACCTCAACGAAGTTACAGGAGTGAAATCTGCGGATAAGATAACACTTCGGACGATTACAAACCTCAAAGACCGCAAGAACGTAAACGTCAACGTGCTCACTCATTTGGAATATGACCGCGTGATGTACTTGGTTACCGTGAACAAGATGCTTTTGGCTGATGCGAAAAAACAGGCCGAAAAAGAGGCGCTTGCCACGTTTGGCATTGATGACGGTGCGGCGTACAAAGTTCAAACATTCGAGGATTTGAATATGTTTGAAAAGAGCGAGGGTGGCGCGGCACTCTTGGCGGTAAGCGTGATAATGCAAGGCGACGAAAGTACAGAAGAACTTGCGAAACGTCTGGAAAAGTTCGCTTATGATTTTGCAGAAGACGGCGAATGGAACGATGGCAAGGCAAAGAAAGAAATTGCCGAGTGGGCTGCAACTGCAACGGAAAACGGCAAGCTTGATACAATCCGCAAAAACGTTGAAAGCATGAACGGCGGTAATAAAGTAGCCGCTTTTGAGACGTATGTTTCCGCTGTCATTCCCGACTCGGTCGAGAATCCCCGTTCATCGTCTAGCAGTGTAAAAAAATCCAGTAGTAGCGGCTTTGACTGGAGCCTTTCCAAAGAAGCTTATTTGAATCAAAGTGTAAAGTATGATTCTATTGTTGATGCTCGTGATGGAAATGTTTACAAAACTGTGAAAATTGGAAATCAGACATGGATGGCGGAGAATTTGAACTATGCGGATAGTACTCAAACACCGAGTCTTTTAGGTAATAACTGGTGTTATGAAGATGATCCCCAAAAGTGCAAAGTTGTGGGGCGTTTGTATTCGTGGACTGCCGCGATTGATTCTGTAAAGCTTGCATCGAACGATACTAAGGCTGACGCACCGCAAGAATGTGGCATGTTTAAGCAGTGTACGCTTCCTTATCAATTGCAGGGGATTTGTCCTGATGGGTATCATTTACCGGATACAACGGAGTGGAGTATTTTGCTTGCTTCGATTGGTGAAAAAAATCATTATGGTGATTTGCTTAAATCGCAGATTGGATGGGATTATGGAGAGTATGCTGATGAATATGGCTTTTCTGTGATTTATGCTGGTGATAGATACAGAGATGGAACTTATTCTTATGGCAGAATGTCATCTGATTTTTGGACTGCTGAACAATATCAAGGGAATGATGGCGCCCTAGCCCATACGTATAATATGGTGGCTATTACAAGTTCGTTCAAGGATTGCGGTAAGTATGTCCGTTGCGTCAAGAATGAAATTGTTCCTCAAACTCAATCGTCTTTGCCCGTTTGTAAAACTGCAACAGAAGATAATTGTGAATACGGTTCATTGACGGATGCTCGTGATGGACAAACTTATAGGACTGTGAAAATTGGAGAACAAACTTGGATGGCGGAGAATTTGAATTATGCGGATAGTACTCAAACGCCGAGCCTTTTGAATCGAAATTGGTGCTATGGTAATAATCCAGAAAATTGCAAGACTTATGGACGCCTTTACTCATGGACTGCAGCAATAGATTCTGTAAAACTTTCACAAGATCCAGATGATCCACTTGATTGTGGATACGGGAAACGATGCTTCCTTTGGGGGCGTGTGCAAGGAATCTGTCCTGAAGGCTACCATTTACCCGATACGACCGAATGGAGCACCTTGGTGGCTGCGGTAGGTGGCTGGAATAATGCAGGTAAGGTCCTAAAGTCACAAGTAGGCTGGCCTTATTTTAAGGGCTCTGATGATTACGGTTTTTCGGCTCTTGCTGGAGGTATAAGACATCATAATAAAGATTTTGAAGCTATTGATGGTAGCACTTATTTTTGGGCTTCTACTGAAAAAACATCGGAAAATACGGCTCAGGTTTATAGCATCCATATAGGAAATAATAGGATAAATTCATTTGTCGATGGTTATAAGGATAACGGATACTCCATCCGTTGTATCAAGGATTAAATTTAAAGTTGGATGAGAAATAATATGAATTTAAAAAATGTTGTTCGAGTTTTGTTGACCGTGCTTGCGGTGCCTGCGTTTGCCGCAAATGGCTCCATGAAGGGCGATGGCTCTGCTGAAAATCCTTTCCAGATTGAGGATTACGAAGACCTCAAGGCGATAGGTAAGGGCGATTATCTTTATTCGTCCAATTACATCTTGACGAAGAATATTGATGCATCTGCTTCGAAGAGTGAAAACTGCAATGGCGATGTATGCAAGGGCTTTACGCCGATTGGGCGTAACAAGGATGCTGCGGGGAACATTCTTTTTGACGGAACCTTTGAAGGACAAAATCATACAATCAGCAACTTGGATATTCGCGATACAGTACGTGGTGATTCTTTAGGGCTTTTCTCAAGTGTAAGAGCGGTAATCTCCAATTTAAAATTCGATAAGCTCACAGTGATTGGGAATGGAAGGCTAGTGGGTGGTTTGGCTGGTGCTGCATGTGGAACAGTAAATAATGTTCATGTGACGAATGGTTTTGTTCAAGGTGGTCGTGATGTGGGCGGTCTTGTTGGTGCATATAGGTTTGATGATTGCGGTTTAACATTTCAAGACGTGTCTTATCAAGGTGATGTTACAGGGGGTGTGTATGTTGGTGGAATTGTTTCTAATATTGATGTAGGTTCGATTGTTAATGCCTCTGTTGATGCAAATATTGTTGCAAGTGATGACGCCGGAGGTATTGTTGGATATATGGGGCATGGGGAAGTGATCAACAGTCGTTCTAGCGGAACAATTACGCCAATGTGTTCTAGATGGACTACTTCAAAGATGGAGTCGTTTGGAGGTGTTATCGGTGAATTTTATGGTTATGATGGATTTTTTTATAAAAAATGTATTAATTGTGTTTCATCGATGGACATTTTGAAACCTGTTTGCTCTAGAATGGATGTTTCGGAAATTGAAGTAGAATCGGTGGGTGGCATTGTCGGCGAAAATATTCATGGTGTAGTTTTTCTCTCCCATGCTACGGGAAATATAGAGGGCGATGAAGATGTCGGAGGAATCGTTGGCTGTAATAATGGAAAAATCATTTATTCTTATGCAAATGGGAGTGTTAAGGGTGTTGATGCTGTAGGCGGTGCCGTTGGATTTAATGCGGGCGATGTTCAGAATATTTACGCTCAAGGTTCCGTGGAAGGGGTAAAAAATGTTGGTGGCCTTGTCGGTCTAAATGGCAGCAACTATTTAGGCGGGACGATACATGGAAGCATTTTGAATAGCTACGCGGCAACGACAATCAAAGGAAATGAAGATGTCGGAGGCCTAGTTGGAAAAAATGAAGAATTAGTTGAGAATTCTTACTGGGACATGGAAATTTTTGGATTAAGTGTCGGCAGTGCAGGCAAAGGGCTCTCCACTAGCGAAATGATGACGATGTCTTCTTTTGTAGATTGGGATACTGTTGGGTTTTATGCGTACGCACCGTGCGAAAAGAAAAGCTGTGAAGCACTAAACCTCTATACATTAGAAGAATGTTTATGCAAAACAGATAAATTTATAAATGTATGGGCGTTTGATGAAGGAAAATCTTACCCGTATTTTAACGAAAACGTAAAGTTTGAAGATTACTTAGATTACTTTATATATGTCTTTGAAGAAAGTGTGGCTGTTCGTAGAAAAACTGTTGCTAAAACGCAAACATTCGGAGCCAAGTTCCAAGGCCAGTTTGTTGCTCTTCGCTTTGAAATTCCAACTGCGGGTTCCGTGAAATTCTCGCTCGTCGATATGCAAGGGCGTGTTGTGCGGGCATTCGACCTTGGCCGTTGTGCGACTGGCTCGCATTTCGAAACGATCGATGCTGCGGAAATTGCTCGCGGGCGTTATGTCGGAATTTTGCAGGTCGGCGGTAAGACTGTCGAAAAAACAACACTAAATAAACATTAAAGGTTTTTATATTTTAAATAAGATAAAATGAGAAGGAATGGTAAAAATATGAGATTGATTTTTGGAACTGCATTAGCTTTGTTTGCTGTTCAGGCATTTGCCGCAAACGGCACCATGAAAGGTGACGGCTCTGCGGAAAAACCTTTTCAAATTGAAGACTACGAAGACCTCAAGGCGATTGGCAAGGGCGATTATCTTTATTCGTCAAATTACATCGTGACGAAGGATATTGATGCGTCTGCTTCGAAGAAAGAAATGTGCAATCAGGATGGTTGCAATGGTTTTATTTCCATTGGCTTGAACGCTGATGCTGCTGGTAATTCGGAATTTACCGGAAGCATTGATGGTAAGGAACATAACATTCGTGACTTAAGGATTTGGCTCCCTTGCGTACATAAAATCGGTTTTATTTCGGTCTTGAAAGGAACTGTATCGAACTTGAATTTTGATGGTTTGAGTGTTCTTGGTGGTGCCGATGATGATCATGACCCGACTTCGTATTATGTTGGTGGCTTGGCGGGCCAGGCTTCGCATAGTACTATTGCCAATGTCCATATTACACGTGCTCAAGTTCAGGGACAAAGCTATGTGGGCGGGCTTGTTGGCGAAATTGATGATGGAGACCATACTGACATCCGTCATTCTTCGTATCAAGGCGCAATCAAGGGTAAAAGAAAGGTGGGGGGCTTGGTCGGATATTCGTCGGCGCTTATTTCCCAAAGTTTTGCTGATGTCGAGATTTATGCATATACGGAAAGTCTAGATCGTTCTCGTTATGGCGAAAAAATAGGTGGACTTGTTGGTGAAAGTCGCGGAACTTTACAAGAATGCCATGCGACCGGGATTATTGTACCGATGGAATGTTTGAGTATTAGTCAAGTTGGTGGACTTGTTGGGTATAATAGCTCGGCCATTTGGCGAAGTTATGCTTCGGTAGATATTGGTGAATCTCCAAACGGAAATTGTGCGTTTAGTGATGAAATCGGAGGCTTGGTTGGAATAAATAAATCACACATTGAAGAATCTTTTGCAACGGGTAGTGTTGCAGGAAAGACGGATTTAGGTGGATTGGTTGGACGCAACAATGGTGGGGGCATCATCAATTCTTATGCAATAGGAATGGTGAAATCGAGATTAGCGTCAGATGTGGATTATTTTGACATTGGTGGTTTGCTCGGAAGTGGCGGAAATGTTTTTACTAGCTATGCTGTTGGAAAGATTGAAGTTAATTCGAATGGTTCCTTGAAAAGGGTCGGTGGCTTGGTTGGTGATGGAGATGCCGATAGTGCTTCTTATTGGAATATTGATTTGTCGGGTCTGGAATCTTGCGCTGGTGGTGTAGGGCTTTCTGATTCTGCGATGATGAAGTTTGCGAGTTTTGTTGGCTGGGATACGCTAGTCTGGGGTATCGATGAAGGCAAATCATACCCTTACTTGAAACATGTTGCTGGCAATTTTGGTACTGGTGTAATTGCAATCCCCACTAGTGCTGATTGCTGGACGGAAAAACCGGTTGTGGCTGCAAAAAACGATGTGGGGCATGAACTGGTTGGAACGTGGTTGCGTTGGAACCGATTGAATGATAAGAAAGATTCTATCTACTATGGTTATAGAATTGGCTATGTCGATGGCTCCGATACGGTGTGGGGTACGACAAGCTACATGGCTGTTCCGAATATCATCAAAATTGCGTCTTTAGATGATTTGAAGAAAATTGGCAATGAAGCTAGTCACCCGTTATGGGCTAATTACGAACTCGCGGATGATATTGATGCTTCTGCATCAGACTTTGTACCTATTGGCTCCGAGACTGCGGTGTTTTTAGGAACGTTTGACGGAAAGAATCACACCATCAAGAACTTGACGATAGAATCGAGCTATGGCTCGGTGGGGTTATTCGGTTATGTGCAGGGCGCAACGATTAAGAACTTAAGGTTCGAGAATGCAAAAGTTTCTGGGGCTTGGAATGTCGGTGTCTTGGCTGGCAAAATGTATGGTTCCGTAGTGACCAATGTTGTTTCGTTAAACGGCGATGCGCATGGAATAAGAAATGTGGGTGGCCTGATTGGTTTGTCTTATGAGGATAGCCTTGACGTGATTGCCGCTACTGGAAATGTCAAGGGTGGTAAAAATGTGGGTGGCGTTGTTGGTAACTTCCATTATTCTGTTTTGCATGATGCATTCTCGATTAACATTGTAAAGGGGCGTGAGGTTGTTGGTGGACTTCTCGGTTTTGTTGCTTTGAGGTATTATGTCGAAGACCCTGCAATTCATCGTTCTTATTCTGCAAGTATCGTAAAGACTCCTGAAGATAATAGTGGTGAATACGAAGGCTATGGCTTTGCCAATATGTGGACTGGAGCTGCGGATTCGACAAACTGCTTCTTTGATAGCACTGTTGTTGGACACGTTGATGCCGATGGCGGCGCAAATATGAACGGCCTTTCGACTGCAGAAATGCTCAAGCAGGCGACATTCAAGGACTATGATTTCGAGACTGTGTGGGAAATCCAGGAAGGAAAATCTTACCCGTACTTCAAGGGAATGGACCCGATGCTGCCGAGCATGATTAAGGATGATGGTTCTGTAAATTTCTTGCTTGGTGAAGGTACAGAAGAAAGTCCGTATCTTATTTCTAGTTACGATGACCTCAAGTATATTGGCAAGTATGAGTACAAAACAGACCTTTATTACAAACTTACAGATAATATTTATGTATGGGAAAATGAAAGAGAAGACTGCAACAGTGACGGAACGGAATGCAAGGGCTTTGAACCGATTCCTGAATTTAGTGGTGTCTTTATAGGCAATAATAAAATGATTACAGGCCTATATATCAATCGTCCAGATGAAGAATCTGTGGGACTTTTCCGTTCGCTTTCGCCGAAGGCCAAGGTAACGGGCTTGATGTTGGATTCTTTGGTTATCAAGGGCAAAAACTATGCGGGCGGTTTGGCTGGCGTTGACAAGGGAGCCTCGATTGAACGTGTGTGGATTTTTAATTCTACAATTCAAGGAAATAGTTATGTTGGGATGCTTTTTGGTTCCAAAAAGGGTGGCTCCGCAAGTCTAGTTATTGCGGATGGAAATGCTATAGGCGAAAAATATGTAGGGGCAGTTGCTGGAGAATCTCAAAAAGCTTCATATATGAATGATATTGCTATGGCAACGGTGACAGGCGAATCTTATGTTGGAGGTTTTTCTGGAATAGATTCTGCATCTACATATAAAAACCTTTATGCTATTAGTCATGTACAGGGGAATTCTAAAACGGGAAATCTAGTTGGTTCTAGTTCGGGTTCAACTTTTACTTCTGTTTATTACGATAAGGAAGTTTGGCAGTATAATCAAAGTTCTGTTGGTAAAGCTTTGACTACCGCAGAAATGCTGGATGTTTCCTCGTATAAGGACTGGGATTTTGAAAATGTATGGACAAAAAAAGATGCAGATTATTATCCACGACTTATTTGGGCTGGTACAGATGTCCGTCCTGTACGAGATGGTGAGCGTGAATTAAAATATGAAATGAAAGGCTCTGGTACAGAAAAGGATCCATTCCTTGTTAAAACATACGATGATTTAAAGGTTATAGGTTATGGAAAATATAAAATGTCTGCAATCTATAGCCTTGCAAATGACATTGATGCGTCTGCATCGCTAAATGAAGAGTATTATATACATTATGCAGATGGGTCTTCTCGGTGCTCTGTGTGGCATGGATTTGCGACTATTGGTACTTATCGAGATAATTGTCGTAAGCTGTTTGGAGCTTTGTACGATCGTGATGGGGAATCGACTTTTACGGGCGTGTTCCATGGAAATGGCTATTCGATAAAGAATTTGCATATGGGTAATGTGGGACTGTTCAGAACGATTGGCGAAGAAGCGAAAGTTGACAGCTTGAGCATTGTGCTTACGGACAGTTCTCGCGTATTTGGGATACTTGCTCAAAAAAATTATGGCCTTGTTAATGCGGTCCATGTAAAAGGTCCTATAGAAAGAGCGGGTCTTATTTTCGAGAATAATGGAACTATCGTGAACAGTTCGACTACTGTTGTTAAAGGCTCCATAAGTGGTGCAGCCCTTGTTTACGAAAATAACGGCGTTATAGAAAACTGCCATACTACGGGAGCCTTTATTTTCCATGGAGGGAGAAGAAGCGGCTTAGTGGATACCAACAAGGGGACTATTATAAAATCGTTCGCTATGATTGATTCAACAGATGCTTTGGTTTACGAAAACTATGGGACTATTGATAGAGCTTATATCATTGGACATGAAAACGATGTTTTTGTCAATCAAAACAATAAATCCATTGAAAATTGCTATGCTATAGGGTTGCAATATTTTGTTTATACCAATAGACCTGAAAATGAGAAGGATGGTATCAAGAATAGCTTTATTGCTAGCAATTCCTGTCAATTTAATTATCACGCCCTGAATGATTCAAAAACGTTTGAAAACGTATTTTTCGAAACATCTTCAAAATTTTGTTATATCGAAGATGAAAAATATTATGGCCAAGCTCTTGATTCTATCGGAATAAGAACGAAAAATAATTTTACTGGGTTTGACTTTGAGTCAATTTGGGATATTAAGGAAGGAATTACTTATCCGATGTTGCGCGGTTTGCCAAACGTGTTTTATGCAGGTAAAGTTGACTTGAAGTACGATGCAGATAAGTTTAAGGTTAGTGCGGTTCGTACTGATTTGCAGAAAAATGCGATTGTCTTCGATCCATCTTATACTTTGGTTGTCAAGTTCGACTCAACGAGCGAAAAATGCCTTGATTCGCTGGAAAAGGCAGGGGCTGTCGCTTCAGGGAACTTCAATATTGATTATCGCGTGGGGATTGTATTTGCGGGCGATACTATTTGGAGTGATGCTGCGCAGACAAAGCTTACTTTGAATGGCTCCGTAAAAATGATTGCACAGAAATCTCGCGGTCGTTTTAATGTTGCTCTCAATGGAAATCTTGTGTCGCTTCGCTACGAATTGCCGAAATCGGGTTCCGTAAAGTTCTCGCTCGTCGATATGCAGGGGCGTGTTGTGCGGGCATTCGACCTTGGCCGTCGTGCGACTGGCTCGCATTTCGAAACGCTCGATGCTGCGAAAATTGCTCGCGGGCGTTATGTCGGAATTTTGCAGGTGGGCGGCAAGGCGACCGAAAAAGTGATGCTCCTGAAAAAATAGTTCTCTAATTTTTTGATTGACGATTACAATAGACCCGTGGGTTAAATAGCCTGCGGGTCTTTTTTTTCAAGATATTGCAAAGTGAGGTCAAATTGAGTAATCAAACTCATTTTAGTGAATTAAATGCCGGTCCTTGTGGCCGGTTTTGTTTTTTTTTGAGATGTTCCTGCGATTTGGAGCGTGGGCAATATCAAAAACAAAAAAAAGACCTCGCCGAAGCGGGGTCTTTTGCGGGTGGATGACCGGACTCGAACCGGCAACATCCAGAATCACAATCTGGGACTCTAACCAATTGAGCTACATCCACCATGTAGCGAGACCAAATATAAAAAAGCCATCCCAAATTTCAAGGGATGGCGACAACTTTTTTTCCAAAAAACTTGTTTTTAGGTGCAAAAGTTACTTTTTCTGCATGATTCTGAGGAAGTTGGCACGCTTGAAGTCGTTCCTGTGTTCCATGCAGAAGCGCGGGTAAACGTACTGCTTCGGGAAAATGCGGATGGTGAAGGTGTTATCGCAACCATCGAGGCAGCACTTGAATTCGAGGTCCATGGCTTCCGTATAGTTGTGGCGGAAGATGATGTTCTTGGATTCGATGTTCTCGATGTCCTTCTTTTGCTTCTGGCGCTGCTTGATGTCGCGGTGCAGTTCGCAATACTTCGCAATCGGGTGTCCCCAGAATTCGCGGCCGCAACCGGGTTCCTGACAGACTTTGAGCTTGATGCGTTTCTTCTTTTTGTACTTAGGTAATTGCATAGTGACCTCAATTAGCTGTAAAGATAATAAAAAAATGGGGGCTTTGTAAAAAAGTTCGTTTTTGTGAGGGGTGTTTTAGTCCAAATTTGCGAAAAAAGCGTGTTATATAAGTAGAAACGGTAAAAAGGAGCGTTTATGAATCTTTTTTGGACTTTGGTTGTGGCGGTATCGATGGTTCTCGGCGGCTGCATGTACGTGAGTGAATCGGCGGAGAGGGAGTCGACCTTGAATGTTACGGCAATCGATGTAGGGCAGGGGCTTGCGGTGCTTCTGGAATGGGACGGTCGCTACGCCATGTACGATTTCGGGCCCGATTCGGTTGGCGTGGTGGATTCGCTTGTGGCACGAGGGGTCGATACGCTTGACTGGGTAGTGCTGAGTCATTTCCATCGCGACCATATTGGGGGTTTTATGGAGCTTCCGGGGCGGGGCGTATTTGTGCGGCGGCTTTACGTGGGGGCCGACACGTCTTGCAGTTTCTTTTGCGACAGTGTGTTGCGGGTGGCGCGTTCGATGGGGAGCTTGATAGATACGCTATTGCGAGGCGAGAGCGTAAGTTTTGGGGAGGGGGTTAATGGCTTGACTGCTGGCGGGAATGTTGTTGCAGGGGCGGAATGTGCGTTTGATGAATGCCCGCGGTTTGATGTGCTGTGGCCAACACGGTACACGCATGTTGGCGAGAATCGGGCGAGCGTGGTGTTGCTTGGACGGTTGGGCGTAGGCAAGTTGCTTTTGACGGGTGACCTGGATTCGGTGGGGGAACGGCAACTGCTCGAGATGAATCCGACGCTTTCGGCGGAACTTTTGCAGGTGGGGCATCACGGGTCGGCGGGGAGCAATACATTAGAATTTTTATCGCGGGTGTCACCGGAATATGCGTTTGTGAGCGTCGGGGCAGGGAATCGCTATGGACATCCGGTGCCATCTGTTGTTCGTAAACTGAACTTGGTGCTCGGGGATTCTGCAAGGCTTTATCGCACTGATTTGCAAGGTTCCATCCGCTTCGAGCTCTCGCCTAGCATGGGTGTGTTTGTGCCGTAGGGGTACATGTCATTCCCGCCACCGAGCGGGAATCGCCATCTCGTCATCCTGAATGAGCATGTCATTCCGCATTCGTCATCCTGAAGGAACGAAGTGACTGAAGGATCTAGTTATTTTTTATATTGTTTCACCGCATTTTGGGTATTCGCGAGATTTTCGAGGGTTATGGTTCACAAGATTCACATTCCGGTGATGGGCATTTGCTACACGGCCGATACGCCTGTTCGCGTGGCGCATTTGGGCATTACCTCCGTGATTTCGCTTGTGGATGATGGCCTCCTCGAAGAATACCGCATGGCTTATGCAGAACGGCTCGGGCTTGATTTGGGCTCCCCGCAGACAACCCGCATTGGGCGCATTCGTTCGTATTTGGATTTTGTGGCGGACGAAGTGGATCGCAAGTTTACGAGACTTTGTGCGGAACGTTTTGATGGCGGTAGCGACAAGGACCTTTATTTTTTGATGCTCCCGTTAGATTCAAGGCTCCGCGTAGAGTATGATGGCATCTTTGCAAAGACGGGGCTTGCCCGCATTGCGGCCGAGGCGGCACTTACCGAAAAAATGGAACCGGGTGAAATCCAGGCGAACATCATGGTCGGCCTCAATCATGACGAGGCTGCATTCGATGCGGTTCGCGGTTTTGCGGTTTCGAAGGTGAAGGGCTCGCTTGTTCTGAGTGCGGGCGTGAACTTGGCTGTGTTCGAAGAAATTGCAAAGTATAAGGATTTTTATAGAACTCGTGACAAGGCTCCAACGAAAAAGATTATTCTGAAAGTCTCGGATTATCGCTCGGCACTAGTGCAAGGGCGCTATTTGGCGAAGAAGGGCTTGGAAGTTTACGAATACCGCATTGAATCGGGCGTGAACTGCGGTGGTCATGCGTTTTTTGAGTCCAAGAAGTTGTTGCTTGATGTTGTTCAAGAATTTGTTGAAAAGCGCAAGGAACTTTTTGAAACCACGCGCTCGATGATTGAAAAGGCGGGAATTGTTCCGCCGGCGGCGCCGGCGCGGATTACCGCGCAGGGTGGGCTTTGTACCCCCGAAGACATTGAAAAAATCATGTCGCTTGGGATTGATGGCGTGGGCGTGGGTACTCCGTTCTTGCTTGTACCCCAAGCGACAAGCATGGACAAAGCCACCCGCCGCATGCTTGCGGCCGCGACGCCGGAAGATGTGTACATCAGCCATGCCTCCCCGCTCGGGATTCCGTTTGTGAATTTGCGTACTTCGACAGCAGCAAAACTTTGTCAGGAAAAGGTTACGGAGTTCTTTGCATCTGAAAACGAAAAGTCGAATGCGCCGGAATTGAAACCGGGATTCCCGTGTCGTCAACATTACCTTTGTCAAAAGATTCCGGGTTTTGACCATCCCGTGTGCAGAGCTTCCCGTGAGTATGTTGTGTGGCGCCTCGCGGAAATTGACCGCTTGGAAAAGGAAGAACTTCTCGCAGCATGTCATTCTGCATTGGATCCTATCGCCTCCGGCTCCAGGATGACGTGCGGAATTGACGATCAAAAGGATTGTCATTCTGGAGGGAGCGTCGCGACCGATAGAATCCATACAATTCACGAAAAGTACAATGCGCTCCGTCGCGAGACTCTTTCTCGCGAGTGCATCTGCCGATTCCTCGGAAATGCCGGCCGCGAAGAAATTCGTGAGAAAAATCCCTCGCTCCATTACCAGCCGGAATGTGTCGCCGTCGCTCGTGGCTCGCAGCCCGCTCGCACTCGCGAACCGGTCACCATTTGCCCGAATCCAGACATTGGCTATTTTGACCGCGAATATACGCTGTTCGAAATGATGCGTCATCTCTACGGTACCGGTCCGCGGTTGACTCCCAAAGACAAACCAAGCGCATTTGAGGTCGAAGAAAAAATTTTGAAATCAGTAACTTTAAAAATGTAAAGCTATTTTTGCGATTTGATGTTCCTTTCACCCCTGAATTATCATATTTTTTTTGTGTGCCGTGAAATGTTTCAAAAATTCCAAAAAAGACAAAGTACTCCCTACACGCAAGGGCCGGATTTTGCGACGGGATGGGGGCGTATTGATGCCAAGGCTGCTTTAGATATGATTGACGGCTATGATTCAGACTCGAAAACTTTTGATAAATTCTGGGAATTCAATATATACAATGGCGTACAAAGGCGTTGGACGGTACAGGGCTTGAATTGGTTAATAAGAGGGTGCTGCAAGTTCTTTTTCCGCCGTACCAGAAAAAGGAGTGAAATGTGAGAAAGATTATAATTACTTTGTTGATTCTTTTATGTTTCACCGCTTTTGCTAAAACTTGGGAAGGTGATTTACAAGTATGTCATGGTGTTACAGAAGGTTTCTGGTTCCCGGACCATAAGTGGACCGATAAAGGCGATCCATGGATAAAACCGTTCCCTTATATGGGGAAACTTCAGGACTTTGAAAATTCTGGATTTGAATTTAATTTTGATGTACTTGGGCTCTGTTTAACATGTGAAATGTTGAATTTCTTGCAATTAAATTATTACCCTCCAACAAGAGATTCTATTTATTTTTTTATAAGTTGTTTAAACGATTCTTTAGTATATGATTCATTAGAACATAAGGTTGTGAAAAAGGAATTTTCATTTGAAAATTTTTCAATCAATGACTTTGCGTTGCTGTATTCTTTAGATAATTTTTGTTATAATGGAGATGAGGGAATATATTTTATTTATAAAAAATACAGCGATAGGTTTGAATACAATGCTTTGTGCAATATGCTGACAGGGGATAAATCGTATGCTATCCAATGTGAATTTCAAGATGATGGAACACTAAATTTTGACAAATTACCAGATTTTAGAGCTGTTCCCGAAAATTTTTGTGAAATGTATTATCAAAAAATGCTTCCTGTCCGTAAGCCGTTAAAGAATTTTTTTGCAAATCAGCCTTCTTATAAAATCAACGGCACCCCAGCATCGCAAGGCTCGTCAAACATTATCATCAAGAGCAACCAACCCACACTTCAACTCAAAGAGAATTGATGTCGTAAAAAATAGCATTGGATCCTATCGCCTCCGGCTCCAGGATGACATCTCTAGTCTCTAGCCTTTAATCTTTAGCCTTTAATCCCTAACTCTTAATCCGCAAATCCGATTCTCGCTTGGAAATGACATTGTGCCATGTCGTCGGCGTTCATCCCGAAAAAGTAGGCGTGGTGGTTCGTATTCTTGAACCTCACGATATTTACTTTTCCACCGAGCGGAATTTGTGTGATGTAATTTATCTGTATCGAACGGATTCTTCTTGTTCTGAGTTCATCCGGATCGAGTGAGTCCATCACCCATTCTACATAGCGGCAGTGGTTCACATGCTTGTTCATGTCCAGGTCGCTGTATTTTGCCGTTTCCTGGGCGATAACCTTTGGTTCCACTTGCGGATCAAGAATATCCATCATTTCGGGGAGTGCGTTCTTGCCCGGAATCAGTGGAATGGGGTATGGCGAGTTGGCTGGATTTTCGGCCTTGCCAGTTTTCATGTTTACCAAGAGCCACGAAGAGGTGGCCTGTGCAATGGAATGTCCTTGTGCATCGAGAATAGAATAGTCTTTAAGACAAACTTTATCCTTGATGATTTCTTTTGCCCATGTCGAAATAGAGAGCTTTTCGCCCCAGACCGGGTGGTGGAGCAATCGAATTTTCATACGCGTGATGACCGTGGTGTAGCCCGCTTTCATCATTTTCCAAATGCCAAAGCCGTTCTGTTCAGCGTCGGCGATAGCGGTTTCTTCCATGAACAGGAAGAGATTTGAAAGTTTGAGTCGGCTGTGGTGGTCGCAGTCCGAGAAACGTACTTCAAAATTTTTGGTTGTGACTTCCGGTTCCATGTTGTTCCTCACGTTGTTGTTTGTTTTTCGCTCCGCTTTGGATGCATCCGAAAAAACAGTGTATGATAAAAATGTATAATTTTTCTCGTATGAACGATTTTCAATTTCGCCCTAGTTTTATCCAGCTCCCAGCTTACCATTCTTTTGAGGGGTCTCTTTGCCTGCCCGGCTCCAAGAGCATCACCAATCGCGTTTTTTTGATTTCTGCACTTGCCGAGGGGACAACCCATCTTAAAAATTTACTCAAGAGCGATGATACCCGCTATATGGGTGAGGCTTTGCAGCGTCTGGGCGTGAAAATTGATTTTACGGATGATTACAAGGATGCCGTTGTCGAAGGCCATGGTGGTCCGTTTGACGGTCCGAGCCCGGCAATTGAACTTTTCCTCGGGAATGCCGGTACTGCAATGCGCTCGTTGACGGCAGCGCTTTCGCTCGGTTGGGGCAAGTTCATTTTGCGTGGTGAAGAACGTATGAGCGAACGCCCGATTCGCGATCTCGTGGATGCACTCCGCACGCTTGGTGCCGATGTCAAGTATCTGGAATCCGAAGGATATCCGCCGGTACGTATCAAGGCCGATGGTCTTGAAGGTGGCGATGTAAGTGTCCGCGGAAACATCTCGAGTCAGTATCTTACGGCGCTTTTGATTTGTGCCCCGTACTGCAAGACTCCGCTCCACATTCATGTGGAGGGCGAACTCATTTCCGCTCCGTATATCGAACTTACGATGGATGTGATGAAGCGCTTTGGCATTGTTGTCCGTCACGATGACTTGAGAGATTTTTATGTGCCGCAAGGTTGTTACAAGTCTCCTGGCGAATTCTTTGTCGAAGGCGATGCCAGTTCTGCAAGTTATCCGCTCGCTGCAGCCGCGATTGCCAAAGGTAAGGTTCGCGTGCTTGGCGTGGGTAGCCAGAGTCATCAGGGCGATGTCGGCTTTGCGAAAGTTCTCGAAAAGATGGGTGCAAAGATTGAAATTGGTCCGGACTGGATTGAATGTGACGGTCGCGGTTGTGAACTCAAGGGCCTCGACATGAACTTGAACGACATTCCTGATGCGGCGATGACGGTTTCTGTGCTTGCGCTATTTGCAAAGGGTACGACTACGATTCGTGGCATTGGCAGCTGGCGCGTGAAAGAGACCGACCGCATTGCCGCTATTTCGGCTGAACTGCAGAAGGTTGGCGCGCACGTAGTGGCCGACATGGATACGATTACGATTGAACCGCCCGAAACGTTGCAACCGGCAACGATTGAAACTTACAACGACCACCGCATGGCCATGTGCTTTAGCCTTGTATCGCTCGGTGGTGTGCCCATGAAGATTCTCGACCCCGCGTGTGTGAATAAGACTTATCCCCATTTCTTTGAAGACTTCGGAAGACTCGCTCAATGATTGGACTCGTCAAGAAGATAGGACATGCTGGTTTTGCACGGCTTGCACTTTGTGTGGGCTTGATGCTTGGAGCTTTCACGACCGAGGCCGCGGCTGCAGATACGCTTTCGATTTGGGTCATGGACAATGGGCTCGGGTCGAAAAATGCAATGAACCGGCTTGTGAAAAAGTTCTATCGCGAGACGGGTATTCCGGTCAAGTTGACTTCTTTGAGTTGGGGCGAGGCGTTCAGTAGAATTACGCGCACGTTTGCGGATTCGAACGAGATTGCTCCTGACGTCATTCAGCTGGGTTCCACATGGGTTCCGCATTTTGCATCGATTGGTCACATCCGTCCTATCGATTTCATGATGTCGAAAATTGATTCGGCTCGATTCCTGGGCGAAGGCCTTCGCAGTTCGCATATTTCAGGGCGCCCCGGAACGTACGCGGTGCCGTGGTTCATTGATGTTCGCGGCTTTTTTGTGAATGAACGCATTTGGCAGGAACTGGGTTTCGATGATTCTGATTTTGAATCGTACTCGCATTTCCTTGGCGTTCTGAAGACGATTGCAAATACCGACTTGACCACTGAAGCTGGTGTCAAGGTCACGCCTTTTGCGCTCCCGGGCAAGAATGACTGGGCGGGGCAGCAGTGCATGGCTCCGTTTGTGTGGAGTCATGGTGGCGATTTCGTGGTACCGGCGGGCAAGGGCTATCGCAGTGCTCTCTTGGATTCGAATACGCTTGTCGGGCTTGCTCTTTATGCAACGATTATGGGCGATGCCCAGATGGCGCCCCATAGCTTGTATGAAAATTCCTCGGACAATGCCGATGGCTTTGTGCGTGCGGAACGCGTCATTCATTATGGTACATCGGAACTGATTAAGCAATTGGATTATCCGGTAGAAGTCGGAGGCCTTGCTAATTCTGCAATTGCAAAAGATGGTATCAAGGTTTTGAATTTGCCGTCGGGCACGCATGGTCGATTCTCGTTCATGGGCGGTAGCCATTTGGCGCTTGGCCATAAAAAGGATTCGTCAAAGTACGCGCTTGCAGAACAGCTGCTTGCCTACATGCTCCGTGCAGATAACATAGATGCCTTCTCTCGCCAGGTTGGATTCTTGCCTGCAGACAGAAGTATCCTCCACATTTGGAACCGCGATTCCCGCTATTCTAAGCTTGTTGCAGAATTGGAACATAGCCGCAGTTTCCCGAATATTCCGGAATGGGGCGAGATTGAAAATGTCTTGATTGACCTTTCAAATAAAATGGGTGCCTTGTTTGCAAGTACAAAGCATAAGAAAAAACGCAGTGCGGCTCTAGCCCAGATAGTTTATGATGCAAATGCCCGGATTAATGAAATACTTGCTTATTCCGATAGCTTGAATTATGCCGAAAAACTCCATTGGACCCAGCGTTTCTTCTTGGAAGATTACAAAGAAACTTATCCTAAAAATGCGGCGAACTTGATTGGACGAAATGAAATGCCTACGGCCGATGAAATTAAGTATAAATTCGTTTCGTCTAAATTCTTGTTTGCTTCTATTGGTGCGGGATTTTTAGTACTTTGTGTAATTGTTGTTTGCGTTGTAAGACGAAGGAAAAATAAATCTCGCTGATGAATAAGGTGCTTAAAATTGCTTTTGGGTTGCTGCCGTTCTTGGTTGCACCGCTGTTTGCTCATGTGAACGTGGCTTCGTTTAAGACCTATGTGGACTCGCTTCTTCCGGGGACTACATTTGGCATGTCTTTGCGCTCTGTGAAAATGGGCAAAGAAATCGGCAACATTAATGGCGATGAAATGTTCACGCCGGCAAGTACGCTCAAGACTTTGACGACTGCCGCTGCAATTCATTTTTTACCGCTCAATTACGAACCGAAAACCGAAATAACGGTATTTGGCGACATTAAAAAACGCACGTTGACCGGCTCGCTCAAGATTCGTGGCGAAGGTGACCCGAACATTTCGGCGCGCTATTACGATGACCCGTTCTACATGCTGAATGCCATGGTGGATTCCGTTCGTGCAATGGATATAGATACCATCGTAGGCCAAATTGATTTGGATACGAGTTATTATAAGGGCCCGTGGAAAGCTGAAAACTGGCGCCGCAACTTTTATGATTCTTGGTATGGAGCTGAAATTGGTCCGCTCGGGTTCAATGACAACTGTGTGACGATTCGTTTTTGGCCGGGGTATTTCCGTGGCGATACGGCGGTTGTTTCTATCCAGCCCGATGTAGGCTACGTCAAGGTTATAAACAACTTAAAAACGGTCAAGGGCAAGAAAAAGAAATGGGTCTATGGAATTGACCCCGACAAGTCTATCATTACGCTTGGCGGAACGATGGGCGAAGATTTGGATTCGGCAAGCATGGTGCTCCCGATCCGCAACCCGATTGGCTATTTTAGGGCCGCATTCATGTACGCGCTCAAAAATCGCGGAATCGTTTTCAAGGAAGGCAAATCGAAGTCGAATACGGAATTGAAAAAGTTCTCGTTCTCGTCTGCTCCTTTGTTGAGTATTCTGGATGAAATCAATCAGCGTAGTCAGAATTTCCATGCCGAAACGTTGCTCAGAAATCTTGGTGCGCAAATTTCTGGCGAAGGCAGTGTCGAAGGTGGCCGCAAGGCCGAACGCAAGTTCCTTTTGGATATGGATCTCAACCCGACCGATTTTGATGTCTGGGATGGAAGCGGCCTTTCTCCGGAAAACAAGGTAAAGCCTTCTACCGTTTCGAAGATGCTTGCGAAAATGGCTCGCCATCCGAAGGGCAATTATTATATCAATAGTTTTGCAAGTCCTGGCGTGGGCTCCGGTGCAAAGCGCATGCTGAATCTTGAAGCTCCATGGCTCACGCGATTCAAGACGGGCTACATTGCCGAAGTCCATGCGTTGGTTGGTTATATCTATACGGTAGATGGCGATACGCTTACCGCATCCATGTACCTGAACGGCACGAACACCAATCCAGATGCCAAGAGCAAGGATGTCCTCGATACGCTTTGGATGCGGTTGATTAGTTATACCAATAATAATTACAATTCCCTTTTGCAAATGAAAAACTTGTGGCTGGATGCCCAAGGTGTTAGCGGACTCAACAAGCGTTTGGATTATTTCTCGAAGCGTTTGATTGGAACTCCTTACAAGCTTGGCCCGATGGGTGAAGGCCATTTAGATACTGTTGAAGATAAACCGTTAGTTTATCTTGACTCAGTCGATTGCGTGACGTACTTGGAACATGTTGTTGCCCTTGCGATGGCAAAAAGTGAAAAGTCCTTGTACAGACAGCTGCAGCGCCTCCGTTATAAAGGAAGCAAGGTGAGCTTCTTGACACGCAAGCATTACTTGCTCGAAGATTGGGTTGGCGAAGGCAAGTATGCCAAGGTCATCCCGATGGAAGGTGAAGTCTCGGTGACGCGCACCATGCCCAAGAAGGAATTTTTCAAGAATCACAATATCACGTACTCGGGCAAGGAAACTCCGCTCAAGATTCGCTATATGCCGTTGGACAAGGCGATTGAAATGGCGAAGAAAACATACAAAGGAACAATGAAAGTTCTCGGCGTTGGAATTGTGGGGACGTCCGACAAGATTGACTTGACGCATACGGGCTTTGTGATTTTCTATCCGGGACAAAAGCCGGTGCTGCGTCACGCCTCATCGCAAAAGAAGCAGGTCGTAGAAGTTCCGCTCGCCGAATACCTCCAAACCCGCAAAATCCCCGGCGTTACTTACTTCAAGTTTATACAGCACTAGAGCAGTGAATCGAGCGCGACGATGGCGACGAGGCTGTGCTCGCTTTCGTCCGATTCAAAAATCGTCCATGCGTCCGGTTCCCAACCGTAGGCATTCATCGTGAGTTCATTGCCCATTGCGATTTCGGCGGCTTCGACTTCTTCCCACTTGATGTTTCCGGCGGGCGCCTTGTAGTAGCGCAGCATGCCATTGCTGTCCATCATTTCGGGATAGTTGTCTATGAGTTCGTAAACGCAGTCTTTGTAGCTCTTTCCGTTCACGCGGATGACTTGGTATGTTCTGTTGTCCTTAAGAAATTTTACAAGGTCGCCATGGTGCATGTCGATTTTTGCACTTTTGCTAAAGAATGTCGTGAGTTCGCGGAAAACATCCGAATCTTCATCGAGAAGCGGTGCGAGTTTTTTGATAAGCGTTTTTATTTCTTCAGCCATGGTCCAAAAATAAGAAATTTGTATTTTACAGACGTGACGCGGAACGGAGAGTCTTAAATTATGCTTGTTTTGGATGCATTTTTAAGGTATATGTCCTGACTGCTAACCACTATTTACTAGTCACTTTTTTATCTTTATGGCGAAAAAGGGCTCCAGGGAAGTACCTTGGGGCAACCGTTTCGATTGTCAAAGAATAAAACGAAGGATTTATGGCAAATCGTGTTGTTATCGGCTCCCAGTGGGGTGACGAAGGAAAAGCCAAGGTTGTTGATTTCTTAACGCTCGATGCAGATATTATCGTGCGTTTCCAGGGCGGCGCTAATGCCGGCCATACCGTGGAAGTAGGCGACAAGAAGTTCGTATTCCACTTGATTCCCTCGGGCATTATGCACCCGGACAAGATTTGCGTCATCGGTAACGGCGTTGTGCTCGATCCGATCCAGACATTGAACGAAATTGCAGACCTCCACACGAAGGGCATCAACCCGGAAGGTCGTCTGTTTATCGCTAACAACGCACACGTCGTGCTCCCGTACCACTCCACCTTGGATAAGGCCAAGGAAAAGAAGGCCGGCAAGGCTGCTATCGGTACTACGGGTCGCGGTATCGGTCCGTGCTATAGCGACAAGGTGAACCGCATTGGCGTGCGCGTGGGTGACCTCATGGACGAACGCGAACTCCGTCCGCGTGTCGAAGCTATGGCCAAGGTTCACAACGAAGAATTCAAGGTGATGTACGATGTTCCGGAAATTGATCCGGAAGTGGTCATCAAGGACTACCTCGAACTCGGCCAGAAAATCAAGCCGTTCGTTGCCGACGTGAGCGAAATGCTTTACAAGGCTTTGAAGGAAAACAAGCGCCTCGTGTTCGAAGGTGCTCAGGGTACAATCCTCGACGTCGACCAGGGCACTTACCCGTTCGTGACCTCCAGCAACACTGTTGCCGGTTATGCAAGCTGCGGTGCAGGCATTGGCCCTACGGCTATCAACCAGGTTGTCGGTGTCGTCAAGGCTTACACGACCCGCGTGGGTAACGGTCCGTTCCCGACGGAACTTTTGGACGAAACGGGCGACACGCTCCGCAAGATCGGTAACGAATACGGTGCAACGACCGGTCGTAACCGCCGCTGCGGTTGGTTCGACGCTCCGGTGGTTCGCAAGGCTGCCATGGTGAATGGCCTCACGCACCTCGCAATTACCAAGCTTGACGTGCTCGATACGTTCGATACCATCAAGATTTGCACTCACTACGAATGTGATGGCGAAAAGATCGAAAACTTCCCGAACCAGCTTTCCAAGGTCGGACGTTGCGTGCCGGTTTACGAAGAAATGCCGGGCTGGAAGTGCGATACTACCAAGTGCCGTAAGCTCGAAGAATTGCCGGCTAACGCTCGCAAGTATCTCGATCGCATGGCTGAACTTGTTGGCGTGAAGATCGGTATGATTTCTATCGGTGCTAAGCGCGACCAGAGCATCGTCGTTGATCTGGACTAAAACAAAAAAAGGGGAAAATAAAATGGATACGACCGCAGTTGATTTGTTGAAGGGAGTTGAACTCTTCTCGGAGCTCAACGAAGAACAGTTGGGAATGATTGCCAACCTGGTAATCGTTAAAAACTTCAATCGCGATGAGACTGTGGTCTTGGAAGGTGACGATTCCGTGCAGGCTTTGTACTTAATCGCCACCGGCTCCGTGCAAGTCTACATGACGGGCATCGATGGCCGCGAAACCATTTTGTCTTTCCTTGAACGTGGAGACTTTTTCGGGGAGATGTCGCTCATTGACGGCGAACCCCGGTCTGCCTCCGTCCGTACGGTGACTGATGCAACTTTGCTTGTCATTCACCGTGAATCTTTCCTTAGCTTGATTCGCAAGACTCCCGAAATTGCAATGGCGCTCATGAGCGAACTTTGCAAGAGGCTCCGCAAGGCGAACAAGCAGATTGGCTCGCTTTCGACAATGTCTGTGTCTGGCCGTGTGGCAGGAACGCTCCTGAACTTGATGCAGGAACGTGGCGTGCGCATCCATACGGACAACGGAAACATGGTGACTGTTATCCATAACCGTCCGACGCAGCAGCAACTTGCCGATATGTCGGGAACGACTCGCGAAACGGTAAGCCGCATTTGTTCCTTGCTTGTCAGGGCGAACGCCATTGCGATGACCGGCAAGGATATTGTCATCTTTGACGAAGATGCGCTCCAAGAAAAAGCTACTAAGGGCTAAGCCCGACAAGAATTGTTATGAATAAAATAAAATCGATTTGGAATAAGATAAGGCAAACAGCTTTCTTCAAGGCTTTCGTCATTTGGATTGTTGTTGTTGTCGCGCTTGTCTTTATGGTCGATAAGCTTTTGATGCCTGCATTTGCAGGTGCATTCGCCCGTACAGGTGAAGTTCCGAATTTGGAAGGCCTTTCCGAAAAAGCTGCAGAAGCGGCTTTGACTTCGGCTGGCTTTAAGTACGAATGGATAAAAGAAGGCCGCTACAGCACGCAGGTGCCTGCAGGTATGGTGCTTGTGCAAATGCCCAAAGCTGGCCGCACTGCAAAAATTGGACGCACGGTAAAGCTCACGAAAAGCCTCGGGCTCCGCAAGGTCGTTATTCCTGATTTGCGCGGCAAGAGCCAAAAGCAAGCCGATATTTCGCTTGCCCGAGCTGGCCTTATTCAAGGTGAAATTGTGAAGGGCGCCCACCAGAGTATTCCGCGCGGTGTCGTGATTCGTACAATCCCGATTGCTGGCGATACTGTTCGTGTTGGCGATACGGTGAAGGTTGTGATTTCTGCCGGTGTTACGACAGGTCGAATTTTGCTCCCCAATTTCGAAGGAATTCTCATGGATGAAGTTTATCCGCAAATGGATAGGCTTGGTTTTAAGGTTGGTTCTGTAAAGCGTCAAAAGAATGAAGAAGGCGCACGTCCTGGTTCTGTTATTGAAACGTCTCCGAAATACGGTGACTATCTGAAGCCGGGTACTCGCGTGAACTTTATTATTGCTGACTAAGATATTTTTGGGAGTTTGTAATGCGTCATGTACTTTTTTCGTGGGTGCTTTCTTTGGGAATGGCGGCTTTGTGCGCCTGTAGCTCTGCTCCTGCCAAAAAGAGTGACGTTGATACAAAAACTCTAACCGCAGCTGATTCAGCCTTGGTGAAAAAAGTCGCTGAGGATGTCGATTCCAAGCAGCCCAAGGTCGAGGTGGATCTCGAAGCCGCCCATGAGTTTTTCTTCCTTGCAAAAACCATGGAAATGCGCGGTGAACATCGCCAGGCGGATTTCTTTTGGAAACAGGCCTACAAGGCCGATCCGACGAGCCGCTATTTGGGATTTGGCGTTGCCGAACGTCTAGTTGCCGCGGGCGAAGATTCGCTTGCCCTCGTCGAAGCAAAAAAGGCTTCCAAGCTCAAGGGTAAACGCACCGCTGCTCAGTATGCTTTGCTTGCGCGTCTTTATGTAAAGGCGGGCGAAGTTGATTCTTGCCGCAAGTATTTTGTGATGGGCCTTGATTCCTCGCGCTATCAGGACATGGGCCTCCTTTATGATTATAGCTTGTTCCTTGAAATGGTTCGCGATGAAAAGGAACTTGTTCGCGTTTACGACTTGCTTTTGCCCAAGGTCAATTACATTTCCACATTGTTCCAGCGTCAGCTTTCGCTCCTTTTGGACATGGGTCGCGATTCCGCTGTTGTTGACCTTTTCGGAAAGGCTCATGATGCTACCGGCGACAAGCAAATGCTCTTGCAGAAAGTTCGCGGTCTCATGGCAATGAAGCGCTTTAAGGAAGCTGTTGCTGTTGTCGATACGCTCACAAGTGCAAAACCCGAAGATGAAGAAATGACGATTATGGTACTTTCTTCGATTCCTGGGGACAGCGCCTATGCCTTTGCCAAAAAGAAGTATTACGAAGATGGCGTGCGTACGCCTGCGGTTTTGTGCTTTATTGGCCAGTACGAATACGATATCGACATGCGCGACAGCGCAAAGGTGCATTTGCTCGCATCTGTCGATAAACTGCAAGGGCAGCCGAAATATGCAAACCGCGCTTACCTTGGACTTGTGAATATTTTCGCAAGCGAGCAGAATTATGCAGAGGCTATCAAGTATGCCGAAAAGTCCGACTCCGTATCGAACGGCGATACCAGAATGTTGCTTGCTTCCGTGTATGCTCTTGCCGATAAATACGAAAAGGCTTTCCCGCTGCTCGATTCTCTCATGACATTTTGGGAAACGTGGAAACCGCTCCCTGGCGTTGTGGATTCTGCAAATCTCGTACAGATGAAGAACGAAGCGCAAATCAAGTACTTGCAGGTTTTGGACATCTATTCGAGAGCGCTTATCGGTGAAGCTTTGGACATTGAAAAGGATTTGCGTGCCGATTCTGCGAAAAAGGCTCGTGCAGTCGACAATCGCACAAGAGCAGAATCCATGCTCGAAAAGTTCTTCGCAAAGGATTCCTCGTACAGCCGCGTGCGCCTTTCGATGGCGATGAACTTGGAACGCCTCAAGCGCTATGACGAATCGTTCCGCCATTTTGAAGCGTTATTGAAACTGCCTGAATTCTCGCCGCACGAAATGGCTTCGACCTTGAACTATTACGGCTATTCGTTGATCGAAATCAACCGCACTCCTGCCGAAGTCGAGAAGGGATATAAGCTTGTGCTTGAAGCGCTCACGCTTGAAAAAGATGGCGAAGGCAAGGACGCTTATTTGGATTCCAAGGCTTGGGGCTTGTACCGCATGGGCCGCTTTGACGAAGCTTACCAGACGATGCAACTCATCGACAGTAAAAAGATGAGCCGCGACGATGTGTTCTGGGAACACATGGGCGCCATTCAGGAAGCTCTTGGTCTGAAAAAAGACGCTCGCAAGTCTTATAAGAAATTGCAAAAGCTGAATCCAAAGCACCCCGCTGTATTGAAGTTCTTTGGCAAAAAGAAGTAGGTTCGTATGACCTTCAATGTGGCGAAATGTTCTGCCCTTGTGCGGGGATTGTTTTTACTGCTATTGCTGTCGCTTTTATTGACTGGGTGCGTTGGCGGAAAGCAATCGACTGCTCCTGCTGTTCCCGGTGCCGAGGCCCCTGCTGACAGCTTGAAGGCTTTTTTCTCGCTCACGATTTATTTGCCGGATGGCAAGACTCAAGATTTGGATGCCGTACTCTTTTCTGTGCCGAAAAAGCGTTATCGCATGGAATTGACTGGCACGCTTGGCATAGGCGTTGCCTCGCTCTTGTGGCTTGAGGATGGCTGGCAGATGGTGTTCCCCATAGAAAAGATGTACACGAAGGGCGCCGGCTACATGGTCGGGCTTTTGAACGATCCGTCGCTTCCGCTGGTACATATTCATCAGGTGGCGGGGCTATTTGACGGAAAGGTTTTGCCTGAAAAGTTCGAAGTCAAATCGTCGCGCGATACCGTTGGTGCCGATTCTGTCGCTATGAAAATTGTTGAAGCCCGTGAAATGTCGGGCCGCCATTTTGCGTATGCCGAAAAGAATGGCGAAGTGCAGTGGCTCGAAATGCCTGGCCGCGATGGGAGTCGCGAACGGATTATTATCGGGGAATACAAGGAATTCAAGGGCGTCAAAACTCCGTCGAAAATTTCTTTTGTTCGTGATACGACGACTTTCCTCGACTTGGATGTGAGAAGAGTCAATCGCGGAAAACCTTTTGGCTCAGGTACCTGGCGCCTCAATATCCCGAGAAGTTATAAGCTCATCGGTGAGTAAATCCTAAAAATTATTAGTTAATAACAATTAACGAGTAACTTTTTTCTGCCTACAGCCTACTGCTTACGGCCTACTTTTGTAAATTATAATCATGAAGTTGAATGCCAAGTTTTTCGCATTGTTTTTAGGTGTATTCTCCCTAATGTCGTTGGCGCATGCCGCTGACACGCTTGAAGTTTTCGTGCTGCGCGTGCAGTTCAAGAAAGAATCTCCCGACAACTCGCTTACTACGGGTACGGGTGTTTTTGGCTCCGATACCGGGACTTACAACCTGGATCCGTCCGAAAGCCGCGGCAATAAATACTATTGGCAAAAACATTTGAATTTTGCTAGCGCTTATTACAAGGCGGCAAGCGGTGGCGAGCTTATCATCAAGGATAGCATCCTTCCTACGGTCTACACGCTCGACAAGCAGATGATTGACTATAACCGCACGCAAAAGATGAAGGGCGAAAAAACGGCCGAGTACGATTCTGCTCGCAGTTGCGATTACTTGCGCTTTGTCTATGATGCCGTGATGGCGGCGCACAAGTCCGAAAACGGTTCTCCGTTCAATATTCCGCTTTCCAAGAATCCGAATACCAAGCGTGCGTTCATGATTGCACATGCCGGTTCCAGTAGCTTGCTGGATGGCGGCAGTATGGGTACGAAGGGTGCGAATACGCCGGGCGATTTTTTTGACGTCTATATTTCACGTAACGAATGGGTCTTTTTGCCGGACACTCTCCCGGGTGTCGTAATTGCAAAGGATTCCGTAAATAACGGTATTGTACTGAAAGGTGCTGCGGTTGATACCATCAAGTCCATGATGGTGGTGAGCGAAACGGCTTCGCAGGATGGACTTAACTGGGGTATCAACGGTATCGTAGTGAACCAGATCGGTCGCGAGCTCGGATTGCCCAATACGTTCGACGATGTCAAGGGAACATCGCGTCTCGGCTATTTTGATATTATGGACTTTGCGGGCTACAATGCGGGTAACGGATTCTTCCCAGTGTTGCCTGCGGCTTGGGAACGCGCATACATGGGCTGGTCCAACGTCAAGGAAGTCCGCCCGACGGCGGGGCATCCGGTAACGGTCGATATTGCTGCTGCAGGTAGCGGTCTCGGGACCGAAATTGTGAAGGTCCCTTTGAGTGCAAGCGAATACATCTTGATAGAAAACCGCCAGCGTTCCTGGAATAAGGATGGCTCGATAAAGGTTTATCTTGGCGAGGCAAAGCAAAATAACGATACGACTTTTAAGTCTATTCTTGTAGATAGCCTCTATACGGTGTTCGAGGATAGTATTTGCAACGATGGCAAATGCAAGCGCAATGAGAAAAAGGCTAGTGGCCTTGTGCTTGGCGTGAACAGCTTTGATGCGGGCCTCCCGGCGAGCGGGATTGCCGTATGGAAGGTGAATGACTGGTATTTGCGCGAATCGTTGCGCTATGGGTCTGCAAACCAGTGGGGTGGCGAGTTCAATCGCGATCACCAGTTTGGACTTACGCTTGTGGAATCGGACAATGTTTTGAGCATTGGAAAAATGTTCAAGAATGCAATTGGCGAAGATACTCAGGATTATGGTAGTGGTGCGGACTTGCTCCCGCATTTGCGCTACGCTAAGGACAAGAAGTTTGATACGGTCAAGACGATTCTGCCGACAGGTTATGCCAATACAGCGACAACGCAGGGTGGTTATACCGGTTTCAAGATTTCTGTAGAAATTCCGAAGGACGCTCGCATCGAAAAGACAGCAAATGCGTTCATGGGCGATAGTGTCATTAACTTTGCGGCGCCTGTTATTCGTGTGACGATTAGCGTTGATGACGGCAGCATCGAAAATTCGAAGTTCCCGAAGAATGTCGGGCTTGCAAGTGCTGTGCGCGGAGCCGTGTTCGTCAATTACGAAGATGAATCGACGGGCAAGGCTATTGTGTTTGCTTCTGAAGATGGAACGCTCCAGGCGTTGAACGCACTTGGCGATACGCTTTTTGTTTCGGATACGTCTGTGGTGCAAAAGCAGGTCTCGCAAAAGAATAAGACTGTAGATGTGCCGCTGTACCGCTTGGGCCCGAGCTATGGCCCTCTTGTCGGGCTTGCAGGCGATGGCGAACGCGTTTATTCCTTGCACAAAAAGCATTTGGTGCGTACATCGTTTAATTCTGGCGTTCCGATGCAAGACGTGATGGATTTGCAAAAATCCGTTTCGGGCGCTCCTTCAATTCAGTCCGCATTGGTTGGCCCGATTGTTGCAAGTTCGCACTTGTTCTTTGCTTCAGATTCGGGATTCTGGACTGTGAATTTGACTGACGAAATGACTCGCTCATTTACCTCGACCGAAAATATCGCTCACCCGCAAGACATGGCTCTTTGCAAGGTGGACAAGCAAGATTACTTCGCGGTTGTTGTTGGTGAAGATGGCAAAATCTTTATGCGCAAGTTCTCGCTCGAAAACAAGGCCGATGCAAAGCCGAGCTTTAGCAAGCAAAATGCCGGAATTGCGCAGGTGAATGCATCCAAGAATGAAAAGTTCCATGTGGCATGTACGGACTTGAATCGCGATGGAACTGTTGAAGCGGTGATGCTTGGCAGTCGCGGTACGGTGGCTAGCTTTAAACTTGGTGAAGGTGGTAAGCAGTCTGCCGAATGGACGCATGTCTATAAGCGCGGGGCTTCCGGTACAAGTGGTCTCTATGATGAAAATTCTGGAATTGCCTTTGGCGATTTGAATGGCGATGCTTATCCGGAAATTGTATTCCTGGGCGACAATCTGGTCTATGCTCTTGATCGCTTTGGCCTCCCGATTGATGGATTCCCGGTAACGATTAATCGTGGTACTCCGATTTACGGATTCCATAGTGACCCGCTTGTGGTCGATGTGACTGGTGATAAGATTCCTGAAATTCTGGTGCCGTCAAACGATGGCCTTGTTTACGCATACATGGGCAAGGGCAAGCGCGTTTCTGACCGTTTCCCGATTGCTGCAGGCGGTTTTGAAATAATCGATTCTGTATCGCAGATTGCGCCGATGAGCATTTTTGTAACAGATGCGGTCAAGAATTCCAAAGGCCCTGAACTTTACGCATTCCACAGGAATCGCGTGACTGCGTTCCGCTTGGATAAGGCCGCCGATGGCGCCGAAAAGGCTGCGTCGGCATGGTCACTCCCGGCTGCAGGCAATGAACGCACGGGATTCTTCGATGCATCCAAGCTTGGCGATGTCGATGCTGTAAAATCGCAGGATGAAATTTCGGAATTCTTCATTTTCCCGAACCCGGTTCGCGGTGGCGAAGCGAAGGTCCGCATGGGACTTGGTGCTAAGCCGCGCTCGATAAAGCTTGAACTTTATGACATTACGGGTTTGTGCGTGTTCAAGAAGGATATCCCGGATGGCGTTGCTGGCATGAACCAAGCTAACCTCGACTTGCATAATCTCGGTAGCGATATCTATACCGCTCGACTGAAGGTCAAGTTCGAAAGCGGCAAGACGAAGCAGAAACTTTACCGCGTGGGTGTCGTTCGTTAGTCGATAAACGGAGGGTGAACTATGCGTCTGGAACAGATTTTATCGCATGGCGTGTCGGTAGCGGTTTTATCGCTTGGAATGTGCTTTGCGCTTGGAGCCTGCACGGCTAGTGGTGAGTCTGTCGAAGGCGAAGCTATTATCCCTAGTGATAATGGCCGTTCGTCCCCAGTGAATCAGTCGTCTTCGAGTAAAGGTTCGCCGCAAGTGGACTCCACGGTCTTTACCATGTTCGAATGGTCGACTATTCCCAAGGCGACGATTACCCGTGGTGTGAATTCTTTTGGTGTCAATTCGTTTGCAATTGCAACAACGGAAGTGACTCAAAAGACTTATGAATTTGTCATGAACAGTTTGCCGAAACAGCTTAAGAGTGGCGAAAATCGCGCCGTTTCGGATGTGGACTGGTTCCGTGCAGCACTCTTCTGCAATGCGTTCTCAAAGCTTGTTGGGCTTGATACGGCCTATGTTTACAAGTCCATTGCCGGTGATTCTTCTTTAGTAGATTTGACCATCAATTACTCCGTTGCATCCATCCGCCTCCCGACTGAAAATGAATGGGAAGTGGCTGCTCG
This sequence comes from Fibrobacter sp. UWB12, assembly GCF_900142485.1. NCBI lineage: Bacteria > Pseudomonadati > Fibrobacterota > Fibrobacteria > Fibrobacterales > Fibrobacteraceae > Fibrobacter > Fibrobacter sp. UWB12. The sequence continues at coordinate 298,997 of NZ_FRAZ01000006.1, read as the reverse complement.
CGGTGGTACCTCGACGACGTATTATTGGGATACCGACGTTGCAACAAAGTATGCATATTATGGACAAACTACGGGTCCTGATGAAGTGGCTCAAAAGTTGCCGAATGCTTTTGGTCTCTACGATATGGCCGGTAATGTTGCTGAATGGGTAAATGACTGGTATGACACTTATCCGAAAAACGGGAGCAATAATTACGTGGGCCCCAAAACTGGTGATTTTCGCGTTATCCGCGGTGGCGGCTGGTCGGACAAGGTAACCGCACTTGCACCAAAGGAACGTGAAAAGCTAAATCCTGTGCAATCCAAAGTGACGATTGGCTTTAGACTGGTCTATTCTACCGGTTTTTAAAGCAGCCTTCCTTTTGTCTTGATTGAATTTTTTTAGATTATTATGCATGAAGTATGCCTATGCGCTAACTGTAATGCTGTGTGGACTTTTTTTGGGATGTTCCGAACAAAAAACGGAGCCGCTTCCTGATTTGCCGCCCGTAGAAATTCCTGCGGATGTTTTTGGCTTTTATTCAGGAAAAATGCCTTGTGATGATTGCAGGCAGCGTGTTGTAGATATGGACTTGTTCAATGACGGCAAGGTTGTTGCTGTCGAGACTATCCTCAAAGATTCCGCGAAAGTCGATACGCTCCGCGGAACGTTCGTGTATGCCGATAGTATTGTTAAGGTCAGCTTGTCGGAGAATTCGATAAATTGGGCGTTCAAGCGTGATAGGGTAGGGAATCTTGCCTTTATGAAGCTTGGCGATGTCTATCGTGATTCTGATGGCATGAAGGCTGTGCTAATTCGTTTTTATAAAAAACTTAAAAAGTAAGAGCTTATCGATATGTTTACTGCCTTAATTGCCGATGACGAACCTCTAGCACGCGTACGCATGCGTTCCCTGCTCGAAGCTTATTCGGGCGAAATTGAAATCCTGGGCGAAGCGGCTTCTGGCGCGCAGACGATTGAAAAGATTCATGAACTCGATCCGGATGTCATTTTCCTTGATATCCAGATGCCGGATATGGATGCTTTCGAAGTATTGAAGTCTCTGAACGAAGATGATATTCCGCTCATCGTGTTTACGACGGCCTACGACAACTTTGCGCTCCGTGCATACGAAGAAAATGTCGTTGATTACCTTTTGAAGCCGATTGATCCCGAGCGTTTGCAGGCGACAATGGCGAAACTCCATAAGCGCATGCCGCACGAAAGCGGACAAGGCGTTCCGGCAGATTTCTCGTGGGACAAGTTCAAGGAAATGATGAGCGCGAGCGGACTCTACATGCAGCGCTTGCAGGTCAAGCAACCTGACCGCATTTTGCTTGTGAACATGGACGAAGTAATCCGTTTCCAGAGCGAAGAAAAGTACACGACCGCATACACGACCACATCGCAGTACATTATTGACCTTACGCTTGTGGAATTGGAAAAGCGGCTTGACCCGCGCCAGTTTGTTCGCGTGCATCGTGCGCATTTGGTGGCAATTGACTATATCTCCGAAATACGTAAGACGGACAGTGGCCGCCTTTGCGTTGTGCTTCGAGACAAGAATAAAACACAGATTACCGTTAGCCGTAACTTTGTAAAGACGGTCAAGAGTTTGTAATTGGGAGTATTGATGGAACAGACATCTCCAAAAAAGAACGTAAAGAAGTTTCTTAAATCATTTACACGTGAAGTTATTGTACCGGTTATCCTTGCACTGATTGTTATCCAGTACGTTATCCAGGCTTTCCAGATTCCGAGCGGCTCCATGGAAGATTCGCTCAAGACTGGCGACTTTTTGCTTGGCCTCAAGTTTACTTATGGTTCGCCGATTCCGTTCTCGAACCAGAATTTCCCGGGATACGCAGTGCCTAAACATGGCGATGTCGTCATCTTCCGCTATCCGGGCGAACCGGAATATCCCGATAACAATCCCAAGCGCTACACGCATTTGTTCAACGCACTTATGCTGGGCAATTACTATTGGGACCATGCCCCCGAAAATGGACAGCCGCACTTGGTGCATTACGCCGATGGTCCGAAGGATTACATCAAGCGTTGTGTTGCTGTAAGTGGCGATACCGTTGCTGTTCATGGCGGCAGACTTTTCTTGAACGGCAAGCGTCAGGATTCGCTCCCCGCATTCGGAAAGTGGACCGCTAGCGTTCGCACGCTTTCGCCGAGAGACGAAGTCGAAGAATTTGTGGTGCCCTCCGTTGGCGATACGCTGTACGTAGATTCTCTCCCGATGATTAAACTCTGGTGGCTACGTTCGCTTGTGGCTCAGGAAAATCCGGATTCTTCTGTGCGCCTGGAACTTTCGCTTTTGCGTAATGGCCGTGAAAACAACAATTACGTGTTCAATGATTTCAAATTCCCGGTCGAGAACGATCGCTCTCTCTTGCTGAATGCGATGCTTTCGAGAAACCAGACCGTGCTCCAGCAGCGTCTCACTCTTGGCGATTCTTTGTCCGGAGCGATGCCGTTCAACTATTTCAGGGAACTTGCGAAGATTGGCTTTTTGCCGATGCTCGACCCGCATGATCCTGATTTGAACCGCGGCTTTACGCGCCCTGTAAGCTACGTGTCCTTTGAAGGCTCTATTCTTCAGGATCTCGATGGTAACGTGAAGCGCCTTAACATGGTGCCTCCGGCACCGGTTGATTCTACGGATTCTACTGAAGTTGAAGAAAAGAACCATTTTGAAATCCAGCGCAACCTTTATCTGGGTTCCGAAAAAATTGACCGCTATGTTGTTAAGTATCCGCAATTCTTTATGATGGGCGATAATCGCGATAATTCCGCCGATAGCCGTTATTGGGGACTTGTTTCGCTGCGCAATATTCGTGCAAAGGCATTTATCATTTACTTCTCGTTTGAAAATGATGATGGAAAGTTTGCTCTCGGCAATCCGCTTACTTGGTGGCGCATTCCGTTCCGTGTTCGATTCACCCGCATTGGCAAGATTATTGATTTGATTAAGTGAGAATGAAGTTCTCGAAGGTTACATATTTATTGGCGTCATGCCTGATGATAGCTGCTTGCGCAACGCAGGTGGCTCCTTCGGGTGGACCCGAAGACAAGCTCCCGCCGCGTGTCGCGGCGGTGTCTCCGGCGCCAATGACTACGAACCATCCGAATGAACTGTCGGTGAAGTTGGAATTCGACGAATGGATTAACGCTTCGATTCCGCGTGGTGCAATTTCGATTTCGCCTCCGATTGAAAAGAAGTTGCGCTACGAAGTTCATGGCAAAATGCTCGAAGTTTATTCGCGTGCGGAACTCGATACCGGTACGACTTATACGGTTACTTTTGCGGGTGGCATCAAGGACTTGCGCGGTAATGCACTTGCAAAGCCCTTCCAGGTTGTTTTTTCGACAGGAGCTATCATTGACTCCCTGACGCTTTCGGGCCGAGTGATGGTGCCGGATTCTCTTGTCCGCAAAAAGAATTACCCGAGCGTAGGGCTTTATTTGATGGGTGCTGAACGTGAATCCAAGCGCTATCTTGAAAAGTACCGCGATACGGTCACGCATGTGCTAGATTCGCTCCCGATGCTTACAAAAGAAGAACCGCTTTACATCACGGCGGCTGATAGCATTGGAAACTTTACGTTTACGGGGCTTAAAGCTGGGCATTATCGCGTAGTCGCATTTGTCGATGGGAATGGCAACCACAAGATTGAACCTTCGTCAGAACTTGCCGGTGTTTGGGTCTCGGACTTGCAGTTGAATGAAACGGTGCATGATACTTTGTGGATTGCGCTTGCGAACCAAGATACGTCTTTAATGGAACTGGACAACGTAACGCAGCCTTTTAAGGATGTGCTCGAAGCGAATTTCACGCGCCGTGTTTATTTTGATTCTGCTTTTGCGGATACGTCCAATTGCTATTTGTCTTCGAAGGATGGCGATACGCTTTATCCTCGACTTGTTTATCTCAGCACATCTAGCGCTCCGCGCTTTTACTTTGACCCGAAGCCGAAAGACGAGGTTTTGTACAAGTTTGTTTGCTCCAATGGCAAGGATTCTTTGAATCATGTGCTGGATACCGCTCGAAATTATGCTGAAATTGAATGGAAGGAAATGGAGGGCGATACGCTTGCTCCGAAAATCCAGACTGTTCAGCTTACAGGAAAGGCTAAAAATGCATTCCCGAAAGATTCCTTGATTGTTATTTACAACAAGCCTGTTGTCGATTCCTTGAAGGATATGTTCTTTATTGTCGAAAATAAGGATACCGTTCAAGTTGCTGCGAAAAAGCTCGATCCGGTCCGCTACCTTGTAAAGCGCGATGCCCCGTGGCCGACAGATTCCAAGTTCAACTTGTTGCGTGGCTATGCCGATACGACTTTGGCCAAGGCCGATAGCAATGGCGTCCGTGATACAGTAATCAAGACAAAGTACGAAAACAAACTTACGTTTGAATCCGTTTCCAAATTGAAGCTTGCTTCTATGGCAGGCAGAATTCCTGGTGCAAAGACGGGTGCTGTTGTTCGTCTCAAGTCTGTAGAAACTGGCAAGTTTGAATATGCAAAGTGCTCTCCTTATGGAGTATTTTCCTTTAACGACCTTGTTGAAGGTGGTTACATTATTGATTATTATTATGCAGATAAAGGGACTGGACTTCCCAATGGCGGTTCTTTGAATCCCTTTAGCTTTGGCTCTGCATGGCGATCCCCGATTGATACGTTGAAAATCAAGAGTGGTGCAAACGATTTAGAACAACTGATGCCGAACTTGCCGGCATTGCCTTAAAGGATGGATGAAGATGGAAAAAATTCCCGCATTTGTGGCGCTAGACTTGGAAACGACCGGACTTGATTTCGAGAAAGACGAAATCATCGAGGTGGCTTTAGTTCGCTTTGAAAATGGCGAACCGAAGGAAAATCTCGATTTTCTGGTGAAGCCGACTTCTGCAGAACTTCGTCCCTTTATTGAGACGCTTACCGGCATTAACAAGGCAAATTTGGAAAGTGCTCCGGATTTTGCAACGGTTGCAGGGCAGATTTGCTCGTTTGTCGGGGATCTTCCGATTGTAGCCCATAATGCCGTTTTTGATTCCAAGTTCCTCAAGCAGACTTTTGCAAAGGTCGGCATTTCTTACGATTCCCATGTGTTCTGGGATTCGCTTACGCTTTCGCGCATTGCGTTCCAGGATGTTCCGAACCATCGCCTTGATACTCTTGTGCAGGAACTCGATATTGAACGTAGCCGTGCTCACCGCGCTTTGCCCGATGCCGATGCATGCGGTCGCTTGTTTGTAAAGGCTCTTGAAAAGATTTCTACGATGGACCCGTGGATCTACGATGCTCTTTCTCAAGTTGCCAAGGGCTCTGGCTACGAGACGCTTTTCACTTCAAAAGTCGAAAAACTTGCTGCTCCGAAGTACAAGCTGCCATCCGCTCCTGCTCCGGAAGCTTTGCCCAAGTCCAGGGCTCCGCGCGTGAGTGAGTTCTTCAAGGAAGGCGGATTCATTTCGTTTGTTGTCGATGATTACAAGCCGCGCCACAACCAGCAAGATTTTGCCTCGGTCATGGAACGCAACATGTACAAGGGCGGCCTCTGCGTGCTCGAAGCTCCGACCGGTTCTGGCAAGACACTCTCGTACTTGATTACCGCAGCGAACAAGGCTATTACTGGCGAACGTGTTTTAATCAGTACGGCAACTCGCACTTTGCAGGAACAGCTCTGGACGCAATCTATCCCGCAGATTGCAAAGATTTACAATGGCGAGCTCCGCCCCGCAATTTTGAAGGGCCGCGACAATTACCTTTGCCTTCGCAAGTTCGAAGAATTGTTGATGCATCCGCAAACGCTCCTCTCCGCTGAAGAACGTGATTCCTTCATGGCTCTGATACCATGGGTGCTCACAACCGAAACGGGCGACATCAACGAATGTAATTCCTTTAGCCAGAGCCGCAATCGTGTGCTTTGGTCCAAGCTTTCGTGCAGTGCCTCTTGCTGCAATGGCGAAAATCACTCGTGTCACGAAAACTGCCCAGCGCTCATTGCAAAGCGCAAGGCCATGAATGCGAACATGGTGCTCGTGAACCATTCGCTCTTCCTTTCGGACTTGCAACTTGATTTTGCGTTGCTCCCGTCTTACGAGCACATCGTCTTTGACGAAGCGCACCGCTTGCCCGAAATCAGCAACCAGATATTTGGTCGTTCTATCTCGTTCTTCGGATTCAGAAATATTGCGAAAACGCTTGAACCCTCCAAAGCTGGTGGCGATGGCCTCATTGCAGAAATTGCAAGCCGTATCCCGGCAGAACAGCCGGAACTTCACGAACTTTGCGACAAACTTTCTGAATCCTTGGCCGAAGCTGAAAAGGCTCTGCACCGCTTCTTCATGAAGATTGGCAAAAAGCTTGCCAAACAGAAGAATGGCCGTAGCGGCTTTACGTACACGAATAGCATTCTCGCTGAATACGAAGCAGACCCGGCTACGTTCCTCGAACAGTACAACAATGCCCGTGGCTTTGCTGAAAAGCTCGTTGCCGCGACTGCGAACATTGATGCTCTCAAGGGTGTCGTGAGCGATCTCGATGGCCGTATGGCCGAAATTGGACATTTCATTTCGGACTTTGAATTTGTCACAAAGGCTGGCCGCAATGATTGGGTCTTCTACATGGAAGAGCCGTTCAATCCGCATACCATCAAGCTGCATGCAGTTCCGCTCCACTCCGGTAAAGTCTGGAAAGAAAAATTCTACCCGTGGATCAAGTCTGCGACGTTCACGTCTGCAACGCTTTCTGTGCAGGCAGACCTTTCGTACTTCTTGCAGAAAATGGGTATGGATACGCTCAGGGTAAAACAGCCGTTTGTTCGCGTTTATACGGAACAGTCCGATGTGAATGAACGCCGCTCTGTGATGGTCGCAAAGTTCCTCCCGAAGCCTTCGGCTCCGGAATTTGGCGATGCCTTGAACGATACGCTTTTGAAGGTGCTTCCGAATGTCGAAGAAAATACGATGGTGCTCTTCACAAGTGTCGCAACGATGATGAAGGCGCAGGCTGCACTTGCTCCGGCATTTGCCGAACGCAACAAGCTTTTGCTTTGCCAGCATGTCGATGGCTCGCTTGACGGTCTCGTGGCGATGTTCCGCAAGGAACGTGGCGCTTGCCTCTTGGGCTGCCAAAGCCTTTGGGAAGGCGTGGATTTCCCGGGTGATGCGCTCAAGTTGCTCGTCATTACGAAGCTCCCGTTCCCGAACCCGACAGATCCGCTTGTCGCTGGTATCACGAACGAGATGAAGGCTGCCAACAAGAACTTCTTCAAGGATTACTTTGTACCTGAAGCTTACATCGAACTCCGTCAGGGTATGGGGCGCCTCTTGCGCAACGATTCCGATTCCGGCAAGGTCCTTATTTTGGATAACCGTGTTATCCTCGAACGCTACGGCAAGACCTTCTCCCGCATTTGGAACTTCAAGCAGCGCATCGCAGGCTCCGTCTCCGATATCGAAAGATTCGTGAAGTAATCTCGAACATTATCCTAAGCAGCTATCCTCGCGACCTGTGTTGAGCTTGTCGAAGTAAATCGAGGATGCTTTGCAAGGTGTCATCCTGAGCGAACCCTGGAGCGTAGCGATAGGGGAAGTCGAAGGATCCAGTGACTTGACATGCCGGCCACCGCGCTGACTTTGTCATACATATTCCTGCTGCTTTGTCATGCCGCACTTGTTGCGGCATCGCCTTTTTTGTAGGAAAAACGAATTTTTGTATATTGATTTGTTAAAATGAATGTGTAAAAAGTAGTTGAATATTTAAAGTGGATAGAAAATGAAGAATGCAGTTAGACTTTTTGCCTTTATTGTTATGTTGTTTAATTCTCTATTTGTTGCTGGATGTGGCGAAAAAGATGTAGAGGTTCTAAACGAAGAATGCAAGGAACATGGCTTTTTTACAAAAGGGGATTTGCCTGAATATTGCAAATATGAAAAAGAACGTTTCAAATTTTATATGGGTGTGGCAATAGAAGATTTCTTAAATACTTATGCAGCTAATGATAGTGTTTTTTCTTTAAAGGATGATTTGTTGATTTATTTATATGGTAGTAAATCGTTTATTTATTCGAAAAATAAAATTGGTGGTGATATACTATGGTCTGATTATTGTGAATCGTATATAAAATTAAATGAAGAGCAAATAAAAATTATTGATAGCCTAGAGAAAAAACTAATAGCAGAATCTGCTGAAAAACCTGTAACAGGAGAATATATGGGTAGATTGTTGCTATGGCGTGGAAAATACGGGGCCTCGAAAAATAAACATTTTGATTTCATTATTGTCAGCAATATATACTATAGTCCTAGGTCTGAACAAGATTATTATGCGTATCTAAAAGATTTGTACGCTGGTAGATGCAGAGGTGATGAAATTCGGGTAAAAAAGAAAATTGAGTTGCTAAAATGCTGGGAAAAAAAGGAAAAGAATCCTGAATTGCATTGTGGACCTTTGAACAATGATTAACATACCCCTAAGGGCGGAACCCTCCCCCATTGTTCAATACCTGTTCACGTGTGTAGCCCCTTAACTAACGGCCCATTTTTTATTATATTTGGCACCCTGCTTTAAGGTGCATAATGTTTGATTTAAACGCTTTTTTTGATGGTATGTCCAAGCCCTTGCTTCGCAACGCCCATGCTAAGGCGTTCGGCAAAAAGGGACTTTTAAACAATGCTCTCATCCAGTCCGAAACACTGTCTTTTTATTCCGACAAGGAACGCGTTGCGGGACTCTTTTCCAAGATGGAAATGTGGCAGCGCCGCTGCCTGAATTTGATTTATAATAGCGGGTCTAGAGGACTTGCATTTAACGAACTTCGACTGACGGTCCCTGTAAGCAAAAATCGCGAACTCCAGACGTTCCTCCTTACGATGTGCCGTGAATACGTGATTTACCGCTCTTTCGTAGGTGGCACCCCGATTTACATGGGCTTTGGCGATTTTGTCGGTTGCTTTGACATCAAGCCCGAAGGCGAAATCGACACGGTATCCCCGTTGATTTCTTTCCAGAACCTTTTGGATTGGCATATTTGCATTGTGCTTGCGAACGCCAAGAAAAAGCAACTCCGCATCAACGCGAACGGGACGCTCCATCGCCGTGGCCGCCAGATTTGCGCCGAAGCGTTTACTTCGTCTCGTCATGTTTCCGAAAAGGCTTGCGAACACGAAATTTCGCTTATCTTTAGTTTTCTCGTGCAGAACGGTTGGCTTGAACGCGAAAACTCCTTCTTGCTTCCGTCGGCAACCGCAATTGATTTTATTCATAAGAACGGGTTCCGCTTGCATCAAGATGTAATTTCTTGGTGGATCAAGGAACGCTTCCATGGCGACCGTAATCTTTGCGCTCGCTTGCTGAGCGGCTTGGGCGAAGGCCTTTCCGCAGCTGATGCAGCCCTCCTCTTCTGGGTGATGGATCCGTCTTACCGCATTCAAGAAAAGAACAAGGTGTTGCCTTGGGAATTCATGCCGCGTCCGCTTTGCGAACTTTGGATTTTGGGCCTTGTCGATTTCCGCATGGCACAAGGCAAGATTACTTCCGTTGTTCTGAGCAAGTCGGGTAGGGATTGGCTTGATACGTCTATTGCGTCTATACCCGAAGCAAACCTTACGGCGCTTCCGAACTTTGACTTGGTCGTTTCTACCGGCATGGCTCCGCGCGTGCTTTACTCTCTCGCATGCCTTGCTAAAGTCAAGAACGACGAAACGTTCCTTTGTTTCACGCTCGAAAAAGAAACGTACGTTGCTGGCCTCAAGTGCGGTTTCCCCGAATCCGAAGTTGAAAATCTTCGCAACTGGCTCAAGCCGCCTGAGAACGTTTCTTCGACACTTGCCGAATGGAATGCTTCTTTCTATGGTGCCAAGGTGCGCACGGCTCGACTCCTCAAGGTCGAAAGTGCCGAAGTGCTTAGCGAACTTTCTCGCTTCCCGCAGTTCATGGAATGTACCGAAGAATACATCCCGGGTTACGGCTTTATTTTGAATCCTGAACTGGAATCTCGCGCATTCGAAATTCTCGAGAACTACGGCTTCTTCCCGTATGCTGGCGAATCGACCGAAAATCGCACGCCCGCTGCCCAAGATGAATGGAAGGCCGAATTCTCGATTGCATGGCCGGAATCCAAGAAAATCGACTACGATTTGAGAGACGAGGCTGACGAAGCTTCTGCCCAGGCAACGATGGATTCAACCAAGTATGGTAGCGTTTATCAGAAACTGAGCACGTTTGATCTTGTGAAGGTCTTGCGCTATGCAAAGACGGTGGGCACTCCGCTTGCTGCAAAAATTATGGACAAGTCCAAGCGAAACGCAAAGCTCGAAGAAAAGATGTTCTATGTGCATGCGCTCCATTTGGCAAAGTCCCCGTCGATGGTCGAAATCCAGGAAAGCGGCAAGGAAGAAAAGTTCTCGCTCGACCTTTCGTTTATTCAAGAAATCAAGGTCTTGAGCAAGAAAGCCGCCGCCCCGCAAGTGTAATTAGCCTGATTTAAATGCAAAAAATCAGTCATCCTATTCTAATAGGGTGACTTTTTTATTTTGAAAAAAAGCGTCGGCCAAGGCTATTCCTTCGCAGTTGCGTGCAAAACGAGTGTTGCGACGGGCTGCTTGCAGACCGGCATAACCGAGTGAAGCCGCTGACGCCGTAGGCGTCAACTCCGAGCTGGGGCCCCGCCCGCATGACGTGCTTTTAATAATGAATTTTAAAATAGGTTTTGGGCGGTAGCCCAATTTTTTCTATCATTCCCTCAATGAATCTTGTCCGCATATTCCTTTTGCTGAGTGCGCTTGCTGCGTGCTCTTTCGGAGCATCCTCTTCTATGGAAAATCTGTTGTTCAATGGCCGTTGGTCCCATGCAGGCGGTGTAAGCCGTGCCAGTGCGCCTGCCGCATCCATCACGTTTAACGCCAGGGCCTCCAAAATTACGTTTACGGTCGAAGGCCATTCTCGCTGGCGCCTTGACCGTGACGGCAAGCAGATTGAACAGTTCGAAGTCGATTCCAAGGAAAACCGTGCCATCAAAGTGCAGGACGACGGTTCGTTCCACAAGTACCGCTTTATCAAGATTAGCGAAAGCGGCGTTCCCGAAATCAAGTTCTACGGCATTTCTGTCGATGGCGAATTTGGCGATGCGCCTAAACCTTCCCGTCGTCGCATCGAGTTCATCGGCGATTCCTTTACCGCAGGTTACGGTTGCGAGGGTTCCTCTGCAGAGGACGCTCCCGAGTTCGACAAGACAAATGCCTCCAAGAGCTATGCCTACCTCCTTGCGAGCGGTTTCAATGCCGACTACCAGGTGAATGCCTACAGCGGACGCGGTCTTGTGCGCAACTACGACAATATGGTACCCGAATGGACGTATGAACGCCTCTATGATTACACGGTTATGGGTTCGGTGACCTCGTATTCAAAGCCGGAACGCTGGGATTTGGAAAAGTTCCACCCGCAAGTGATTGTGATTTTCGAGGGAATTAACGATTTTCAGGGTAATCCGCCGTATGCAGATAAAGGAAAATTCAAGAAAGCGTATGCAAAATTGCTTGAAAAGCTCCGTAAAGCTCACCCAGGTGTGAAATTTTTGCTTGTTTCTACGAAAGTTTGGCCTAATGATGACCTTGGTCCGACAATAAAGTCTATTTACGATGAACAAATTGCCGCTGGATACAAGGATTTGGACTACAAACACGTCTTTACATCGAATGTCGGTTTGCATGGTCACCCCGACACTCATTCCCAGGAAGAACTCGCGAATACCTTGAGGCCCATAATCGCTCGACTTGGAGGGTGGCTTTCAAGATAATTTCAAGTTAAAAACGTCCTTTTTTGTATATTTAGAATGTCATGGTCTAAAACGGATATGTGATTATGTCTTCAAAGGTTATGAGAAAAGTGTATGCCCTTTTCAGGATGAATTTCCTGATTGTTGTGCTATTGGTGGTGACCGCCGTAGCCATGTTCGCATATAGGCATTTCTTGGACGATATTTTAGACATCAATCTCGGTGAACATCCCTATGTGGTTGCTAGTGCCGACTCCGTAGACGGAGGTACCTCAGCCATCTCCATGATGCGTACCGACAGCTCCGTCGTTATCGAGTATGAACTCCGTGAAGGCTATGCTTACCCGTATGTGGGCATCAAGATATATTTGGGCGATGGTAAGTCCAAGGGGCTTGACCTTTCCAAGTACGACAGCCTTTTCGTATGGCTCAAGCCGCGTAACGAAGGCTCCGTGCGCCTTTACATGCGTGGTTACGACAGCGGTCTCTACCGCAAGAACGACGAGACTTCCCTCAAGTTCAACGAAATCGAATTTACTCCGACCAAGGAACCGTACCCGGCCGTGTTTGTCCCGCAGGAATTCCGCGTGGCTGGCTGGTGGGTTTCCCAGAACGAAATCAACGTGCACAAGGCGCGTGTAGACCTTTCGAATATTCCGCTGATTGAAATCCAGACGGGTACGAACGCTCCGCTCGGATATGGCGGCATGGAAATCAACAGGCTTCGCTTTAAGGGCAAGAAGATTTCGCAGGTGGACCTCGTGACGACGCTTGTCGCTCTTTGGTTCGTCACCTTCCTTATCATCTTGATTATCAGATTCTTTGACTACAGCCGCGAACGCGCAATTAACAGAAAGAAGCAGGAAGAACTCAAGAAGAACCTCCGTGCTTTGGAAATCGAGAAGAGCGAGTATGAAAAGTCCAGTAGGGAAGACCCGCTTACCGGTTGCCTCAACCGTGCAGGCTTTAGCGGTGTTCTCCTCCGCGAACAGGAAAAGCTGAACAGGACGGGCGGCCCTGTGTCGTTCATGATTTTCGATATCGACCACTTCAAGGAAGTGAACGATACTTATGGTCATCTTGTTGGTGACGAAGTCCTCGTGAACCTTGCAAAGCTTGTGCAGGGCATGATCCGCAATACGGATTCCCTCGTGCGTTGGGGTGGTGAAGAGTTTGTGATTCTGAGTGACGACACGAGCATCCAGAATGCCGCGTTCCTTGCTGAAAAACTCCGCAAGGCAATTGAATCGTCAACGCTCATTACGCAGCAGCAGGTGACCTGCTCCTTTGGCGTGACCGAGATGGTTCCGGGTGAAGACCCGAAGTCCTTCATTGCCCGTGCCGACAAGGCCTTGTACACATCGAAGGAAAGTGGACGTAACCGCGTTACCGTGGCAACGTTCAGGCGTAACCATTAGAGGTTTCGAAAATGCGTGGCTGGCTTCTTCTTGTGGTTTTGGTCACTTTGCTTGTGTCTTGCACCAAGCATCCAGAAGTGGACGACTTCAAGCAAATCCAGCTCCATTGGAATCCGGTTGACCAGGCTGCCGAAGCCTCGGAATCGAAAGACAATTGTGTGATTGAAATCACTTCATTGGTGATGCGCGATCCGGTAGTGACTAAGTCCAAGCTTGTTGAAATTTCTTACGATGTCGCTTACCGCATTGATGAAAACGGCGCTCTCGCCTTTAATGGCCGCTGTAGCGACGAACGGTTTAGCGATTTGCAGGAATGTTCTTGGCAGGCGACCTGCTCTGCCGGTTCGACTTCCGTTGTAAAATTTCACAACGAACGATAAATCTGTGCACTAACCTATTGATGTGTATAAAGATATCTTTATAGAGGTTCAAACCGCCCGCATTGTCTCGTGTTGGATGAGAAAAGGAATGTTGTCTTGAGATGGCGCGAGGTGCTGTTTGACTTAAGGATTTTCTGTGAAACCGATTTTTGAATATACTGATTATCGCGAATGGATTAGAGATGCTTTTGAAGATTTCAAAAAGCGTAAGACCGTTATATCCTGGCGATACATGGCTATGAAACTCGGTGCGGATCCAGGAAACCTTCTCCGTATTTCGCAGGGCAAGATTCACCTTGCGGTAAACTTCATCAAGCCGATGGCTGAATTTTTCGAGCTTGACGAAAAGGAAGCGGCCTACTGGTCGGAACTCGTGTACTTCGGACGTGCAAAGAGCGACCAGGAAGCGTTGAACCATTATGAGAAGATGCAGGCCTTGAAAGGTATCCCTTTGAAGCGTCTTGCCAAAAAAGAACTGGAATTTTACCGTCATTGGTACTATAACGCTATCCGTTCCGTAATCGGTATTTGTAATTTTAAAGATGATTATGAAGGGCTCGCGGAGTCTTGCACGCCGGCAATCACGGTGGAGCAGGCCAAGGATGCTATCAAGCTCCTCCACGACCTGAACATGATTTCTGAGGGAAAGGACGGGTACTGGAAAGTGAATGATACGTTTGTGAGTACAGGTGGCAACTGGAGATCCGAAGCTGTTCGGACATTCCAGAAAGAAACGATTCGCCTTGCGGGTGAATCGCTTGAACGCCATGCACCCCCTCTTCGCGATATCAGTACCGTGACGATGACGTTCAACATGAACGACATCCAGCTCATCCGTGAAAAAATCAAGGAGTTCCGTTCGGACCTGCTCCGTCTGTCGCAGGATGGAACTGGCGATGATACCGTGTTCCAGCTGAATGTTCAGCTGTTCCCGCTTGCGTTTACCAAGAAATTACAGGAGAAGTCAAAATGAAACGGCTAGCCTGTATAATTTCAGCTCTCTTGCTCTGGAGCTGCTCGGGCGGTCCTGGCAGCGAGACGACGAACGGCATTTGCGGATTCGCCTATGTTGGCGATGGCCGTGTTGCTTCGTATGCAAGAGTTGCTATTCGAAATGTTGACCACACGACGTCCGTTGACAATGCGACAAATGAAATCGTTAACGCAGATTTCTATGCCGACGCTAATGGATATTTTGAATTTGAAGCGCCGAAGGGCGATTACCGCCTGACGATTGTGCATGGTGGTTCTGCCTTTACAGGGCTTTATTCTTCGGATGACGATGCGAACTTTGATTCCCTGAAGTTGGAACCCACGGCTTCTCTTGGCGGTTATGCCGATGTGCCTGATAGCTGCAACTTTGTTTGGGTCGGCGTGCGCGGTATGGACGTGCTGGTGCGTTCGGATTCGCTTGGCCGCTTCCAGTTGTCGCAGTTGCCTCCCAATGATTCGTTGCAGGTGTACTTCTTGCGCGGTGACAATAATACCGTGTATGGCGATTTGTCTGTAAAATTGAATCCGAGTGAAAACGAAGAAATTGACTTGCTGCCGAATCCGTACGAAGGCAAGATTACGTTTGTTGCCGTTGCCGATGGCAAGCCCGTGCCTTATGCATCCTTGGCAATCCGTAAGGCTAATGCTCGTGTAGATTCCTTGCATGTGAACAATGTTATCGTCAAAGCGGATGTTTATGCCGACAAGGATGGCGTGTTTGCAATTGATTCCTTGAGTGACGGCGATTACCGCTTGACGGTTGTGCAGTCGGGTTCTTCTTATTCCAAGGTACTCTCGGCAAAGCAAATTGCCCAGCTCGATACGGTCAAGTTGCAAGAGACTTCGAACTACATGAGCCGCGTAACACTCCATGCTGGCGATAAGTATGCTTGGGTGGGCGTCTATGGTTTGGATGTCATGACGAAGACAAACGAAGAAGGCATTTTCTCGCTTCCGATGCTCCCGACAACGGATACGCTTGAATTTTATGTTGTTGATAATAAAGATAGTTTATATGTAACTAAGAAAATTGAACCTTCTGCAGGCTCCGCTGAATTTGACTACCCGTCTATTGTATTGCAGGATTTTGAAGGCGATACGGCAGGTTGGTACTTTAGCGTGGATTCCATTGGTTCCAAGGTCTTGTCCAAGGCTTTTGAAACTGATAAGGACCGCAAGTCAAAGGTATTCCATGGCAAGTACAATCTGATTGGGACGAACAACATTTATGCTTGGGTTGTAACGGGTACGTTGCTTCGTTCTGAAGGCTGGAACTTCTCTTCGCTTGATTCCATTGCGTTCTATGCGAAGGGTTCCGGACAGATCCGTGTGTCGCTCGAAAACTGGGATAAAGAATCGGAAGTGAAAGGGGTTTCGCTCAAAGCCGCCTCGGAATGGATAGATCTGAATTCGCAGAAGTGGACGCGATATGTCATCAAGTCCGGGGATCTATGCTATAATTCCCAGGATGTAAGCAACTGCTATTTCACATGGAATTCGCTTAAGGACGATGTCCGCCAGTTGCATTTCTTCGTCCGCAACGGATCTGAATTCTATTTGGATGATATAGTGCTCTACGGCGCGCTTTTCTAAGATTTAAAAACCATACTTTTAATAGCATGCCCTTTTAAGATAGGTCTGAATTAAGTATCTTTGTATACATGCAGTCTATTGAATCAGAAGCAAAAATTGCCCAGGAATATCTCGCCCGCATCGCAAAGGATGCCGAGGCGAAGTTTGATGAACATCTCCCCCCAGTAAAGGACCGTCCGTGCCGTCTGCACGAGGCTATGCGCTATTCCATGTTCGCAGGCGGCAAACGCTTGCGTCCGGGACTTGCCAAGGCCACGTTCGACATGTTTGGCGGCAAGGGAGACAAGATTTGGCTTGCGACGAGCGCTCTCGAAATGCTCCACACGTTCAGCCTTATTCACGATGACCTTCCGTGTGTCGATAACGATGACTACCGCCGTGGTAAGCTCACGAGCCACAAGAAGTTTGGCGAAGCGACAGCCGTGATGGCGGGCGATGCTCTCTGCATTCACGCATTCGAAATGATGGGCAAGACCGGTAACGCAAAGGCTATCGAACTCCTTGCTCACTTGCTCGGCACTTACGGCATGATCGGTGGCGAAATGACCGACATCGAATGTGAAGGCAAGACTGTCGATCTCGAAATTGTCGATTACATTCACTACCACAAGACCGCAGCATTGATTGAAGCTGCACTCTTGGTGGGCGCTATGCTTGCTGATGCAAGCGAAAAGGATATGGAAATCATCCGCAACTATGGCCGCTCTATCGGGCTTGCCTTCCAGATCGTGGATGATATTTTGGACATTGTCTCTACGACCGAAGAACTTGGCAAGGATGCCGGGTCTGACATCGAAAAGGGCAAGGCTACTTACCCGTCCATCGTTGGACTGGAAAAGTCAAGGGAACGTGCAAGGGAACTTTACGAGGAATCCATCAAGGCTTTGGACAGCCTCAAGTGCGATACCTCTATCCTCCGTTCCATTGCAGCATACATCATTACCCGAGTGAAATAAATGGAACTGAAAGACGTAAAGTCGCCTCAGGACTTGAAGCACTGCTCTGTTGAAGAGCTTTACCACTTGGCTTCGCAGATTCGCGAAACCATTATTGGGCAGGTGGCCAAACATGGCGGTCACCTGGCATCGAGCCTTGGCGTTGTTGAACTGACTCTTGCGCTTCACTACGTGTTCAATGCACCCGACGATAAAATCGTGTGGGACGTAGGGCACCAGGCGTACGTGCACAAGTTATTGACCGGCCGTTACGACCGCTTCGATACCTTGCGCCAGCAGGGCGGTATTTCCGGATTTCTGAAGAGGAACGAAAGCGTTTACGACTGCTTTGGGGCGGGGCATGCGACGACCTCGATTTCGGCAGCTCTTGGCTTTGCAGTTGCACGCGACCATTTCAACCGTAACAACAATGTTGTTGCTGTCATTGGCGATGGTTCCATGACGGGCGGTATGGCTTACGAGGCTATCAATAACGTTGGCGCCTCCAAGCAGAACATGACCATCATCTTGAACGATAACAAGATGAGTATCGCTCCGAACATTGGCGGTTTTAGCAAGTACCTGAACCGCGTGATTTCGGATCCGGTTTACAACAAGATGCGTACCGACCTGGATCGCGTGATGAATCGCTTGCCGGGTATTCTGGGTTCTCGCTTCCGTGACCTCTTCTTGCAGGTCGAGAATGCGGCGAAGAATGCCGTGAAGCCGGGACGCTTCTTTGAAGACTTGGGCATCCGTTATTTTGGTCCGATTGATGGTCACGATATCGATGAACTTGTGATGATTCTCGAACGCGTGAAGAACCAGCAAGGCCCGTGCCTTGTCCATGTGCTCACGGAAAAGGGCCGCGGCTTTGACGCTGCCGAAAAGAATCCGACAAAGTATCACGGTTGCAGTGCGTTCGATCCCGAAAGTGGTCTCCCGCTTGCTCCGGGCAATCCGAACCCCTCCCTTACAAGTGTGTTCGGCAATACGCTTTTGGACCTTGCTAAGAAGGACAAGCGCATTATGGGTATCACGGCTGCAATGCCTACGGGCTGCGGCATGGATATCGTCGCAAAGGAACTCCCGGACCGCGTGATTGACGTGGGCATTGCCGAAGAGCATGCTGTTACGTTTGCGGCGGGCATGGCTTGCGATGGCGTTGTACCTGTGGTTGCGATTTACTCGTCGTTCATGCAGCGCGCCTACGACCAGATTATCCACGACATTGCTTTGCAGAATTTGCATGTGGTGCTCGTGCTTGACCGTGCCGGTCTTGTCGGTGCGGATGGTCCGACGCATCATGGCGCTTTCGACTTGTCGTTCTTGCGTACGGTTCCAGGAATTACAGTCATGGCTCCTTCCAACGAAAATGAATTGCGCGACATGTTGATTGCCGCAATCGATATGGAAGGTGTTGTGGCAATCCGCTATCCGAGAGGCACTGCGCTTGAAGCAGAACTCAAACCCTCGGAAGGACCGTTTGATTATAAAAGCCCCAAGATTCTTGAGAAGGGCTCTGGCATCTTGCTTTTAGGTGCTGGCTTCATGACAAATGAACTCAAGAAAACAGCCTCCGTGCTTCGTGAAAACGGATACAACCCGACGCTCGTGGATGCCCGTTTTATTAAGCCGCTCGACCAGGAATGCTACCGTTCGTTGTTCGACAATCACAATGTCATTGTGACCTTGGAAGACAACACGCTTGTGGGTGGCTATGGTTCAGCAGTTGCGGAACTATTGTCCGACCTCGGCTATACGGACAAGAAGCTGTACCGGTTTGGTCTTCCGGACAGATTCGTTGAACAGGGAGAAATCAAAGCTCTCTACAAGATCTTGAAAATTGACGGGGAATCCGTCGCCAAACAGTTGATGGAAAAACTATGAGTGAAGAAGAAAACAAACCGAAGCGTACTGTAAGAATGACGCTTGACCGCAAATTTGGAGTTAGCGAAGCTCCTGAACGCCGCCCTCGTCGTAACGACGACGACCGCGGTTCCTTTGGCGACAAGCCCTTTGGCCGTGGCGATCGTGGCGACCGTCGTTTTGACCGCGACCGCGGCGACCGTCGCTTTGATCGTGGTGAACGCCGTTTCGATCGCGACGACAATCGCGAAGACCGCCCGTTCAACCGTGAAGAACGCCGTGGTGGTGGCCGCTTTGATCGCGATCGCCGTCCGCGCCGCTTTGGTGACAAGCCGTTTAACCGTGGCCCGCGCCGTGATGGTGCCGTGAACGCTCCTGTTTATCGCCAGCGTCCGGAACAGAAGGAAGCGGTTGACGAGAACTTGGATGAAGCCGCTCTCGAAGCACGCGCAGCACAGATCGAAACTGTTGAAGATTCCGTGGCAACACCGCCTTGGTTCAAACGCCTCATCGCCTGCACGACAGAAAAGGGTCGCGAACGCGAAGGCAAGTTCCTTGGCGAAGGTGTTCATGTTGTCGAAGAACTCGTGAAGCACCACCGCGAACTCGTGATTTCTGTTTACGTTGTCGAAGGCTTTGAAAATGAAGAACTCATCGAAGCCATTAACGAAGCTGAAATTACGCTCCACACCCTTACCGAAGATCAGATGAAGCGCCTCTCTTCGACGATGACGACGCAGGGCATCATTGCTTACTGCAACATCGCCAGCAAGAAACCGGTCTACGAAACAAGCCGTAGCGTGCTTACGCTTGTGGACGCCGTGCAGGATCCGGGTAACCTCGGTACGCTCTTCCGCACGAGCCTTGGTTTCAATTCTTCGGGTATGATTCTCGGTCGTGGTACCGTAAGCCCGTTCAACCCGAAGGTTGTCCGTGGTTCCTCGGGCACGTTCCTCCGCGTTCCGTTTGAATTCGACGTCGACCTTGTAGACCAAATTAATTTCCTCCGTAGCAAGGGCTACACCATCATCGCAACGGATTTGCATGCCAAGCAGTCCCTCCGCCAGATTCCGAGCCACAAGCTCCGCAAGATGGCTTTCCTCGTGGGTAACGAAGGTGCTGGCACGAACCCGTACTTCATCGAACTCGCCGACGAAACGGTGAAGATTCCGATGAGTAGTGAACTTGAATCTCTGAATGTGGCTGTCGCACATGGCATTCTCTCTTACGAAGCCGCACAGATTCAGGAGGAATTGAAGTAATGACGTGCTTTTACGATCGCCTTGAACAGCGTATTGCAAAGTGCGGTAACCCGGTGTGCATGGGCATGGACCCTGTGCTCAAGCTTATCCCGCTCGAAGGCACTCCCGAAGACCGCATCAAGCGCTTCTATTCCGACATCTTGGAATGCTGCCTCAAGCGTAATGTGCAGCCTGCCGTCGTAAAGCCGAACAGCGCTTATTACGAATGTGTAAGCGTGCAGTCGATGCTCGTTTTGCAGCAGCTCATTGCCGATTACAGAAGTGCTGGCATCCCGGTTATCTTGGATGCAAAGCGTGGTGACATTGGCAAGTCCAGTGCAGCCTACGCCAACGCCGCTTACGATGTTTACCGTGCAGACGCCGTGACCGTTTCTCCGTGGATGGGTGCCGATTCCGTCGGTCCGTTCATTCGCGAAAATAGCGAAAACGGTGCCTACGTGCTCCTCCGCACGAGCAACAAGGGCGCTCACGACTTCCAGGATTTGCCGATCCGCGACGCTGCGGAAGCTTTCTATTCCGTTGCAGACAAGATTGTGGAATGGGACGCAGGCAAGGGTTACCTCGGTGCTGTTGTCGGTGCCACCAATCCGGGCGAACTCGAGAACATCACTCGTTACATGTCTCAAGAGAAGAAGTACGAAATCCCGTTCCTCATTCCGGGCGTGTCCATTCCGGGCGTGCCGGGCGGTCAGGGCGGCGATGCCAAGACTGTTCTCAAGGCTATCCAAAACGGTGGCGGCAAACGCAAGTTCCATGTGCTCAATTCGAGCAGTGGTCTTAACTTTGCTTGGCAGCGTAACGATACGCCGGCAAACTATGCGAACGATTGCGTCGATGCACTCGAAAAACTCGCAGAGGCCTGCCAACTATAATTATATTGATTCTTCTAAGACGTCATCCTGACCCTGGAGCATAGCGATAGGGGAAGGATCCAGGGCTTTACTTGATGGATTCTTCGACTACGTGCTACGCACTTCGCTCAGAATGACGTGGTGAGATGAATATGCGATATGTCCTTAGCTTCATAGTTGCCGTTGCGGTGATTGCGCTTGCGTTCCATTACGCAAAGCCGTTACCGGGCACGAACTTTGACGAATCCTTCTTGCCGAAGGCTTCGTCTGTTCGCTATGTGGCTGCAGGGCATGATGCATCGGTAGCGGGGCTCTTTTGGATCAAGGGCCTCACCGAACTTGGTGAAAGCTACCTCTCTGGCAGGGAATATGCGTATCTCGGCCATGTTGCCGAACTTTCGACGAGCCTTGATACGCTGTTCTATACGCCGTATTATTTTGTCGGTGGCGTAACTCCGATTGATGCTCCCGATACTTCTGATTTTTCTGTATTGCGCAGGGCAACTCGCGTTTATCCTGAAAATTGGCGCCTTGCCCTTTATTATGCGTTGCGCGTTGGTCGTGGACCATACCCCAACAAAACTGAAGCTGCAAATGTGATGCGCAAGTATTTCGATAGCCCGGATACGACGATTCCTGATCATATCCGCACGATTTACCGCAGCTTTGAACTTGATTCCATGCAGACCGAAACTGCTCTCGAAACAGTTTTGAACGATGTGTTCCAGCCGCGATTCAAAAAATTCCGCGCTAGTTTTTATACGAAAATCCTTAGGCTTCTTGGTTACAAGGGCTTAATTGTGGATTACAACAAGGACGAAAACTACCAAAAGGTCAAAGCCCTTGTCGATAACATGGTCGAAGGGAAAATTCCACCTGTTATCGTTTATAACCAGCTCCTCGCAATGAAAAAAGTCGAGGAACCCGCTCCCTTGGATACTACTGCCGCCGATACGGCTAAAGTAAGTGCTGCGGATTCTTTAGAAAAGAAATAATCTAATCCCCGCAGCGTGCGGAATTCTTCGGGAGTCCCATGAGTTCGAAGGCGGTCTTGCAACGGGCAAAGACTTTTTTTGCTTCGGTGGGATTGGTTTTCTCTAAAACCTTTCCGCGGTGGTAAAGAATGTTGGCTGTTGCAAAAGGTGTATTTGCTTCGACAGATTTTGCTTCGGCTTTGCGGTAGAGCGAATCGGCATTTCCCGATTTTTGCAAGTCTGCTAAACGAGCTTCAGTCCAGTAGTAAATGCCCGTATCATCATCGGTGCTCTTGCCGACCATCTTGAGTGCTTGGGCTGCTTTTTCGCCATTCTGGCTGCCAGCATAGGCAATTGCACATTCCGAATAAAATGCTCCTTGCAACTGGTCATCGAGCTTGTCTAGAACGTCTTCGTCGAAACCTTCGCAAAGTTTCACCGCTTCGCCATATTTTTCAGAGTCGTTTTTCAAGGCCATTTTCGCTTTGACGAGCATTGCCCTTGTTGAACGATCCAAGCCTTCGTTTTCGACGTAATTCAAGAGCGAATCAGCCATGCTGAAATCAAGGCTTCTGGTTCGGACTTGTCCCATGGCAATGATAATGCGTGCTTCAGAGCGCCTGTCGGCTTCTTTGCGGCTTGCAATGAGCGCACGATCCAGCTGCGAATAGCCTTTGGCAAAGTTCCCTGCTTTCAAGGATTTTTGTGCGCGGGCCGCGAGCTTTCCGGATTCCGAGGCGAATACTGCGGTTCCGCTAAGCGCAACGCAAAGAGCGAGTTTCAAGGCGTTCTGCATTACCATAGCGTCTCCACGACAAAGGGCACAGAATCATGCGTGGGTACGTTGCCTCTCAGGAGCCACATCTTAGACATGCCGTTCATTAGGTCGTCTGCACTCTGCAATGTGGATTCCGTCGTGTTCATAAAGTCTTGCAGTCCGGTCGTGACCGTACCGAAGTCTGTGACGAGGTGGTCTACACGTCCGACGGTAGAATCCATGGAATTGAGGAGCGTTGTAACTTTGTTCGGGAGTGGCTTGAAATCTTCAAGTAAAAGGCCTACGTTGTTCGTGACTTCGTTTGCTCGGCTCACTAGTTGCGGTACATCCGTTTTCATTGTATCCAGCAAATAGGATGTCTTTTTCAGGACGTTCTTGCCGAGGAACGTGATTTCGTCGAGGCGGTACAACTGACGGTTTAAGTTGTCGTACAGATTGCGTGAACCGAACAAGGCACCCATGGTGGTTCCGGTATCAAGCGCCATATCGACGAGTGTGTTGGCTGCATCGATAAGGGTATTTACACGTCCCAAAAGTTCATTGGTTGTTTCAAGGACTGTTTCGATGTCCTGTGCCTTGCCTGCAATGATAAAGTCCCCGTCTTGCAGTACGCGGCCTTTGCCCTTTTTAATGTCAATGTTGACGACACGAGCTGAAATTAAGTTCTGGTCGCGGATGGCGTAAACGGTAGCACTGTCGGTAATCAGGTTCTGGAATTCCTGGCGGATGGAAAATACCATGAGAACACCCATGCCGTCGTCGTTAATCTGCATGTCGGTGATTTGCCCGACTTCGACGCCACTAATCTGTACGCGTGTTCCCGGTCTAAGGCCGAGTGCTTTTTCGAAAGTACTGTGGAGCCTGTATTCCTTGACCTTGATAACTCTGTTAAAAAGGTAATGGTAAAGTACCAATGAAAAAATCATAATGGCAACAGTGCTGATAACGCCGACCAAGAGGCCGGACATTTCCATCCAGTTAATCTGTTTTATCTTTTGAAATGCCATTACTTTCGTGAAATATAAATAGATTATATTGTCAAATTGAATTTAATTGAATTTTTTCGAGGAAATATGGAATTTTTTGAATTTTTGAATACTGCAGTAACTCCGTACCATACGGTGGATGCTTTGAAATCGTATTTCAGAGAGAATTCCTTTGCCAATTTTGATTGTGGTAGCGCTCTTGAACCTGGAAAAGCGTATTTCGTGTGCCGTGGCGCGTCTATCATAGCTTTCCGCACGCCTAAAGCATGGAGCGAGGCTTCAAAGTTCAGGATAGCACTTGCGCATACGGATTTCCCGACGCTCAAGATTTCCCCGAATCCAGATGGCATGAATGCGGGCGTTTGTACGCTCCATACGGAGGTTTACGGTTCTCCGCTTTACACGAGCTGGCTCGATCGCGACTTGGGATATGCGGGCATGCTTGCTTATGTGGATGCAGCTGATGGACAAACGCTCAAGACGAAGTTGTTCCGCGGTGAAAAACTTTTCAGGATTCCGCAATTGGCAGTTCACTTGAATCGTGGTGTGAATCAGGATGGCCTCAAGGTGAATCCGCAAATAGATTTTAATGCGTTGTGGGTGGGCGCTTCGAATTGTAGCGCTTCTGAAAATCGCAAGAACTTGTTTGTGAAGGCTCTTGAAAAGGAACTCCCTGCAGGGGCGCGCTTGATAGATTTCGATGTGCAGTTGTTCGATGCCCAGCCTGCAAATCGTGGCGGGTTTAACGATGAATGGATTTATTCGGGAAGGCTCGATAACTTGAGTAGCTGCCATGCCATTGCCGAAGCGATTGTGGGTGCAAAGTCGGCTGAAAACGATTGCCTTGTGGCTTGCTTCTTCAATAACGAAGAGGTCGGTTCTACCACCCGCGAAGGTGCTGCTGGCAACTTCTTAAAGAGTGTTTTAGATTCTATCGCTTCGCTCCAGAATGACTGTCACCCTGGAGTGCGCGAGCACGATAGGGCCCAAGCGCCTCTCTCGTCTCTCGCCTCTCGTCTATCGTCAAGCATTGCTTTATCCATCGACATGGCCCATGCGGAACACCCGAACCACACGGAAAAGCACGAACCGAATCACGCCCCGCTGTTGGGCAAGGGCATTGTGCTCAAGACTAACGCACAAAAGCGTTACGCGAGTGATTTGATGAGTTCTGCGCAGCTTCGCCTGCTATGCGAAAAGGCGGGAATCCCGTTGCAGGTATTCATCACGCGAAACGACATGCCGTGTGGCAGTACGGTGGGTCCGACGGTTTCTGCAAATCTCGGAATACCGACAGTTGATATCGGCGAACCCATGCTCAGCATGCACAGCATTCGCGAGATGATGGCCGCAAGCGACCACGCGGACATGATTAAGCTTGTCGCGGCTCTTTTTTGCTAAAGAGCTTTGCTACAGGCTTTTCGACAACATATTTAAAGATTATTGCGACAACTAACGAAATGCCAAAGACAACGAGCGCGTAGCTGATGTAGTATGCTGCGGCATCGAAGAATGTCTTTGCGTTATCGAACTTTCCAATAAGTTCTCGTTG
The DNA here is from genome assembly GCF_900142485.1 of Fibrobacter sp. UWB12. Lineage (NCBI taxonomy): Bacteria > Pseudomonadati > Fibrobacterota > Fibrobacteria > Fibrobacterales > Fibrobacteraceae > Fibrobacter > Fibrobacter sp. UWB12. Next base: position 273,639 of record NZ_FRAZ01000006.1, on the reverse strand, counting down.
CCATGGTCTTGTGGCTCCGATGACCAACATGTGGAATAGGTAAATTGCAAACGTGCACGACCCGATGTAATTGATGATGCGGGTTGGAATGTTGTTTGCCTTAATGAAATTGCCCAATCCATAGACGGTGATAAACATTCCTGTTGCCGTGATAAAGCAAGGCGAACATTGGAGCCAGCGGAAGCGATTGTTGACATAGCCGTATTCGGAGAACATGTAATTTTGCAGGCCGAACTTGATGAAAAATCCGAGTAAGTAAATTACGATTCCAATTGCAAAAAGTTTTTTCTGTCGATTGTCGAACTTGCGGATGAACAACGAAAGTTCATAGCCGAGAATGAGGAATATGGTGCAGTAGCCCCAAAGGAATTTGTCGAGATCGAACATGCTCATTTTAAAGAAATACTGAATGTCGCCAACTACGGCGCCTGCAATAGCGATTCCAAGTAAAATGCGTCTTAATTTGTTCTTTTGCGGATTGTCTTGGCAGACAAATGCAAGCATCGGGAAAAAGAAAATAAAGGACATGTAAGTACAAATGTACCACAGATGGTCTCCTGGAGCGAGCCTGAAAATGAATCGTCCAAGGTAATCCCAGTCTGCGTTTGCAATGGACGGCAAATGTTCCGTGAAATAGCGGTAGAAAATGCTAATCAGAATGTAGACAACAGTCGGAATGTAAACGCGCGACAGGAAGGATTTTGCCTTGTAGGGGAATACTTGGATAATGTCGGAATCGCTTTTGATTCTCCCGAAGAAAAAGAAACCCGTGACCAAGAGAAATAGCGGAACATCGTCTGCGATAAATGTCGAAAATGCAAGCCTTCCGCTTACAATGGCACTGTTTTCTACAACGCCTAGCTGGCTATGCGCCATAATAACGAGTAAGCATGCGATAATTCTGACGAGTTCAATGGAATGGTCTTTGCTCTTTATCTGGGGCATCTTTAATCCTTCTCCTTTATTCATGCGCTGAAATTTATAAAATAGGAACAATGTAAATGGCAAGCGTTTAAAAGATTTCTATAATTCGTAGACCAATTCACCAAAAAGACTTAATATGCAACAAATCTCAAAAGAAATAGATAATTTTTTGACGCCCGACGATACCAAAATCATGAAGGGAATCGCAATCATCTGGATGCTTCTCCATCATCTTTGGTTTTTCCCTGTTCGAATTCCAGGTGGCGGGTTCGATAGCCTTTTTACCGTTTTCAATATACCGGCGGTCACTTATTTTGGCATTTTTGGCAAAATTTGCGTTCCGATGTTTTTCTTCTTTGGCGGTTATGGCGTTTATAAAAGCTCCTTTGGGAAACGTTACGATATCGTAGGGCGCCTCAAGAGACTTTATTTCACTTATTGGAGCGTTTTCCTTGTATTTATTCCGATTGGTTTTCTCTTCTTTTCTTCGCAAGACCCTTATTGCGCGGATCCGTTTATTTATACGCGATATAGCAGGTTTGTACATAGGGAGGTGATTTCGAACTTTTTAGGTTTTACATCGACCTATAACAGGGAATGGTGGTTCCTGATAAGTTATGTATTCGCTTTGGTGACTTTCCCGTTTATCAGGGCTATTATCGACCGATTCTCTGCACGAGTCAATATTTTCCTAGCGGTTGTCGTTGCTTTGCTGTTTGCTCATATTTTCCCTGGCTTGAAAACGGTGACTGCTCTTGGCGTTCTCGGAAATAGCCACATGTACCTTCGATTCTTCTGCCAGATTGCGCCTTATGCCGCTTGCTTCTGGATGGGGGCAATTGTTGCGAGAAACGGACTTCTTGATCGTTTGAATAATTCTGCAAAGCAACATGGACTTTTGACTCCTTTGACGGATATTGCTATTTGGTGCCTTGTTATTGCCATGCGTCAAAATGAAGTGGGCGATATCTTTGATATCTTCTTTATTCCGGTCTTGACTGTTGCAAGCATGGACTTGTTGAATCGCACCAAACTCTTGAAAAAGGGAATCTGGTATATTGGCCGCCAAAGCACTTATATGTGGCTTATCCATTCGTTCTTCTGCTACTACTTTGGATTGCCGGCAAAGATTGTCACAGCAACGGGATTGGCTATTCCGTCCCTTGTGACCCTTATTGTGATGACGTATATCGCTTCGATTCTTTTGGGATATTTCTGGAAAGGAGTTGGTATTCTTTACCAAAAAGGCAATTCTATAAAGATCAGTTTTAAACGTTCGGGAGTGTCCAGTGAAAAATAAGGCTATTCAATATTTTTTGATATGGGGTGTTATCTGTCTCCTTGCGAACTTGTTCTGCTCGAATGCGGCCGCTTTTGGTGGCGACCAGAATTATTGGGTAGATTGGGTCAAGCAATTATCAAAAAATGGGCTTGAGCGCTTTAACGGCAACTATCCTCCGCTTTACGTTTTTTGGCTGTGGATCGTGGCGCAAGTTCATAACTTGGCGAACATCCCGATAGAAAAGGGAACGCTCATCAAGTTCTTCTGCCTTTGGCCTGTTTTCTTTGGCCATGTGGGGCTTGTAGATTTGGCGAGCCGTTTGGTGGCGCGTTATAATTTGCCGAAACTTTCTGCGCATTTGGCTCTCGCCTTTGTGGCTTTGAATCCGGCGCTTTTGCTCGATGGCCCGATTTGGGGACAGGTAGATTTGTTCCCTTGCATTTTTGGAATCGCGGCTCTTTATTGCATCAATTTCCGCGGCTTGCTCAAATACGCTTCGATGTTCTTTGCGCTTGCGCTCTTGGCAAAGTTCCAGATGATTTTGCTTTTGCCGATTTTCGGCGGCATTTTCCTCCGTCGCTATAAGCAGTCCTGGCGCGGTCTCCCGCTCATGGCGGTTGCAATTGTACTTGTGCTCTTGCCGTTCTTTGTGGCAGGGAACTTGTCGGGGCTTTTGACTCACGCTTACTTGAATACGACGGAACAGTACCCGTTCTCGACTTACAATGCTGCTAACATTTGGATGTTCTTTGTCGGCAATACGAGTCGCGATGCAAATCCGCTTTTTGGACTTTCTCCAGAAGGAATCGGCTTTTTGCTTTCGCCGTCGTGGATTGGAAAGATTTTATTCGTGATTGTCTCGGCATATATTTTGAAGTGTGCTCTTTTTGCAAAGACGCTCCGCCGCACGTTTGAACTTGCAACTTGGGAAGCGTTCGCGTTCTTCCTTGTGCTGCCGGGCATGCATGAACGTTACTTGATTTACGCAGTTCCGTTTGCTTGCGTGTGGATGGTTCTCGAAACAAAGAAGGCTTGGATTTGGACTTTGCTTGTGACTGCCGTTTGTGCCATGAACATTTCCATGGTCAACGGCTTCAAGGGCGCTGATTTGTGGGTCCCAGTTTCGGGGATTGCGATACTTGTTTTTGTGGCCGGCATTGTGCATAATTTTGCACCGAAGGCGTTCCCTGCGTTGATTGAAAAACTTGCCCGTATTCCGTTCCCGCGCTTTACGCCATACGTGGTACTTGCGCTGTTCCTCTTCCCGATGCTCATCGCTGAAATTGTGGGACTCATGCCGGTGAATGTGGAACTCCGTGATAACCAGTTCTACCTTACGGATTTACCGATTGACCATTACACGCAACAGTACGGTAGCCCGAAAAAGGGACGTTCGGTCGATGGTGCAACGCTTACGGTTCGTGGTCAGCAATACAAGAATGGTATTGGCACGCACGCCAATTCTGAATTGTTCTTTAAGATGCCGGCCGATGCTGATTCGTTGGAATTTGTTGTTGCCGTTGATGATGAAGCAGGTGGCGGCGGTTCCGTTCGCTTTATTGTTGCAACTCCCGAAGAAACGCTTTGGAAAGGTGATGTGGTCTTTGGCAATAAAAAGCCGCAATCGGGTAAGGTCTATATCGGCGGCAAGCAGACGATTATCCTCAAGGCCGATGCTGATGGCGATAACGCTTATGACCATGCGGATTGGCTGAACATCATCGTGACAAAGAGGAAGTGATGAACAAAGTTCTTGGTTGGCTGAAATCGTTCGACGTTGCCAAAGTTACGGTTGTGCAAATTGTTTTGGCGATTGTTTTGTTGCTTGGCATTTTTGCTCGAGTCTATATGTTTGGCTCTGTGCCAGGCGATATCAACCAAGACGAGGCTTTTGCCGCTTATAACGCCTACACGCTCTTGCACCATGCGGCGGATTCTTACGGCTACCGCTTGCCGGTTTATTTGACTGCCTGGGGTTCCGGCATGAATGCGCTTGAATCGTATTTGATGATTCCGTTTGTTGCGCTTTTCGGCATGCATGTCTGGGTGATTCGCATGCCGATGCTCTTGGTGGGGCTGTTATCGCTTGTGGCTGTTTTCTATTTGATGCGCCGCTTTACGAACGTTCGCATTGCTTTGGCGGCTACATTCTTGCTTGCTATTTCTCCATGGCATGTGATGCTTTCGCGTTGGGCGCTTGAATCAAATTTGGCTCCGGGATTTGTGCTGTTCGGGCTTTTCTTTTTTGTGAAAGGTCTCGAAAAGCCAAAGTTCCTGATTGCATCGGCTGCATTTTATGGCCTTTCACTTTATGCGTATGCGACTATCTGGATTGCAGTTCCGTTTATTGTTTTGGTAAACGTACTTTATGGGCTTTGGACAAAGTCAATAAACAATAATCGTTACACGTGGATTTCGCTTGGCGTGCTCGCCATGCTTGCGCTGCCGCTCATACTTTTCATGCTTGTGAACAAGGGTGTCATTGCCGAAATTCGTTTGCCGTTCATTAGTATTCCCAAGCTGGTCTATTTCAGAGCAAGCGAAATTTCGTTCCAAAAGATTCCCGAAAATTTCATGAATCTCTGGAACATCTTGAAAAATCAATCGGATGGACTTCCTTGGAATTATATAAGAAATTTCGGGCTTTTCTATCCGGTAACGCTTGCGTTTTTCTTTGTCGGACTTGTGGAAAACATTTGGCAGGCGGTCCGTGATGTTCGTGCGCGCAAGTTGGGACTATCTGTTTTTATGCTCGCTTGGTTGTTTGCCGCATTTGCTATTGGCATTTTAATCAGTGTCAATGTGAACCGCGTAAACCTGATTTTCATCCCGATAATTGTAATGGCTGCACAGGGGATTATTTTGGCGTTTAGCTATATCCATCCCAAGATGATTTACGTGCCGCTGGTGGCGTACCTCTTGAGCTTTGCAAATTTCGAAAGGGAGTATTTTACAAAGTACAAAGATCAAATTGCTTCGAATTTCTGCGAAGGCGTTGGCGATGCAATGGACTTTGCTCAATCTTTGGTGAGACCCGGTGGCAAGATTTATGTGGATCCGAACGTGAGCTATCCCCGTGTGCTTTTTTATGGCAAGGTGGATTTAAATTCGTACCTATCGACGGTTCGCTATATCAATTTCCCGAGTGCGTTCCTCTACGTGCACGAATTTGATCGCTATGTCTTTACCTTTGACTTGGGCAGAGTTGATAGTCATGCGATTTATCTCTTGGAAAATAAGGATTCCAGACTTTCAATGTTTGAACAGCAAGGGTTTACTGTACGTAATTTTGGAAAATATATTGTTGCTGTCCCCGCAAAATTACTCTGAGAAGTTGAAATTTGATATATTGGTGTTCGAAAAAAGCCGAAGAAGTTGAATATGCGAATTTCTACTGTTTTTAAGACATGTTCTTTGATGATGCTTATGGCCGTGGTGGGCTTTGCAAGACCTATCAACGATGGCAATAAGCTTTATGCCGCTGGTGATTATGCCGGTGCGCTTGAAAAATATATGAAAGCTAGGCAAGAGGAACCTGCAAATCCATTGCTCTTTTATAACATTGGGACGTGCCAGTACAAGCTCGGGAATTTCGAAGAGGCCAAGAAGGAACTCGAAAGTGCCGTGCGCATGCCCGATAAGGCAATGGCCGCCAAGGCTGCCTACAATTTGGCGAATACGCATTTCCGCATTGGCGAAAAGGCTCAGGAACCGAGTGCCCGTATTGCCGCTTGGCGTGAATCTGTCGCTTATTTGAAAAAGGCGATTGACCTCGACAACGATTTTGAAAACGCCAAGAAGAACGTTGAAATTGTCCAGCGCAAGCTCAAGGAAGAACTCGACAAGCAAAAAGAAAACAAGGACCAGAATCAAAACCAGAACGATCAAAAGCAACCTCCGCTGAGCGATAAGGCAAAACAAGTTTTGGCTCGTGCACTCCAGCTTTGCAAGGATGGTAAGTATGCCGAAGGCAAGCAAATGCTCGAGAACTTGATTGCTGAAGATGAAACTGCAAGCCAGTTGAGCGGTCACGTGCAACGCATTGATGACATTATTGAAATCAAGGCCGGTCGTAAGCCCAAGGCCAAGATTGACGCTAGCAACACCGACAACGATTTGGAGGTGATCTAATGGCTATGCTGAGACGAAAGACGAAAGACGAGAGACGAGAGAATTGTGTCATCCTGAGCGGAGCCGTTAGGCGGAGTCGAAGGATCTCTGTTGCTTTGTGCTTAGTATTGCTTTTGGCATCCGTTGCATTTGCCGCTCCGAAGTCGGCTTCTGCATACTATGGCGATGCTGCGTTCCAGTACATTGAAAATCGTTTGCCTACTGCAGAAATTACTTGTAACGAAGGCTTGCAATATTATCCGAACGATCAAAAATTGCAGATGCTCCTCGATCGCATTCACGAAGCGAAGGATGAGCAGAAGAACGAAAATAAGAAAAACGATCCTAAGAACGACCAGAATCAAGACCAAAATAATCAGGACCAAAATCAGGATCAGAACCAGGACAAACAAAACCAAGATCAGAATAAAGATCAACAAAATCAAGACCAGCAGAATCAGGACCAAAACCAGAATCAAAATGGTGACCAGAGTTCTTCTAGCGCCCAGAATGACCAAAATCAGGATCAACAGAATCAAGGTCAGAATGGTCAATCTAGCGACAGCCAACAGCAAAGTTCCGATAGCAATGGCGGTTCTGGTGAACAGCAACAGCCCGAACAGTCCGAAGGCAATTCCAGCGATAGCAACGGTTCCGATCAAGAACAACCGCAGCCGCTTGCGCCTGGTGAGTTGACTCCTGAAGAAGCTGCCCAGCTCCTCAAGGACTTTGACGAACAAAACGGCGAACGCAAGCCTTGGAAACCCGTCCGCGGCCAAGTCCGCCCTGCCAAAGACTGGTAAGGCGAATGTCACGAAAACAAGCTTGCTTGTTTTCATGACTGAGCAGCAAAGTCTAGCGCTCGCAGAGCGCAGCGACTGGTAAGGCGAATGTCGCGAAAACAAGCTTTAAAACCCGCCTTAGTGCGGGTTTTACTTTTTATGCAAAAATTTTTGGCAAAAGATGGTCTGTTTCAGACAAAGATTGTATTTTGAGAATAAATACAATCAAACTGATACGGGAATCATAAAATTAATATACATTGGTAAAGACAATTTAATAAAGAGGATTATATGAAAAAGCTCTTGGCTCTCCTTCCCGCCGCAACTTTAGCATTGACAGGTTGTTTATCATCTTCTGATAATAGCGCTACGGCGGCAGTCCCGGGCCCTCCGACACCGACTCTCCCGACAGGTTTCATTGTAACTCAAATGGGCGAATTTAATTATGCTGCCGATGGAACTTTGGATATTGTTAAAGCGTCTTGCACGGCGTATGCAAATGAGCCTGTATGGAAAACGACGACTCAGCGTGGTTCTATAACAAAGTCCGATGATGATAAGGCGCAAATTGATTTGGGCGATGGTGCTGGTTCAAACGTTTATGCTTTTAAGACTATTGCAGGGGAATCGTTCCCGAATGGAAACTTCTATAAGGCCTCGACTGTGAACAATGCGCTCATCGAAGGCGTTGTGCTCGAAGATCCTTATTACAATGAAGTTATTTATATCAACACGCCGTGTCTCTTCCAGAATTTTGGCGAAATGCAAGAAACGATGTCTCAAATCGCCAAGGTCCCGAAGTCTTCTGTGACGATGGAATGCGATAAGATTAGCATCCAAGGTCTTGAAATGGCTTATGTCTCCCATTCGGAAACATCCATTAATTACACGCTTTCTTATGCGGGCAAGACTTGCACTGTCAAGCATGATTTCCTTTATGCTTATAATAAGGCCGATTGCTCTAAGGCGTTCAAGAATTATCAAGACGAATTTGATAGTGGCGAAACGGATGACTTCTTTAACTTCGAACTTTACGACCAAGATATTCTTGCATCGGCAGAGTGCGTTGATGTGCTGAAGAATTTCCACAACGCAACGGGCCTTGCTAAGAGTGGCGAAACTTCTACGATTAGCGAAAAACAGGTCAAGGATATTCTCCGCGCTGTTGGTTCTAAACTCCGTAGCGGCAACAAATAATCTCCAACAAACAAGTAATGTAAAAAAGCGCTTCGCAATTGCGGAGTGCTTTTTTGTTAGAATGACCATACCATGCCGGTAATTCCTAGGCCCATCATCCCGAGTCCGCCTATAGTAAGTCCAATAGAGGTTCCTGCAACTAAAGCTTTTAAAGGGGAGAATGTGTTTGATGTGTCTATATTCGATGCCATCGAGCGGTCTTCTTTTACGGCATAAACCTGCGGAGGTGTAAGCGACACGGCAAATGTGCTTGTGATCAGTAGCGAGAGGCTTAATACGAGGATTGCCGCAAATTTCATGTGCAGAATATAGTTTTTGCCTGTTTGAAAAGGATGTGTTGTCGAAAAAACACCGAAAATATGGCCAAAATTGCGTGTTTTGGGCTTAGGGGCGTCTGCGAGGCGGTATATTCTAAATAAAAAGATATATATTAGTAAATACCTGTCGATTAAAGAGGGGACATCCACATGGATTTTGATAGCTTATTATCGCACCACAGAGGGAAGGCCTGTGTCGTTTCGGTCGAGTTTTTCCCAGACGGTTCCTATGGGAATATCCGCGTTGTTGCTGGCAACAAGGCGCATTGTGAAGATATCGAAGCCTTGACACATCATCCTTTTGTGCCTGGCTGTCCGTATGAAGCATGTTTCCCGAAAAATCCGAATTTTGAAGAGCATTGCTGCTGCTGTATTCGTGAAAACAGACCGCTTCATGCTTATGTCAATCTCTACATGATGAATCTGTGGCTCAATATGTTCCTGTTGCCGCTGGATTCTGACCAAGAAAATATTGGTTATTGCTTTTATTGTTATGATGTCGCCCCCAAGGCGGATTCTTCTGCAATGGCGGACCTGTCTGCGGAAACGGCCTCTAATGTGTTGAAGTCTTGCATCAAACTGCGTGGCTCGGAAGACGTGAGGAGTGCGTTCCAGGAAGTTGTGGGGGACATTTGCGATATTTGTGGTGCCGACCATTGCTGCATTTTGCTGGTGGATGATGAAAAGCGTAGCTGTACGAACTTTGCGGAATCGCTTCGCGAAGGGAGGGGCTTGTTCCCGATGTCGCGCTACATCAATGACTTTTACAATGTGGCTAAAACGTGGCCGGATACGCTTGCGGGTAGCACGTGTATTATCATAAAAGATGAACGCGATATGGAAAAGCTGCGTGAGCAAAACCCGATTTGGGCAGAATCGCTCAAACAGGCCGGAGTCCATAGTGTGGTGCTTTTCTCGCTCCGGCATGGTAAACAACATCTCGGTTACATGTGGGTCATCAATTTCAATGTTGACGATGTGATGAAGATTAAGGAAACTCTCGAAGTGACGACGTTCTTCCTTGCTTCTGAAATTGCAAGTTATCAGCTTTTGAACAAACTTGAAATTATGAGTACAATAGACTCGTTGACGGGCGTTAAGAACAGAAATGTGATGAACAACCGTGTTGACGAAATTGTCGCAGGTCACGAACCTGTGCCGGTGGCTGTGCTTTTTGCAGATTTGAATGGGCTTAAGCGTGTGAACGACGACCAAGGCCATAGTGCTGGCGATACAATGTTGTGCTCGGCGGCCTCGATTTTGCAGGCAGTATTCCATGATGGCGATGTGTACCGTGCGGGCGGTGATGAATTTATGATTCTTATCCCCGCAATTGAAGAAGACGAATTGCAGAACCGTCTTGCTCGAGTCCATTTCTTGTCGGGGAAAACAGAAGATGTCCGTTTCTCGATAGGCTCTTGTTATGGCAAGAAGGACATTCGCAAGGCAATGCGACTTGCCGATGAGCGCATGTATGCCTTTAAGAATGCGTACTACGAAGCGCACCCTGAATTGAAGTACAGATAAGCAATATTTGTATATTTGTAGGCGATGCTTGCAGCCCTTCTCAAAATGACCCGCCCTGTAAATATCGTAATCGCCGTGATTACGTTGCTTATCGGTTATGAATTGCTTGGGGCGAGTTATCCTTACTTTGTAATGGTTTCGTATGGCGAATCCGAATTTCGCCTTGGATGGGTAGTGCAGGCGCTTGGTTTTGCTTTTGCCATTGGCTTTGCGAATATCCAGAACGACATTCTGGATTTGGAAAGTGACAAGATGAACCGTCCGGAACGTCCGCTTGTAACTGGGAAAGTTTCGGTAAAGGCTGCGCGCAGGGCTTGGATTGCCATGCTTGCGTTGATGTTGTTCTGTGGACTCCTCAATGCTATTTTGCAGAATCTCGGAACAATCGTAATTCAGATTGATAAATTAAATGTTGTCTACAATTCTGATAAAGTTTTGAACGGCTTTGTTGCCGCTATATCTCCACTTTGGTTTTTCGTGCTTCTCGGTGCACTTCTGATTGCTTACAACAGGTGGCTCAAGCATATTCCGCTTATAAAGAATATGACGGTTGCGATTCTCTGCACCACTCCTTTGTTCTTTGCTCTACTGTATTTCTACAGCTTTTTGCACCCGTTTCCCGAGAATTTTGTTTCCGGTATTTTCCCTGCAATTGGTTTTGCTTTCCTGCTGACGTTGGCTCGTGAAATTTATAAGGATTTGGAAGACGAAACCGGCGACCTCAAGGCGGGCATTATGACGTTCCCGCTTATAGCAGGTGCCGCAACTGCAAGACGTCTTGCTGGAGCGATTGTCTTCTTTACTTGGATTTCTCTACCTATCCCGGTGTTCTTCTTGGGCATGCAACCGCTGTTCTTGTATATTACAGCTATAACGCTCACGCCTTGCTTTGCCTATGTGCTTTATCAGGCGCACAAGAAAAATTACAGGCGTGCCCAAACTGCCGTGAAAATCGGGATGTTCTTGGGGTTGATTGCGCTTCTCGCAAGCTTGTAGAATCTTGTGTTTTATTGCGGCACCTTTGATGCCTGCATTTAAAGATTAAGTGAAATTTTGAGCAGTGAATTTCGTATATTTAGAATATGAGACTGCCCCGCGAAACCCGTACTTACGTTGCCATCGACTTGAAGTCGTTTTTTGCGTCTGTGGAGTGCGTACTTCGCGGTCTTGACCCGTTGAAGACGAATCTGGTGGTTGCCGATGCGAGCCGTACGGAGAAGACTATTTGTTTGGCCGTAACGCCGAGCCTTAAGGCGTACGGAATTCCTGGACGAGCACGTTTGTTCGAAGTCAACCAGAAGTTGCGAGAGGTGAAACGCCGAACGGGGGAAGATGTCCAATTTATCATTGCGCCTCCGCAAATGGCGAAGTATGTGGAATATTCTACCCGCATTTATAAAGTTTATTTAAAGTACGTAAGCGAAGAGGATATTCACGTTTACTCGATTGACGAATGTTTTATTGACTTGACGCATTATCTTTCGATGTACAAAAAGTCGGCGCGTGAATTGGCGAAGGACATGATTCGCGATGTGCTTGAAACGACGGGAATTACAGCAACGGCGGGCATCGGGACAAACCTTTACCTTTGCAAAATCGCGATGGATGTGATGGCAAAGCATGTGGCGCCAGATGCAGATGGCGTGCGCATTGCGGAACTTGACGAAATGACATACCGCAAGGAACTTTGGAATCACAGACCGTTGACGAGTTTTTGGCAATTGGGACGTGGAATTGCGGAGCGCTTGGAACATTGCTATTTGAACAATGGCCGTGGTATTTATACGATGGGCGATCTTGCGCGTGCTAGCGTCAAGAAGCCTGATGCGCTGTACAAGATGTTCGGTGTGAATGCGGAAATCCTGATTGACCATGCGTGGGGCTATGAGCCATGCGGCATTGCCGAAATCAAGCGGTACAAATCCAAGACGCACAGCATTGGCGGGGGGCAAGTTCTGAGCTGTGCGTATGAGTGTGCCAAGGCGAAAATTGTCATTCGCGAAATGGTCGAAACTCTTGCGCTCGACCTTGTGGAAAAAGGTCTTGTGACGAACGGGCTTACGCTCCATGTGGGCTATGACCGTGAAAATGTGGATAAAGGAATTTATCATGGCGAAACTGTAGTGGATGGTTATGGACGCACGATTCCAAAACCTGCGCACGGGACTGCACCATTGTTAAATTATACGTCTTCGGTGTCGACGATTGCCGATGCGGTGATGAAACTTGCAGACCGCATCATGAATCCGTTGCTTACGGTAAAGCGCTTGAACTTGACTGCGAATAATGTGTTAAGCGCAACGCAAGAAAGTTATGACCTGTTCACGGATGTGAAAAAAGTAGAACGTGAAAAGAAAATGATGCTTGCGCAAATCGCAATAAAAAAGCGCTTTGGGAAAAATGCAATTTTCAAGGGAATGGATATGCAGGAAGGCGCTACCACCCGCGAACGCAATGAACAAATTGGAGGGCACAAGGCATGAACGATTACAAAGACATTATCGATTTGCCCTACCCGAGGGATGATTGGAATTTCTTGATGAAACACCCACGGATGTCCGTTGCTAACCGGGCGAAAATTTTTAGCCCGTTTGCGGCATTGCGTGGCCATAGTGCCAAAATTGCAGAGACTGCAGAACGTCATTTAGAAGAGAATAGTGACGAAAAAATGTTAGAAAATATGGATTTTTAAGAAATAAAAATCCGACATGCGCATATTTGTGATGCTTGTCGCATGTTCTGACATGAAAAAATAACATTTTTGCATTTTTTCATATATTTTGTAGGGTGGGGCACAAATGAAAAAAAATAATGCAAATCAACAGTCTCGGATCGAAAAGAGCAATGCGATTATTGATTCCATTGCTGATGAATTCGATTGTGTTTGCTATGTGGATTTGACGAAAACTCCAGAAGACGAAGATGTTGAAATTTTCCATGCTAGCCAATTTCTTGTGGCTCGTGTCCCAGCACTTCGTGGAGAATGCAACCTCCGTAAGCGCCTTGTTTTAATCCGTGATAATTTTGTTTGTGATGAAGACCGCGATATTTTTTATAAGAGTACTCTTCGCGATGTCATTGTCCAGAATCTCCAGAAAAATTCGCAGTATGTAGTGCCTTTCAGGTGCCTTTTCGACGGTACGGAAGTCTATTTCCAAATGAGCTTTTTTGCCGACCGCGGGGAACAAGGGCTTAAGGGCTTTGTACTCCGGTTGCGCAATGTGGACCGTGATATCCGTTCCAAGCAACGTTACGAACTCGAACGCCACCTGAACGAGAGCATCGTTATGAAGTTCGGCGAAAAGGTGGAATCCGTTTTTGTATTCAATCCGACAAAGAGCACGTTCAGGACGCTTTACTGCAAAGAAGAACTGAAGGGACTTTTCCCGTTCGAAGGCAAGATGGATGGCGCGAGGGGCCTTGTGGCCATGGATATCATCCACCCTGCTGATCGGGAGATGATGCTGAAAGGTCTAGAGATGGACAACATCATCAGTCGCCTTTCCCGTGAACATAGCTTCCGCTACCTGTTCCGCGACATTGCCCTTGGATATGCCCGCTGGTACGAAGTGCGCGTGATGCGTTTTGATATCGGTGACGATAATGAATTTTTGGTGGGCTTTGTCAATAAAAACGATGAAGTAATTAACACAAAAATCAACGAAAAAGTCAGTGAAGAATTTGCAAACATTGACCTTATCAACTTGGAAGAAAACATAATACAGGTTGTTCGTCGGTCGAAGTATTACAACGATGTCAAGGAAAAGGATATTCTTCCTTTTGAAGTCGGCTTCAAAAATGCGTCTGCATTTGTTCATGAAGAATTTCGTGAACAGTGGAATGAATTTGGGAGTGTCGAAAAATTAAAACGGATTTTTGCGAAAACGGATAGACGAGAAATAGTCTTTAAGCATTTGACAGAAGATGGCTCGTATTTTTGGTGTCGCAACGTATTTCGTGTTCTGGATAGGATTGACGGTGTCCCGGCAATGCTCGTCATGACCGCAGCCGCTGTGGATAGGGACCAGTCCGAAAGGCTGTGCCTGAGTGAAAAACTCGCCCAGCAAAAGAAGGAACTGGAAGTCAACCTCTCGATTATCGATGTGCTTGCTTCAGAATATTCATCGGTTATGTATATCAACCTTTTGACCGATGAAGTGATTCCGTATTCCATGAACGACATGTCGCAGCATTATTACGATGTCATGATAAAATCTGGATCGAAGTACAATGACGCGTATTTGCGATTTGTAAATGACTTTGTTTATGATGCCGATAAAGAAAAAATGCTTGAAGCCGGTGATATCAATAATATCAAGGCTTACCTTAGAAACAATAAGACTTATGTGATTCTTTTCCGTTCGAATTTTGCTGGGCAAGTGCGCTACAGCGAAATGAAGTTCGTGAAGGTTGATGCTGAAACCGAAGAGCCAACCGCCATGGTTGTAGCCTTTGCTGACCGCGACGATGAAGTCAGCGCCCGCTTTGTTTATGATAAGATTATGGCGGAATACGAGGCTGTTCTTCTTTGCGATTTGTCAAATGATTCGGCTCGTGAAATTTTACCATCAAAGGCGGTTGATTTTGGCGATAAAAGGCAACGTAGCACTTGTTCTTATCGCGCCTTTAGAATGGTGCAGCTTGTCGATAGCGAATACAAGGATGAATGGATTCGTCTTGCAAGTCCGCAGTATGTTCAAAGATTGCTTGCCTATGATGATCGCCGTGAATTGATTTTCAAGGCTTCGTGCTTCAGGAATCCATGGTTGAGCTTTATAATGCAGGTAGTGGAACGCAGAAACGGCGTTGCAACTCTTGTCATTATGACGTTTGCAACAATCGATAAAAAGCGTGCCGAAAAAATCCAGTTGAACAAGAAAATTGCGGAACAGAAAGAAGAACTGGAACGCAATATTTCCATTATCGAAGCGCTTTCTGCGGAATACACGTCGGTTTATTACATCGATCTTGAAACGGAAGAAATGACGCCTTATTCCATGAACAAGACAACTGCGAATTCGTTTGGTGAAACGTTTAAACGTAATGTCAAATATTCTACGGCGTACTCTGTTTATGTAGATAAGTTTGTCAGTGGCATTTATAAGAACCGAATGTTGCAGGCCGGTTCTATCAAGAATATCCGTGAGCAACTTTCGACTCGAAAGAGTTTTGAAACCATGTACGTGAACTTCTTGAATCGCTATTGCGAGATGAAATTCGTGAAGGTGGGCGATTCGAACCATCCGAAATTTGCAGCACTTGGTTTTGCCGACAAGGACGATATTTTACGCAAGGAAATTCAACAACAAGCCGTGATTCAGGGCCTTGCCGAAGACTTCGATTTGGTGTGCTATATTGATGCGGTTTCCATGCGAGAAAATGTTTATCGCTGTACGGATCTATTCCCGCGTTTATTCCCGGAGTGGCCGCAAATCAAGGGCTTTAACGAACGCCTTGGCGTAATTGTTGAAAAGTTTGTAAGCAAAGAAGACTACGAACTGTTTTTGAAATCTACTCGTAGAGATGTCATTCTTGAAAATCTCAAAAACAAGAATGCTTATTATGTGAATTTCAAGGCGGATGTCTTTGGACATGTTGAATATTGGCAAATTAAATTTGTGTTGACGGCGACAAATCCGGTGCAAATTGTTGCTGGTTTCCATAGCGTTGACGAAGAAACGCGTAAGCAGAAAAAAGATAAAGAGGCTTTGGAACAAGCGCTCTTGATGGCAAATTCTGCAAGCCGTGCAAAGACGACATTCCTCAACAACATGAGCCATGATATTCGTACGCCGATGAATGCAATTATCGGCTTTACGGGCCTTGCCACAGAACATATCGACAACAAGGAACAGGTGGCTGACTACCTTTCGAAAATCAGCCAATCTTCGGAGCATCTGCTTTCGCTCATCAATGACGTTCTTGATATGAGCCGCATTGAGTCGGGAAAGATGAATATTACGAACCGGTTGGAAAGCCTTTCGGATATTATCCATACCTTAAAGGGAATTGTTCTTTCGGATGTTCGTTCTCGTAAGCAGCAGTTTGTTGTTGAACTTGAAAATGTTCACAACGAAATGATCATGTGCGATAAATTGCGCTTGAATCAGGTCTTGTTGAATGTTGTTTCTAATGCCATCAAGTACACTCCTGAAAAGGGTGCTGTCTCAATGAACATTAAGGAAGTTTCTGCCGAACCGGGCTATGCCATTTATGAATTCTTGGTGAAAGACAATGGTATCGGCATGAATGAAGAATTCTTGAAGCAAATTTTTGCTCCGTTTACTCGCGTTAATTCTTCGACGGTGAGCGGTATTCAGGGAACTGGTCTTGGTATGTCCATCACGAAGAATATCGTGGATATGATGGGCGGGACAATCAATATTAAGAGCCAGGAACAAGTGGGGACTGAAGTCCTCATGACATTCAAGTTCAAACTTGGTGAAGAATCGCCTGTTTCTGTTGCAAGTGAACAATTTGCAGGGCTGCATTGCTTGATTGTAAATGATCGACCGGATATTTGTAAAACTGTAGCCGCTGCGTTAAAGAAGGAAAACTTGCGCTATGATTTGTGCATGTCGGGTGATGAAGCCCTTGCGTGTATCAAAAAATCGCACAAAGCAAACGACGATTATCGCTTATTCTTGATTGACTGGAATATGCCCGAAATGAAGGGAATCCAGATTACGCGACAAATCCGCAAGGTTGTCGGAACGACTGTGCCAATTGTTGTGCTGACATCGTATGATTGGATTGATATTGAAAAGGAAGCGTTTGAAGCGGGCGTGACGTCGTTCTTTGCAAAACCGTTGTTCTTGTCGGATTTGCATTGCATCTTGCAGAAGTTCTGTGGTTCATCGGGTTCGAAGATTGATTTTGAAACGCACTTGAGTGAACCTAAGAAATATGATTTTACTGGCCGAAAGGTGATGCTTGTTGAGGATAATGCGCTCAATCGTGAAATTTCTACGGAAATCCTTGAGGATCGTGGCGTTGAAGTAACTGCAATGGAACGTGGTGACCTTGCTGTAGAAAAGCTCAAGTATTCATCGGTCAAGTATGATGCTATTTTGATGGATGTCCAGATGCCGGGAATTGATGGCTATGAGGCGACGCGTCAAATTCGTGCGATGAAGGATAAGGATATTTCGAACGTGCCAATTATTGCAATGACGGCAAACGCGTTCGATGAAGATAAGCGTGCTGCAATGGATGCGGGAATGAACGATCACGTGGCAAAGCCTGTTGACGTTGAAGTCCTTTGCGCCACCCTCGCAAAATTCTTTAAATAAATCTTTGATATTTTTTTGTTAAAAGCGCGAAAAATGAAAAAAGTGAATGCTTTGTATTTCGTTGTGAGAATAAAGCGTCGGCCAAGGATGGGGTGGGTGCAGGGAGGGGCCCGTGCGGCCTTCGCAACTCCGAGCTGGGGCCCCGCCCGCATGAAGTACAATTTGAAATAAGAAAAGATTTTTAGAAAAAAGATATTTTATCTTTATTCTTGAATCCCATTTTCGAATTGGACCTTAAACCATTTCTCTTCGATGACTTCGTAATCGGAGCCTCCGTTGAAAACATTGGCATTGCCGTAAACTTCGTAACCTTTGCGCATGGAAACTTTGCAGGCGTATTTTTCGGAAAGGAACTTGCAAACATCTGAAACATCTTTTTCGGAGATGTTGTGGCAAATTTCACTGATGTTGCTGGATGTGTCATCGGTGGTGCCGTGGAGACTTACGCTTATACAGTCACTGAACTTTCGGAGCGCGAAATTGTAGCCGTTATACGTAAAAATAAAACTCTCGGCGGCGGCAGAAAGAATATCTGCTTTGCAGAAAATAGAACCTATGACACTGTATTCGTAATCCATTGCAATAAAGATAGTTAATTTAGTTCGAAAGTTTTACTGACGAAACTCTTTTAGATGTCTGAATTGTCAGAATTAGACATTAACTATTTATATATTTGGACTGAGGTGAAATGATGGACATGACTTCTTTGATTATTTCGGCGGTTGCTGTTGTAGCTTTTGCTATTGGTGTTTTGGTGGGGGCTCTTGTGGTGCATAAATTGGGGCGTTCTGCTCATGCAAATCACGAGGCTTTGTTCAATGCGGAACTTTCGGCAATGAAATCTCAATTCGAGGCTGTTTCTGCGCGATTGCTTAAGGAACGCAGTGAGGAATTCAAGGGCGAAAACCGCGAGCACATGGAAACTTTTACGAAGCCTTTGCTCAAAGAACTCGATAATATGCGCGAAATGCTTGGACGTGCAAAAGAAGGGAACGACAAGAATATTGCGGAACTGAATGGCGCTATCAAAACGATGGTCGAACAATCGCGCAAACTCGGAATGGATGCGGAAAATCTTGCCGATGCCCTCAAGAATCGAGGCAAAGTGCAGGGAGACTGGGGCGAAGTAGTGCTTTCGAATATTTTGAGCGATAGCGGCCTGCGCGAAAATTTGGAATACTTTACGCAGAAAAGCTACACGGATGAAAACGGTCATGAATTACGCCCAGATGTTATTGTGAAATGTTCGGATGGCTCTAACGTGATTGTCGATTCGAAAGTCTCACTTACAGCTTATACGGATTATGTTTCTGCAGAAAATGACGAAGCGCGAGAAATCGCGTGCAAGGAAAATTTGGCAAGCATCGTAAAACATGTCGATGAACTTGCAGATAAGAATTACCCGAAGGTCGTACCGCATGCGGTTCCGTATGTGCTTATGTTTGTGCCGAATGAAGGTAGCTACATCTTGGCGGTGAATAAGGATCCGGCCATTGCACAAAAGGCTTATCGTAAGGGCGTGTTGATTATCAATCCGACGAATTTGATGCTTGCGTTGAATCTCATTTTGCTGACATGGCAGAATACGCGCCAAGAAGAAAATTGCGTGAATATTATGAAAACGGCCGAAGGACTTTATGAAAAATTCTGCGGCTTTACGGATAACTTTGTGAAGATGGGACGCCAGCTGAATGTGGTGCAAACGACTTATGCCGATGCGCTTGGACAATTGAAAGATGGCAAGGGAAATATCCTTAGCCGTTTTGAAACCATGAAACAGCTTGGGATTGCAAGCACAAAGACGGTCAACGAAAAGTTAAAGTAGAAAAAACTATTATTGTGTAGAATAGAGGTGTTTTAGAATGAAGTTTATCCATACCGCAGACTGGCATCTTGGTAATACAATGCATGATATTGATCGCACGCGAGAAACGGGTGCGTTTTTAGAATGGCTGAAAGCCGAAATTGAAACGATTGGTGCACAGGCGCTTGTTATTGCGGGTGATATTTTCGATGTGGTAAATCCTTCGAATATTGCAAAGACGCAGTATTATAAATTTTTAGCTTCACTCCTTACGACAAGGTGCTCCAATGTTATTGTGGTGGGGGGTAATCACGATTCGGGAACGCTGCTTGATGCACCTGCGGGGATTCTTGATGCTTTGAATATCAGAGTCATCGGTTCTGTCAATAATCGTAAAGTTGATGATTTGGTTATTGAATTGAAAGATGGTGAAGGTCATGTTATCGGTATCTGTTGCGCCGTGCCGTTCATGCGCAATTTGGAACTGGAACAGTTTTATAAAGGTGCCAGTTCAGACGAAGATTTGTTAAAGCGCCTTTATGCAGATGTGTATAGCCATGCTGTTGAATTGCGCGGTAATCGTAACATTCCTATTATAGCAACAGGCCATTTGTATGCGGCCAATCTTTCTGGTCGCGATGCTGAAGTTGCTGAAAAAAACGGTGCTGTAGAAAATACGTTTGTAAGCGAAAGTGACGAAATGCTCGAAACTTCTGTGGATGATGGAGTTCGAGAAGTTGTAGGTACGCTTGGAAATGTGGATGTTACTACGTTCCCGAGTGAACTTGATTATGTTGCTTTAGGGCATATTCACTACACATCGATGGTTGCAAAAAATCCGAAAGTGCGTTATTCCGGTTCTCCGTTCGTGATGGGCTTCGATGAAGCGAATTGCAAACGCTATGTGCTTACTGTTGATGTTGCTCAAGGTATGGTTCCTGTTGTCGAAAAAATAGAAGTCCCGAAAGCGGTTCGCTTTGAACAGTTCAAAGGCGATATCGAAACGCTCAAGTTGAAATTGCGCAACTTGGAAAAAGAACTTGTTGCCAAGCCGATGGAAACCTATGTCGATTTGCTTTTGACATCGGGTGATTTTGTGAGCTTGAATGACGCCCTGGAAGCCGAAGAATCGGGCAAGCATTTTGTGGTCAAGCGTCATCGCATTTCGCGAGATGTTTTACGCGGTGTAAAAGGCTTTGATGATTGTGTGGAGTCAACAAAACAGTACACGAAAGAAGACTACTTTAGAATGTTGATTGCCACGAATCTTCAAGAAAATGACGAATCCGAAGAAGTAAAAAATCAGTACGATAAGTTCATTAGTTTGTTTAACGAAGCGGTAAGCAAGGCGCACGAAGCATAGGGGTGTACGATGAAAATTAAGAAAATTGAATTTTGCAATATTAACTCCCTTGCTCACGAATGGACGATTGATTTTGAGTCCCCGGATTTTGCAAAAAGCGGTATGTTTTGCATTTCGGGTCCGACCGGTTCTGGAAAGACTTCTATCCTTGATGCTATTTGCCTTGGTTTGTATGGCAAAACGCCTCGTTTGGGAGCCATTGTGGGCGAATCCAATGAGGTGATGACTTATGGTGCCAAGAATTGCTATGCAAAGGTGTTTTTTGAATGTGGCAATACTATTTATTCTGCCCGTTGGGAACAACACCGTTCTGCAAGAACGAATAAACTTCAAAAGTATTCTTGGGTGCTGACGAACGAGACCGCACAAACGGTAGAATGTTCGTTCTCGAAACAGTCTGAAATTGAAGCTACAATGACTCGCGTGATTGGTCTTGATTTTGGCCAATTTACAAAGTCGATGATGCTTGCGCAGGGCGAATTTAATAAGTTCTTGAAGTGTAATGAAAATGAACGCGCCGCGATTCTCGAAAAGCTTACGGGCGATGGTATCTATAGAAAAATTGCAGTGGCTGTTCATGATTTGTATGCAAGCGCCGATAAAGCTGTCGAAGATGTTGAACGTAAAATGGGTGATGTGAGTTTATTGAGCGAAGAAGAACTCACGGATTTGAATACGAAAATTTCTGCGGCGGAATTGCAAAAGCAAACGCTTGCAAAAGATGCAGAACGTCTCCTTTATATTTGCACATGGTTTGAAAATCTGCATGGCTTTGAAAAACTTTTGTCGGATGCAAAAATACAGCTTGAAAATGCGGAATGTGCAAAAGCAGAATTTGAACCGAATCGCAATAAGTTAGAACGCGCTTTGCGTGCTCAAGAAGTAGAATCGTCTTTTGTCGAATTTAATTCTGTACGTGAAAATCTTGCACGCGTTGAATCGCAACTTGTAGAAAATAAGGGAAAGCTTCCGGCTGCTGTATCTGATCTTGAACAGGCTTCTGTGAAAAATCGCGAAGCACAGGCTGCTTTTGAAAAGTGCAAAGCGGATTACTCTGCAAATGAAAAGGTGTGGGAACAAGTTTCGTCGCTAGATGTTGATATTCGAAATGCTCGAGGTCAACTCCAAAATGCAAACGATTCTGTTGCAAAGTCTGTGGCCGAATCCGAGGACGCTCAAAAGAAAATTAGTGAAGCGGATAAACGGATTTCTGATAATGAACAGGCTTTGGAAAAAGTTACGAAGTACATTGCAGAAAATTCGAAAGATGAATTGATTGATGGACAAATTTCGCTTTTGAAATCGCAGATTGCAGAATGGAAATCTGAAAGCGAAAATGTATCTGATGAAATCCAGAAACTTGAAAATCTTAAAAAATCCCTGCAAAATTTTGATACTGATTTTGAAAAGCAGAAAAGGGAATTGCAAATATTGCAGGAGTATTTGACGGAACATCAAGGTGATGCGGAACTTGTAAATATACTTCCTGAAATGAATCGCCTTGCAGATGATGCGGAACGTCAGCGAAAGGAACTTGAACGTTTGCAAGGCGAAATAGATGCAAAACAAAAACAACTTGATAATGTAAAGGCGGAGAGTGCTCAGTCTTTTGAAAAAATATCGTCTTTGCAAAAAGAGAAAGAAAGGATTATTCAGGACGATATTCCTGTTGTTGTTGCAGAATTGCGTCATCACTTAAAGTCAGGCGAGCCTTGCCCTGTCTGTGGCTCTCGAGAGCACGTTTCTTGTGAAAATGCCGAAAAGGTTGAAAATGAAGCTGACCGCTTGAATGATTTTGCAGATAAATTGCGCAAAATCAATGGTGAAATGGAACAGGTCCAGCGTGCGCTCGATGGCTTTGCAACGCAGCAGAAATATTTTGAAGAAGTGCTTGATGAATGTCTGCGCAAAAAGAACGAAAGCGCGGATGAAGAGGCGCGTTCGCTTGAACAATTGAATGTCAAACTCGAACCGTGGAAGTTGTCGGCATCAATTGAAACAGCACGCGAAATTCTACAAAAGGTTTCTGAACTGAAGAATGTTTATCTGCAGAAAAAAGAAAAGTTCGAATCTTTGCAGAACGAAGTAAATCAAGCTGCAGTAAATCGTGCAAATATTGTTAGCGAAGCAAATGCCGTAGAAGAATCGCTTAAAAAGTCTCAATCCAAATTGCAGAAAATTTCTCAGGATGTTGAAACTGCTTTTGCAGAATGGTTTTCGAATGTCCGCATGGAAGATATTGACACTTTGGTTGCTGAGTTGGAAAAGAAAAATTCTTGGTGGAAAAAAGCGCAGGAGAAAAAGGTCAAAGTTGAGAATGATTTGAATATGGACCATTCTGCTAAAGTCCAACATCAAGACAATTTTGCTCGCGCAAAGGTGCGGTTGGAAGAAGCTTCTGCCAAGCAAAATGAAATTCAGCAAAATCTGAATACGCTTGATGCAAAACGCAAGGAAATTTTTGGCGAGAAATCAGTTGAAGTAGAACGTAATAAGGCGCGAACTTTACGCGAGTCTGCAGAAGCCTTGGCCAGTGAATCGCTCCGTAAAGAACAGCAAATGCGTGAAGCTAAAATTGCGCTAGACAATTCTATTGTGGAATTGGAACGTCGTATTGCTGATGCAAAACAGAAACTTGCACAAACGCAAACACTGTTCCTTGAAAACCTATCGTCAAAATCCTTTGCGGATGAACAAGAGTTTATTGCTGCAAAACTTCCCGAAGCCGAACGCAAGTCGCTTCAGCAAATACAAAAGAATGTTGAAGATAATTTAACAACTGCACAGACTTCGGTCAAGAATTTTAATGATCAGCTCGCAAAACATCTAGAGAAGCGTAACTTCGAAGAATCCGAAGATTTGGCAAAGCACAATAGCGAATCGGCTAAGGCTAAACTGAATGAGTGCACTGTAAATCTTGCCACTTGGGCTGCGCAAAAGGAAAATGACGCTCAGCTTCGTCAAAAGTTCAATGACATGCAGGCGGAACTTGCAAAACTCAAGTCGAAACGCGCTGACTGGGAACAGATGCAACGCTGGTTTAACGGCAATAGGCTTGATACGGGCAATGGCGATGTATTTGTTCGCTTTATCCAGACGATTACGCTGCGTAATTTGCTGAAAATTGCAAATAGCTATCTGCGCGATATGTTCCCGCGTTATGAAATGATTACTGAACCGAATACGCTTAATATCCAGCTTGTCGATCATGACAACAGCGATGCTGTGCGCCCGATTGACAATATTTCTGGTGGCGAAGGATTCCTTGTAAGTCTCTCGCTTGCGCTTGGAATCTCGACGCTTGCAAGCAGAAATGTGCGCATTGATTCGATGTTTCTCGATGAAGGCTTTGGAACGCTTGATTCCAAGATGCTCCAGGAGACGGTCATTGTGCTTCAGAAAATGCAGCAGGAAAAAGGCAAACTTCTAGGAGTCATCACGCATGTGGATTTGGTCAAGAGCGAACTTCCTACGCATATAGAAGTTACTCCGTGCGGTGGCCGTAGCGTCCTCAGTGGTGCTGGCGTCAAGTGCTAAAGCGTTGTGCTCGAAAAAATTAGCTATAATAATATTATTGGATTTATCAGGGGCGTATCATGAATTTTAAAGGTCTAATAAAAGGCGCATGGTCGAATGGAATCGCCAAGAAACTTTTGATTTTGCTGGGCTTGTCGCTGATTATTTTTGTTGCCGGTGTGATGCTTGGCTCTTGGGTGCTTGGCGAAAAGTCACTTGGCTGGAAGGGCTTTTTATCAGGCTATGTTGTTTTTGCGGTGCTGTTTATCAGCGTCATGATTAATGTTTTCAAGAATACGTCGGAATCGATGCGTGAAGGCAAAAAGCATGTCGATGTTCGCGGTCATGTGCTTGTGCTTGGCGCGGGTCACCAGCTCAAAAGTATTCTGCGGGCACTTAAAGGCGATAAGCGTCCGATTGTTGTCATGAGCCGCCGCGATATTGATGGCCATTTTATCCATTATAAAAAAGATTACGAAAGCGAAGAAGATTTGCTTTATGCGGGTGCGCTTCTGGCCGATATGATTCTTGTGATTGGCGAAGATGGCCCGGAACGTGATTCCCGTAACTTGCATTGCATTGAGGTGTTGCGCACCATTAGCGAAAAGGCGATGCGCGATATCCATTGCCATTTGCTTTTGTGCGAACCTTCGACTTCGGAAGTGCTGTGGTACTTGAAGGCGCCGGAACAGAATAAAGGTCATTTGCTGGTCGACGTATTTAATGAATACGAATTCATGTCGGAACAGTTGCTTGTCGGAACGGATTTTTTGCCGACCATCCGCGAAGCTGAAAATGAACGTTTGCATGTGGTGCTGATTGGCACGGGCCCCATTGCTCAGGCGGTTGCTTTTGCTGTTGCAAACGTGTGCCATTATCCTAATTTTAAACGAACAAATTTAAAAACGTGCATAACCTTTGTCGATGAAGATTGTGAAAAGTGGGTAGACCGTCTAGTTGTTTCTCGCATGGGACTTTTTAGACTTTCGAAGTACACCTATGTCGATGCGAATGGTAACAAAGTTACTCACGACCCAGAAACAACGCGAGGCGATTATCTCGATGTTGAATGGAACTTTGTAGATGCTTACTGTGAAGCGGATTTGGCGCGTAATTTTATTGCTGCTGTAGCGGCAAGCCCCAAGGAACGTCTCGTGGTATGCATTTGTAAGGAAGATGCCTCCAAGGCAATTTCAACGCTTGTGCATTTGCCGCGTGCTGTTTACGACAATGCCGACATTGCTGTTTATTGGCGTGAAGCCAATGACGATATCATCAAGCATATCAATGAAAGCGGAATGTATGGCTATGTGCGCATCATGGGTGACATTGACGAAATGAAGGAGTTTGTACATTCTAGACGTGTCGAACATGGGCAGCGTGCTAATTATGTTCGCGAACGCCATCTGAATCCTGATACTCGCGATACCGAAGAAAAAATGTGGTATCGCTTGAGTGAGGCCGATAAGACTTCTGCTATTTATTGTGCAAACGCTTTGCCACTTCGCAAACGCTGCTTTGAAATCACGGATGACGATTCCCTATTACGCGATGCTGAACATCGCCGTTGGATGATGTCCATGCTTTTGATGGGGTATCGCTCTGGTCCGACCGACGAAAGAACATTTACTCGTCACGATATCATTCCTTTTGATCGCTTGCCAGAAGACATGAAGATGAAGGATTCTTATATCCTTGAAAATGCTGAATACATTATGAACGGATAATATTTTGAAAGGCTAAAAATGAAAAAAGGTTGCTTGTTATTCTTGGTTATCGTTATCGCGATTCCTGTCGCGTATCTTTTGGTGTCGCATCATTCTAAAAAAGTTGAAATTCAAAAAGAAATTGATTCTGTAGAGACTGTTTTTGAAAATGCAGAAAAAGAGGAACAAAGTATTCCTCAAAAGCGTGATGATAAACCGCTTGATCTCGAAAAGACAATTCGCTTGTTCCATATTTTGAACGATGGCTATTTGACGACCGAGAGCATGTTTGAGTATTTGCAATTTTTGGCAACTCAAGATTACAGCGGAATCCCGGATGAAGTCCTTGAAGCAGAAAAGAAACTGCTCCCGTTGTACAAGGGAATCCGGTCGGCAGAATATGATTTGAACGAAACGCAAAAGAAACGTTATTGGAACGCCATAAAAAAATCTGTAGATCTTAAGAATGTGACATCTCCGATTGCTCAAATTGCTGCAACGGGAGGATTTGATCCTACTGCATTTTTATCGCTTGCAACGGTAGGTGTATCTTCGGGTGCAAATTTTTATAACGAGATTTTGAAGAATGATGAAATAGAAAAGAGCGCCAAAAAAGCGCTGGAAGAAAATAAAGATGCGTATTTGAATTACTTGAGTGAATACTCTGTACTTTATTTGAAGTATTTGGCGATGTGGAATGAAATGTGCTTGTTGCGTGACAAGGCTTATCTTGCAATTAACAATGGCGACATTGATGGTGCGCTTGAACCGCTCAATGCCGTGTTGCAGAAGTATCCTACCGATTCAGAATCGCAGTTGCTTAAATCTTTTTGCTTGCTTTATAAAGCAGAAAAGGGCCTAGACGTTTCCGGTGATGTGCATAATGCGGATAACGCCCGCGACATTCTGAACCAATACATAAAGGAACATCCTGATAAAGCTGCACCGGCTTTACTTTTGCTTGGTACTTATTACACGCTGCAAGGCGATAACGCGAAAGCTGCTACTTTGTTTGACCAGTCTTCTGTAGAATATCCTCGTGAAGCGGAAAAATTATTGGATATGTACAATTCCTACAATTACCGCAATTATATTCTGAAGTCTAAAGAAGGCCATGTCGTGTTGAAACATTACAAGTCCATGATGGAAGGCTTTGGATTCTATTCGCCGAACTTCCAAAAGGCAATGGTCGCCTACAATAAAGAAAATTACGCCGCTGCCAAAGAAGAAATTTTAAAGCACTTTTTCCGTCGTGGAAATCAGGAAGTGTATGATTACTTGATTTCTGACATGAAGTTTGTCGAACAGTATATGCCCAAAATCTTGGACATGATTTTCGAGGAACATTCTTTCTTGGATTTGCAAACGTACAATCCGACACTTTCGTTCTCGGATAAACTTGCTATTGAAATTGAAAACCGCTCCGATAAGCGCCTTTCCAATGTCCGCCTGTTTATTTGCTTGCACCTGACCGATATGTATGCCGATGATTATTTGGTCAAAAAGATGGAAACAACAATCAATAACATCGAACCTTATTCTAAGGCAAATTTCGGAAAACTCCAATTGAATTACGAATTGTATGGAAAGCAAAAGAACAGCGTTGAAGATATTGTTTCTGCAAGAGCGATTATCATGACGGATAGCTTGATTATCTGGGTCGATGAAGACAAAATTAAGCGCACGAATATTTCGAAAAAGATGGGCGGTAAGCGCTTTAGCAAGGCAACGCTCTTTCAGTTGACTACGGGCTGTTCTTACGAAATGAAAGAAAAAGAAGGTCTGTTGAGTAGTGTTGTTGGTTCAAAGAAAATGGTATTCCATTTCCCGAGATCCTTGGTGGCGCTAAATCCGTTCTTCTCGTTCGGTGAACTGAATAGCAAAGATGCGGTGCTTGCGTCGTCGGTTGTTTTAAATGGCGAAAACATTGATGTCTCTTTTGAAAAGCAATCCTCTTTTGCATCGAAGACCGTTCCGCTTTTTATAAGCACTCTTGAAGGTAAAGGTTATTTCAATATCACTTTCGATGCCGATGGAAATATCACCAAGATGTCTTCGCTTAAATATTAATGGCATGGTACTGCGCGGCAATATCGCGTTTTCGCCTTTTATTTTCTCTGTTTTCTATAACGAAAAAGTCCCGCCAATGAGCGGGACTTTTTCAAACTGTGATGTTTATCCGTAAAGAAGAATTACTGGATGCGGATGTTCACGCGGCGGTATTCTTCTCTAGAACCGTACTTGAACTTCTTGAACATGCGCTTGCCATACCACTTAGCAGTGATCTTGGATGCCGGAATGTACTTGGCAATTTCTGCCTTGACTGTCTCGGCACGGCGCTGAGAAAGTTCATCGTTGTAAGCAACTCCGCCGAGATCGCAGGTGTAGCCTTCAACGAGAATGGAGGCTTCCATGTTGGTCTTTGCGAACTTCGGTGCAAGTTCAGCGATGATGGCGCGGCCTTCGCTGCTGAGTTCTGCGCTAGCAAGTTCAAAGAGGCTGCTGACGTTCGGGAATTCGATTGCAGAAGCCTGACCATTTTCGACCTTGGCAAATGCGTCGTTGAGGAATGCTTCAACTTCGCCACGGGTGGTCAAGTATACCTGAGAGTTGTTCTTGATGGCTGCAAACTTGGAGAAGTCAAACGGAGCCGGCTGTTCTGGTTCCGGTGCCGGAGCTTCGACCTTTGCGGGTTCGGGCTGCTTGACTGGAGCTGGCTTTTCAGATTTCTTATCACCGCAGGCTACGAGCACTGCGAGGGAGAGGGCTACCGGAAGAAAACGACCAATTGTTTTTACCAAATTCATTATGAAACCTCCGATTGAAATATGGTATGATTCCTTTGGATTAGCTTTTCTAATATAAGTAAAAAAAGCAAATAAGGAAAAATTTTTTTATATGTACAAAAAAAATTCGCCTTTTCAGACGAATTTTTGTATGAAATTTGCGCATTTTGCATGAAAAATGCGGTTTAAGTCATTATTTCAGTTTCCATTCGAGCGTTTGTCCGGCGGCAAGCGGCACAACTCCGTTCACGATTGTAGGAACTGTCCAAGATTCTTTGACAACCTTGATTTGCTTTGTTGTGCGCGGTAGACCGTAAAAGTCGGCGCCGAATCCCGCGATGAAATTCGGGAGTTTGTCGAGAGCGCCTGCGCGGTCAAATTCCTGTACCAAGAGCGGGATGGCGACTGGGGCGCTATAGACCCCGGCGGCTCCGCACGGACATTCCTTTTTGCCCTGCTGGTGGGGTGCGGAATCGGTGCCGAGGAAGAATTTGGGATTCCCGCTGAAGGCAGCTTCGCGGATGGCCTTGCGGTCTTCGGGGCGTTTGGGTAGCGGCTTGCAGAAGTGGTGCGGGCGAAGTGCATCGCCGACGATATCGTCCAAGGTCATCATCAAGTGATGTACCGTGAATGTGGCGGCAACATTTGCGGGGAGGCGCTTGACGGCTTCGACAGACTTTGCACTGCTCAAGTGCTCGAATACAATGCGGAGTTTCGGGAACTTTTCGGCAAGCGTTTCGACGCGCTTGATGAATGCGGGTTCGCGGTCAAGGCAGAATTCACCTGGTTCTTCGCCGTGAACGCAAAGAACGAGTCCGAGTTTTTCCATCATTGCGACAACGGGGAATACGGCTTCAAAATCGCTGATACCGTCGGCACTGTTGGTAGTGACTCCTGCGGGGTAGTATTTGCCGGCGACAACACCTATGGCCATCATGTCTTTCAAGTCCTGTTCCGTGTAGTTCGGGTTCAGCTTGAATGTCATGAGCGGTTCGAAATCCGGGCGCACAGGGGCTGCGGCTTCGAGAATTTGCTTTTTGTAATCTGCAATTGCCGCTGCGCTTGTCATGGCGGGGACGGTGTTCGGCATAATGATGGCGCGGCCAAACTGGCTTACGAGATCACGGACATAACCGGGCATCAGTTCGCCCTGGCGCAAATGCGCATGGAAATCGTCTGGTAAAGGAAGGGTAAGTTCGGTGTTGTTTGTAGTCGAAGAATTCATTTGGTTTCTCTAAAAAATGTCCGTTCTGAAATCTGAATTCAGAACTAAACATTGGATTGAAGGTCGCGGAACTGGTCTTTGGAAATTTCGCTATCCGAGTGGAGCCAGTAATCAAAAGAGTGCGGTTCGGTAAGCTTTTTCTTGTGCAAAAATACGAGGTTGCAATCCAGTTCCTTCGCAATTGTAAGGTCGTGCGTGACGATGATGATGGACGTCTTGAACATGGTTCGCATGTTGTCGATCAACGGCATGAGATTTCTGCGGTTGTAGTTGTCGAGCCCTGCGGTCGGTTCGTCCATAAGAAGGAGCTTCGGGTCTCTCACCCAGGATCTAGCAATGGCGACACGTTTTTGCATGCCTACGCTGAGTTCGTGCGGGAACATGGTCGCAAAATTACGGACACGCATCAAGTCCATTGCCATGTTGACTTTCTTGTTGATTTCGGCCTCGGTTCCTATTTTGTGGTAACGGAGCGGGAGGGCGATATTATCTATGACTCTCAGGTTTGAAATCAGCGCTGCGTTCTGGAGTACGTAACCCACTTGACGTTTTGCCACTTCAAGTGCTGTGAGGCGTTCTGCCGGAATGTATTCGCCAAAGTAATAGATGTGCCCTTTGAGTGGACGTGCGAGCCCTGCAATCAGACGAAGAATAGCGCTTTTCCCTTTTCCGGAAGGGCCGCCAATACAAATCGTTTCGCCCAGTTTCAAGGTAAGGTTTGCCCCTGCAATGAGCGATTGGTCTTCGTTACTTTCGCTAGCCCTTATATTTTCAAAATATTTTACTGCGCTTGGTACCGAGAATGGCGTTCCCGACATTTCGCTTGTCGAGAGGTACACATCTTCAAGTTTCAAGGCTTCGTCTAACATATTCTAGATGATCGTTGAAAGGTTTTGCATGTAAGTAGAAAGGAAATACATCAAGAATACGACGTCAGCAAGAACGATGTAGAGGAAGGATGTAATGACCGAACGGGAGGTTGCCTTCGGAACCTGTCGGATATCACGCTTAATGTTCAATGCCTGGTAGCAAGCGTTGGTCGTGATGATGATTCCAAAGACGAAAGGCTTTAAGATGACAAAGACAAAGTCCGATAAGGTCAGTGCCTTTAAGATTTCATTGGATAGGTAACTCCAGGTAATCTGCAAGTCTGACGCATTTATGTTGATCATCTGCAATTTGGATGTAAAACCGGTAACAAAGATAAGCCCCTTCGTGACGAGGAATCCGGCTCCAATGGCGCTTGTGCAAAAGATGATGTTCATGATGACGGTTGCTATGGCACCGCCGATAACGCTTGGCATCACAAGGTAACGGATGGGGTTTATGCCCATGGTGGCAAGGGCGTCGACTTCGGAATCAATAACCATGCTGCCGATGTAGGTGGTAAGCGAGGAACCGGTACGGCCTGCAATCAGGAACGCCGTGATAATCGGGCTCATTTCGCGGATGATAACCACCACCATGAGGTCCCCGACGATGTCCGAAAAACCCACCCTGCCCATAAGGGAGATCACGTAGATAATGACGATTGTTCCAAACAACGTAGCTACGGTAAAGAGCGGGACGAATATCTCGACGCCGGTAAAGAACGTCTGCATAATGATATTGCGAGAATCGCTCTTGAAGTTGTGGCTTTTGTCGAAGAGAGATGCAACTGTACGAAAAAACAAGGCGATGAGTTGCCCGATTTTCCGTTTCAAGATGAATATCCCGAGCGTGTGGAACAAACGCCCGATGGGAGTCATCTTTTGCCAGTTTTTAAGTTGCTTCTCTTGCATCACTGTGAATTGCTTCTAGAATTTCCGTCCAGAGTTCGTCAAGTCCAAATTTTTTCAGAGCACTTACGCAAAGTGGCTTGTGGTCCAGATCCAGTCGCTGCTGGATGTCCTTGAGCCCTTTGGCAAGTTCTGATTGGTTCACCTTGTCACGCTTGCTTGCGACAATCAAGACGGGGCAACCTGTTGCACGGATGCTTTCGACGGTTTCGATGTCGATAGGTGTCCCTCCGTGGCGGATGTCTACGAGGTAGATGAGCCCTTTGAGGTCCTTGCACTTTTCGACGTATTCACGAATAAAGTCGGACATCTGGTCGCGCTTTGCATTGTTGACTTTGGCGAACCCTACACCTGGTAAATCTACAAGAAAAAATTCGTCATTGACTTTAAAAAAATTAATTTCACGCGTTTTTCCGGGGGTAGAGCTCACTTTCACGAGTTTTTTTTGCCCCATGAGTGCATTCATGAGCGAAGACTTGCCCACGTTGGAGCGTCCGAGGAAAGCGATTTGCGGGAGGCGGTCTTGGGGGAGACCCTTGAGGTTCACTGCGGCCTTGACAAACGTTGCCGAGCGGATGGTGTAGCCACCCACTTCTACGGGAGCCTGGTGAATGTTTTCTTTTGTACTCATAAGGAAACTCTCCCTTCGAATGCGCGAAGCATGGTAACTTCGTCGATGAATTCTAGGTCACTGCCCATCGGAATTCCACGGGCGAGGCGGGTACGCTTGACGTTTACGCCGTCGAGCATGCGGTCAATCATGAGGGCTGTGCTATCGGCTTCGGGGCTGGAGCCCAAGGCAAGAACGAGTTCTTCGATGTTTTCTTGCTTGATGCGTTCCACGAGCTGTGGCAGGTGGAGTGCTTCGGGGCCGATGCCGTCGAGCGGGGAAATCACGCCGCCGAGGACAAAGTAAAGACCTTTGTGAACAGACGAACGTTCAAATGGTAAAATATCGGAATTCTTTTCGACAACGCAAATAGACTTGGCGCCTTCGCGGGCCCTGCAGGTGGGGCAGATTTCTTCATCTGTGAATGCATGGCAACGTGGGCACGGGTGAACTTTTTCGGCGGCTTGCATTAAGCTGTCGGCAAAGCGTTCGACATCGCTCTTGCGGCGCGAGAGCATGTGGTAGGCGAGGCGGCGAGCCGTCTTTAAGCCGATTCCCGGGAGGGAAGCGAATTCTGAAATCAGGTTTTCCAGACTTTGTGGTTCAACGTTCATGAGCGTGTGTCCAAATGCGCGTACAGCATGATCGTCAGCCATTCCTGAGTGTGCTTCATGCCTACCCAGGCGATGGCGCCTTTGACGCTTTCGATGACAGGTTTGTTGCGTACGTCGGAATTGACGAACTGCAAAAGGTTCGCTGAAATGTCCGGGTGCTTGTCGAATTCATCGCAGAGGACTTCGAGTGTCGGGCGCGTGCGCAATAGCTTGATGATTTCAAGGATGGCCGCCGAGGTGGCGTCTATCTTTTGGCCTGTTACGATTTCGGGTTTTGCAAAATAGAATCCCTGGAAGTAATCGTAGCCAATATCTTTGCAGCGTTTGTATGTCGGTTCGTCTTCAACTTTTTCGGCGAGCAACTTGATGTTTTTTGCTTTGAAAAACTGTGCCGCCCTGGCGATGTCTTCGGATGAATTGTCGACGAGGTCCATCTTGACGTAAGAGACGTGTCCGAACAACGGTTCGAAACGGCGAATGTATTCGTCGTTCATGATAAAGTCGTCGAGCGCAAGTTCGAAGCCGAGCGACTTGTGACGCTGAATGGCTTGGATGAGTGTCTCGTCTACTGTAACGTCTTCAAGAATTTCGAGAACGAATCGGTCGGGGTTTAAAAGCCCGAACAAGTTGTCGAGAAGAATCTCGCGACTGCAGTTGATGAACGCCTTGCTTTCACCGACGAGGCGTGTAAGCCCGATGCTGTTCAAGATGTTCTCGAGCACCTGGGCGGTCGCCTGCAAGTCGCTTGCGATTATTGCGGTATCGCTACTTGGCGAGTCGCGGAAAAGCAACTCGTACGCGAAGATTTTGCCCTCGCGGTCAAGAATCGGTTGACGTGCCAAGTAAGCGAGAGATTGCATTTAGATACGTGCGCTTTCGATGCCGAACAGGAGGATGCTCCTTGCGCCTGCGTCCCAGAGCTTGTCCATGATGGCGTTGGCTTCTTCGCGCGGCACCATGGCCTTCACGGAGTACCATTCGCGACCGTGGAGCTTCGTCACTGTCGGGGCGTCGAGACCCGGAGTCATTTCGCAAGCCTTCGAGAGAAGTTCGGAGGGACAGTCGTACTCGATCATCATGTACGTCTGGGCGACGAGCTTGCCCTGGATGCGGCGGATGAGCGTGTTGACTTCTTCGAGTTCGGTCTTCTGCGGGTTGCAGAAAATGGCAGCGTTAGAGCGGAAGAGCGGTTCGCCGATAATACGGAGGCCGGCCTGCTTGAGCGTCGTACCCGTTTCGACAACGTCTACGATGGCGTTTGCAACACCGAGGCTCACGGAAATTTCGACAGCGCCTTCAAGCACCACAAAGTCCATCTTCTTCTTGTAGTAGCTTTCCACGATGTTCGGGAAGCTTGTTGCGATTGTTGCATCCTTGAGGTCAGCGAGGCTCTGGATCGGGCTTTCGTTTGGGACTGCAGCGCAGAGCTTGGAAGCGCCAAACGGGAGGTCCAAAACCTTCACTGCCGGGCTCTTCGCTTCGGCGTTGAAGTCGATGCCCGTGATGCCAGCGTCGATGATGCCGCGACCCACGTACATCGGGATGTCGCTCGGACGGAGGAAGAAGAATTCGATACCGTTCTTGGAATCGATCTGGGTCAAAGTCTTGTAGGGCTTGGATGCCTTGTAACCGCAGGCCTTGAGGAGTTCCTGGGTCGGTTCAAAGAGCATGCCCTTGTTGGGGAGAGCTACCTTAATCATAGTTTAGCGTACACTTCTTCGAGGGTGAGACCTTTTTCTGCCATCATGACGGCAACATAGTAGAGCACTTGAGAAAGTTCGAGGCACTGAGCGTCGCGCGATTCAAAGCGAGCGGCCATCCAGCTTTCGGCAGCTTCTTCGACGAGCTTCTTGCCGATGCCGTGCGGACCCTTCTTGAAGAGTTCCGTGGTGCCCTTGCCTTCCGGCATGTCTTTCTTGCGCTGGCAGGCCAGTGCGTACATTTCTTCAAACGTCATAATTAGACCTCTTTAGTTTTACAAGCCCAAAGATAAAAATTTAGGAGTTGCTTGTGTCGATGCTTTTAGTGAAAATGATGAGAATATCGTTGATTTGTCATGCCCGCTGATGTGTGGGCTTCTCCTTTTGATGAATTTAATTTTATATTCATTACTATGAGTTGGTATGTACGTTCGACATTTGGGATGGGTTTGTTTGGGATTTGCTTGTTTTCCACGTCTTTGGCGTGGGCACAGTCGGTTGTGTCCGAAGACAACATTGTGATGGAAAAAATCATCTACACCGATGATATGCTCCCTGCTCGCACTCCGAACGGGATGTCAAAAATCCGTTCCAGCAACGATGCCGAAGTCTATTCTTCTGGAGAACGCTATTTCCCGGTGATGCTTGTTTCAACATCAGATTACAAGGCCTTGGATTCTGCTTTTATGCACAGGATGTTCAATGAAAAGGGTTTCAAGGACAATGGTAATTACGGTAGTGCTTATGATTACTTTGTTGAAAGCTCCGCCGGACAATTTAAACCGACATTTGATATTTATCCTATAACGCTTCCGAAAAATTTTAGCAATTACAATAGCGATAGCGAACTTATTTTACCTGCAATTGATATTCTTGTTGAACGGTCTGATTTTAAAGCCCGCGCAAGCAAATACGAAAAAGAAATTCCGTTTATCATTTTGCATCCGCTTTCGAGAGAAAAGGCGCTTGCGCAAAACAGTAGTTTTTTTAATCACCAGTACAAGTTGCAATATAGCGCCAAGCGAGCTTACACAAAGAACGGCTATACGTTTAACAACTACGCGTTTATATCGCAGAAAGCCGAAGGTAAGGCTTCATCGACGAGTTCAAAAGATGTCAATATGCTTGGCACCTTCGTCCATGAATTTAGCCACGTGATTGGACTTCAAGATACATATAGCGCTGATGAACAGGGATATGCAACAATTGGCCCGCTTCCGTATGACGTGATGGCTTTAGGGTTGCGTAATGGAAATGGCGGTTATCCGCCGACATTTTCATCATTTGAACGTGAAGCGGTCGGGTGGCTCAAACCGACTGAAATTACAAATACGGATAGCGTCTACGAACTGAAAAATCTTTCGGGAATGCAAGCGTATGCTGTATCAAACCCGAATAAACGCGATGAGTATTTTTTAATCGAGTATCGTCCGGCAGTGGGATTTGATTCCAAGATAGGAAGTTCGTCTTATAGCGGAAAACAAGGCAAGAACGGGGTTTTGATTTGGTACATCGATTATGATTACGATGTGTTCTTTAGTAATGACCCGAATGGCGATTTAAATCACCAACGAGTCGAAGTTCGTACGGTGCTCAGCAAAAATCAGGATTCTTTTGCAAATTTTAAGTTTGTGAACAAAAGTGGCAAGGCAAAGATTGATGGAATTTTCAATCTCGTGTTTGATGGCGATGACCGTGTTTGCTTTACGGTGAAAAGTTCCAAATCGCTTGACAAATGCCCTGAAAAAGTTGTCGCGTCGTCAAGTTCAATTGCTTCGTCGAGTTCTGTATCGTCTAGCAGTGGCATCACTTCGATTGTGCAAAAGGAAAGACACCGAGTGCAAATGAATGTGTCTCGCGGAATGTTGAATGTTGAAGTTCCTGTGTCGGGTAAAAAGACTCTCCGATTCTACGATGCTTTGGGAAACATTTTCGGTTTGCATACGTTCGAAGGCTCGTTTGCATCGGTGAATATTTTTGGGGAAAATCGTTCCGTCTTTGTCCAACTTGACGTCAATGGTCGAATGTTGCTTGCAAAACGCGTGCAGTTCCGCTAGACGTTTTCCTGAAAAAAGAAACGAGTTAACTATATTTCGATTGAAATACGCTTAACGTTGTTATATCAGGATGAGGAATAGGATGAAGAACATTTATATACTGGGGAGCGCCATTGCTCTTGCATTGTTTGGTTGTTCGCTTACAAAGAGCGGTGTTTCCAAGGCTGAAAACTTTCAAGGAAAAACGGGTATCATTGGTGTGTTCCGCCAGCCTGCCTATTATTGTGGCGAGGGCATTCCGCACACGGTTATGCTTGGCGGTACGTCCATCGTGGTAAAGCCCGCGTTCAGCAGTGAACAAGAAAACGTGTTCTTTAGCGAAATGAAACCGGGTGTAGCAACGCTTACGGAATACAAATACACTTGCGGTGAAAACGAAAATACGATGTCTCTCGATACGGCTGGTGCCGGAAATGAACGTTTCCCGACTTCGGTCGTGATTCCGGATAAGGGATTCTGCAAGGTTGTGATTTCGTTTATGGATGGCGATACTTTGTTCACCTATAATGGTGAACTTTTGAGAGAACAGTTTGCCAAGGCCGAAGTTGCTGTAAATACTGATAGCATCCCTTATTGCGATATCCTTGACAACAAGGGCCAAAAGATTGCTATGGTCAATCGAGATTCTATTTTGGATGTGAAATTTGCTGCAGCCGTAAAAGATGCGTCCGAAGCTCTTGAAGAAGAAAAGTTCACGGTCGTGACGCTTGATGAATACAGCGATAAGGTTACATGGAATGCTGACAAATCAAAACTCCTCGTGGTAACGCTTACGTCTGATGCCGAGACTTACAAAGATGGTGAACTAGTCAAGTCCGATAGCGTGGTCTGGGTCGTGAACGAAAAGGAACTTCTGCTTTGGTTCCATGACCATCAGGAAGGTGTACGCAATTGGGATTTGAGATTCAAGCAGTTGTTCGGTGAACCGAGAACATCAAAATATACGCACATGGCATTCTTGTGGGTGAGCCCGAACGACTTGATGCGACCGGCGTATGTGCCCGATGTGAAGGCTTATGACATGCGTACGGCATTTGAAGGTGAATACGGAAACGATGCCGAAGTTACTGAACGTGTAATGTGGTTCAAGAACTGGTTTGATGCTCATGCATCGAAATGCTATGAAGGGCCGGATGCTCGCCCGTGGACGCGCCTGGGTTATACGTATGACTGGGGCAGCAGGGGTGAAAAGTATGGGCTTACCGAATTTATCGTGGTGCCCGGTGCAGAAATGGATGTCAAGTTTACGAGAAACCTGAAGTTCATCGCCAACTGGATGAAGGATAGAAAGTAGAACTTAGAGCTTAGAAAACGTTGCATTGTCATTCCGGCCGGAGCCTGTGCTGAGCGAAGTCGAAGTAAGCCGGAATCGCCTTTTTTCTCAGTTCTGCCAACTACTGTGGCAACGCCACGAGCACCCGCCATAACTCTTGGCGGGCTTCTTTGTACTTGCGCTCGAAGGCGGTCTCTGGGGCGCTTGGGTCGAACGATTCGCAGGTGATTTGCGGTTGGACCTCTAGATGTGCGGCAGTCTCGTTGATAGCGTTTTCTTCAAACACAATTCTTGCGGCTTCTGCGAATTCACGGGCGTAGATTTCCCAGTTCGTGCGGAGTTCAATCGTTTCTCCGAGCGCAAGGAGTGTCGGAAAAATCGGGTGCATGTGAAAACGCCTCGTGGCTTCGCTCTGCTTGGGCCACGGGTTCGGATAATACACTGCATGGTATGGAATTGTCCACTTGCCGGCTTTAACGTGTTCCAATGCAAGCCGCCAGAAATCCAAAAGCTCTGCTCGAATCCAGAATGCGTTTGCAGGGACTTCTTCGCCTGCTGTCTGCGATGGATTACCTGCTTTGTTGAGACGCGCGCAGGACTTGTCTATCCCGATGACGGGAATGCCTGGAAAGCGACGTGCGATATGAATCGTACTTTCACCCGTGCCGCAACCAGAATCTAAAATTACAGCTTGCGGCGCAGTCTCCGCATTTGCACCGGGGGCGCCATCGCGTATTGCATTTGTCACCCCGGACGCTGTTCCGGGGTCACCATTTTTCCCGTAAAATTTCTCTACAAAAGTCTTGACTTCAGCAAATGCTTCTCGCGTGTGGTCTGCGATAGGACGCAAAAAAGTTGTCCGCGCATATTTGCGGACAACTTCTTCAAGATCTTTGTGTAGAGTCTCTTGATTCGATGTTACTGAATTTGCACCCGGCATTGTTACTGCCGCTTCCAAATGTTCAGCAAGTTATTGCCGATGAATTCAAGATTGTCAAAATGGATTTCCGTATTGTAGCGGAATGAAATTCCAATTGTCGATACTTTCTTGCGTTTTTCTTCGTCGGGGAGAATGTCGGCAAGTGCGAACTTGTATTTCTTCTTTTCTTCAGTGAGTTCAATCGGGGCTTTGCCGATTGTATATGCGGCACCGCCAAGTGTTGGATCTATATCTGTTTGAGTGATATCAAGTATTGCAAAATACACAGTACCCTGACCCCATGTATCAAAAGCGATCGTATCGACCGGGCTTAGGTCATAGGCTGAGCCCGCATTTCCGATATCCACTTTCATGATCATGCTGGCCTGTTTGTACACGGATGTGTCTGGAAATTCTATTGTACAGTGGACTTCCTTGCCTCCGTTTCCATCATCTTGAATGATTGCGGTAAAAGGAGAACCGCCGAACGGGGTGTATGTTGCAACTGGGGTAATTTTGAATGAGCCTGGCACTGAATCGACGTTTACTACCGCTGGATCGTTCATTATCGCCCATTGGCCACCGCCGAACATGAAATTTGTGTATTCTTTGGCCAGATTGTGGTAGAAATCTCCATCTTCGAAATCATCTATGACGAGAGTTTCTTTTTCCGGTTCCGGAGTTTTCGGCTTGAGCGTAGTGATGGAATCCCCTGCGTCCGTTTCGACAGAGACTTTTACCGTGTCGACGGTTTCAGCCGGGATAAATACCATGTTTAGGTGTCCTGCCGGGAGGCCGAATACCTGGAACTTGCCGTTTGTAATGGCGGTAGAATGATCGAGACCACGGAACTTGACAAAACCGTTCATGTTCTTCAGGCTTTCAGTCGTGTCGTCGATAAAGTCGGCAATGGAACCGCCGATAAAGACGGACTTCTGCAGATTCTGCTGGCCCAATGTGACATCGCTTACGGTGTCTTTGACATCCACAGGAATCTGGAGTGCAAGTGCGGATTCGTTGAGGGATGCTTCCATCGTGTAGTTGCCGATGGCGACGTGCTCGATAGAGACAAAACCGTTCGAGTCTGTGGTTGCCGTGTAGCCTTGACCGTCAAGGCTATTATGTTCGACGAGCTTGATGCGGGCATTGGCGGCCGGTGCATCTGCAATAAGGATCTGTGCAGTTATGGCGTTTCCGGCTTCTGTGCCGCTCGGACCGCCACCAGCAACATTGTCAGAACCGCAGGCGCAAAGCGAAAACCCGATTGCAAGCGGTGCAATCAGCGAAATCATGCGTCTGTTGTTGTTCTGCTTCAAGTCCATACCCTTAATATATAATTTCTTTTTGAAAATCATTTTGCACCTCCGTTGTTTTCTGGCGAGGTAGGGCCTGTTGCCGGGTCGGCTACCTTGTCGGAGAGGGGGTACATAGCGATATTCAGTGCATAAACGCGGTCGGCGCGTTCGCTCTTGCGGGCAAACTGCAAAAGTCCGCGGCGAAATTCTTCAATTTTGTGCTTGATTTCGGGCAAGTCGGATTCATCAGCGGTGAATACCACGCTCGAAATGTCGCGTTCTTCGGGCTTGTGGCGGTCCAGCGATTCCTGTGCAAGTTCCATCGTGTGTCTGTGGAAACTGCGGACTGCGGAACTTTTGACTTCTCCGCCGGTACTGATAATTTGGTCGGTGATGTTCCAACCGCCGGTGCCGTCTGGAACGACGAGCCCAAGTTGCTTCAAGATGCCGAGCGCATTACGGGCATCATCCTGCGAAATAGGCGGGTTCAAGTGCTTGCCGAGGCTTGCGATGTCGCTCGTGTCCTTCGTAATGCCGATGAGGGCGCGGAGCGCTGCACATGCCCAGCTGCCAAAATACGCGAGTTCCGGTTCAGAAAGCACGCGTGTTTCAAGCGAGCGGAGTTCCAAAAGCTTGTAGTAAAGCTCGGAAAGCGTCTGCTTTGCCTTGGTCTTGTTGAACCTGTAAAGTGTCTTGAAATACTCTGCCCGTCTGTCGTCGAGGCCGCAAATTCTGATGAACACGGGCAGCGTGCTCTCGTTCAGGTGGCCTTCTTTTTGGAAAACGCGGACAAGCCAGGCCGGATCCACGCCGGTTTTCTGGCCGAGATAGCGGTACGAAGTGAACGGGTTGTCTTTTTTAGTCTCGACAAACCAGTCCTTCAGGTACTCGCGGTATTCCAGATAGTCTAATACTTCGGGCATACTATAAATTTACCATAGTAATGCCTGAATGTTGTGAATTGGTGTTGTGAAAACGTTGTTTTTTGTTGCAAAATGTTCAACAAATGGAGAAAAATGCCGAAATAAGTGCAAAAAATGGGAACTTTTGTCTCGGACCGGGGCTGAAAAATCCCCTAGTCTTCCAAAAATTTCAACAGTTCTGGCATTCTCGCGTGAGCGTCCTGCTTCCCAAGTTCATAAAGTTCCGCAATTTTCTTTTTGTTTGATTCGATATCCGAAATCTTGATGAGCTTGCTCGGGCGGAAGATGAACGCCTTTCCTTCGGCTTCGAGCTTCGCGAGTTTGTCCAGCGCCTGGTTGTAGCGGATGTGGCGCGTGGCAATCGCATTGACGAATTTCGGGTAATGGCGGTAGGCGAGTTTTACAAGCGGGAGCGCCTTGTTGATTTTTTTGCGGTAGCCGAGCGGGCGCGTAAGGATAACGACGACTCGTTCAAAACCGTTCTTGAGCATGCGTTCGAACGGGATGCTGTCGGCAACACCTCCGTCAAGGTATTTTTTGCCGTGAATTTCAACCATTTTGCTCAGAATCGGGAGACTTGCTGAAGCGCGGATGCTGTTCATCTCGTCTTCGTTGCGGTAGTCGGTGATGCGTGGGTATTCGGCAAGGCCTGTTTCCACGTTTGTCATGCAAACATGAAATTCGGTCTCTTGGCATTGCTCGGTGAACTTGTCAAATTCAAACGGATCGATCTTGTAAGGAATTTGTTTGTAGCAATAGTCGAAAGCAAAGTAATCACCTGTGAATAACAGGTTTCTAAAGCTCATGTAACGTGGACTTTTAGAGTGAATTGTGTCGACGCGAAAGTTGCGGCCAATTTGCCCTGATAAAAAACTGCACAAATGAATGGCGCCTGCAGATGTGCCCGCCGCACCTCCAAATTTAATTTCTTTGTCTGCAAGAATGTCAAGAATGCCACCGGAATACGCTCCGCGTAAACCGCCGCCCTCTACAACGATGGCTGTGTTTTTGTACTTCATGGATGCCATCCCCCGTAAAAATCCTAACATATCAACCCGAACCCATTAAAAAATGTATATAAAATGTGGACTTGTTTTAACTATTTAATGCTTATTTTTGCGTATTTAAAATGGAACGAATCCAAGCATAATCTTTGGGGTGGTCTACAAATTTTTCGGTTTTTTTAGCGTGATTTTCAAGGAATTCGGCCGGTGTCATCCAAACGAAATCGTCAACTTCACCCGGTTGCGGAACTAAATGCGCGGCTTCTTCGTCGGACAAAATAATCTTAAAAGTATCGTAATACTCGTTGTCGAAATACGTTCCGTTGTTCAGAACGTTCTCGTGGGTTGCTTCAAAAAGATATTCGAGATCGTCCAGACGTTTTTCGACGCCCATCTCTTCGCGGAGTTCACGAATGGCGGCGTTGCGGCTGTCATCGCCTGCGGTAATGTGCCCTGCACAGCTTGTGTCGAGCAAGTTCGGATTGTTTTCCTTGAGGTGGCTACGGAGCTGGAAAACGATTCTGCCGCGGGTGTCAAATGCCCAAATATGGACCGTGCGGTGCCAAAGCCCCTTGGCGTGGACCTCTGTCCTACCGCGTGCATACCCTGCCGGAGTCCCGTCGCTGTTCAGAATGTCGATCATTTCTTCTGCCATTTGTGCCGCCTTGATTTTACCGAAAGTACTGGGTTTAATTGCAAAACAATATAGAAATGTAGCGTTTATTTCGCGTTCTTAGGGGCGAATTGCTAAAAGTAAAGTGGATGGAA
This sequence comes from Fibrobacter sp. UWB12, assembly GCF_900142485.1. Lineage (NCBI taxonomy): Bacteria > Pseudomonadati > Fibrobacterota > Fibrobacteria > Fibrobacterales > Fibrobacteraceae > Fibrobacter > Fibrobacter sp. UWB12. Next base: position 230,867 of record NZ_FRAZ01000006.1, on the reverse strand, counting down.
TTTGCCGTTTTTGTAGGGCTAAATTATATTAGTAAATAACATTGTAGGGGGAGCAGATGGCGTAAGTGCGTTATCTATCATTTTTAGTTATTAATACAATATAAATAATCTATTAGTCATTATCAATCTCCAATGCTACATTTGGGGCGCAAAATAAGGATGGTATATGGATTGGCTTATTGACTTACTCGTTAAACCTTCCGTCGGACAACAAGTTTTGGTTATTTCCCTTACTGCTGCCATTGGTATCATGGTGGGGAAAATCAAAGTTAAAGGCGTTAGCCTTGGAGGAGCTGGTGCTCTGTTCGTGGGAATCCTGCTCGGTCATATCGGAATGCGGATTGAGCCCAGCGTACTCCACTTTATGCAAGAATTTGGTCTTATTTTGTTTGTTTATACAATCGGTATGCAGGTAGGCCCGGGCTTTATAGACTCCCTAAAGCGACACGGGTTGGTGCTCAATATTCTCGCAGTGAGCATTGTCCTTCTGGGCGTACTTGCTACCGTCCTCATCTACTTTACGACGAGTATGCATGACAACGTTCCTGTGTTGATCGGGATGCTTTGCGGCGCTGTGACGAACACTCCTTCGCTTGGTGCTGCAAATTCGGCACTCACGGCTGCGGGTGTAGATGCTTCTTTGACGGGTGTGGGATATGCAGTCGCTTATCCGTTCGGTGTAATCGGTATTATTCTTGTGATGATTCTTGTGCGTGTGTTCTTTAAGCAAAAACCGGACACCGCTGCTGCTGAATACCAGAAGGAAATTGCGGAACAGTCCAAGGAAATCATGTCTTGCACGCTTCGAGTAGATAACGCAAATCTTGTGGGTTGCAAAATCAAGGACATTCCGGGACTTATTTCGACGGGTGCCGTGGTGACGCGCCATGCTCGCGACCAGGTGATCAATATGCCGAAGGGTGACTTGACGCTGGAACTTGGTGACTTGGTGCATGTGGTCGGAATGCCCGAGGCGATTGAGGGCTTGGAAAAGATTATTGGCGAAAAGCAGGCAACACCGATTACGCTCCAGAAGTCGAATTTGGCTGTCAAGACGATTCTCGTGACGAACAAGAAAATTCTTGGAAAAAGCATCCAGCAGCTTGCTTTGAACGACCGTTTCGGTGTGACAGTAAGCCGTGTGACGCGTGGCGGGTTCAAGTTTACGGGGCGCCTCGATATTCGTGTGAAATTTGCAGATAAGTTGTTAGTGGTGGGTACGCCGGATGCGATTACGGCTGCAGCAAAGGAACTGGGTGACTCCCTCACGGCGCTGGACCATCCAGAAATTCTGCCGGCATTCCTTGGTATTTTCCTTGGCGTGATTGTCGGAAGCATTCCGGTGGCGATTCCTGGCATGCCGACTCCGCTTAAGCTCGGCCTTGCTGGCGGTCCGTTGATTGTGGCAATTATCCTTAGCCGTAAGCGTAAGATGGGGCCGCTCAACTTCTTTATGGCGAATAGCGCAAACCTTATGCTGCGCGAGCTTGGCATTACGATTTTCCTCAGCTGTGTGGGTCTCAATGCAGGTATCAAGTTCTTCGATGTTCTTTTGAATGGCGATGGCTTCTACTACATGGCGCTCTCGGCAATCATCACGTTCGTGCCGTTAATGACGGTGGCGATTGTGGGCAAGGCGGTGTTCAAGGTCAATTACCTCTCGCTTTGCGGTGTGCTTGCTGGTGCAACAACGGACCCTCCGGCACTTGCTTTCGCAAACGGACTCAGCAATTCCGAAGCAACAAACATCGGTTACGCATCTGTCTATCCGCTTACGATGTTGCTCAGAATCTTGAGTGGTCAGGTGTTAGCGATATTGCTGATATCTTGACGGAACGGTTTGTGGCGCGGCTTCTTGATGAATGTTTGTAAAGTGCCGCGAGTGCATTTGAGGATTTTTGGTTTTGTTGTATTGACATACGTTTTCCTGGTCATAACAAAGGGCGACCCGAAAGGGCCGCCCTTTTCAAATGCTTTGTCATCCTCGAACGCTATTAAGCGTTGGTTTTCTTCTTGTCCATGTGCGCGTAGATGCCGGCGAGGATTGTGCCGCTGATGGAATGGTAGGCGCAGCTGATGGCGCATGGCACAACGCAGAGGGCTGCTTCCGGGTGGAGGGCGAGATTCTCCGGGTTTGCGAAGAATGCGCCGGCGAGGACTGTTGCCATGCCTGCATTCTGCACGCCGACTTCAATGGAAATGGTGCGCTTCTTGGCGGTGTTGAACTTGAACAGACGACCGACACTGTAGCCGAGCACGTAACCGAGACCATTATGCAGGAACACAACGGCGAGAATGAGTGCGATAAGCCCCATGCCGTTCGTTAAGAGCTGCGGACGCACGGTCACGATAACGCCACCGACGATTAACGCGAGGCCGATAACGCTTACGGCGGGCATGTTCGATTGGAATTCCTTGAAACCTGCACGCTTGCCGAAGAAGTAGTTGCAAGTGAAACCGATGAGAATCGGGAAAACTGTTACGTAAAGGATGTTGAGGAACATGCCGACTGCGTTCACTTCGATGCTCGTGTCTGCAAGCCAAAGGACCAGAAGTGGAGTCATAAGCGGTGCAAGGAGCGTACTAGCCATGGTCATGCTCACGGAATAGGTCACGTCGCCTTTAGCCAAGAAACTCATAACGTTACTTGAAACACCGCCCGGGCAGCAACCGACAAGGACAATACCGATTGCCAAATACGGATCAAGTCCGAAAATCTTTGTGAGCGTAAAAGCAACGAGCGGCATGATGGTGTATTGTGCGACGGCGCCGAGGAAAATGTCACCGGGTCGTTTCATCAAGTTGCGGACATCGTCCATGGTGATGGTGAGACCCATGCTGAGCATGATGATGCCGAGAATAATCGAGCTTGTGTTGCCATGAACCCAGCCGAAAAGCGTGGGGATGAAAAACGCGATGACTGCACATGCGATGACGAAAAGCGATGTGTATGTCGATAAAAAGCGGCTGACAGCCCTTATTAAGTTAAGCATTGTATATCCTTCTTTTTAGTACCCTAAATATAGGCATATACACTGGGCGTGGCTAGAGAATAAGAAAACGGCGCTGATTGGTCAGCGCCGTTTTTGATGTATTGAGGTGTAATACGATTGTTTAGACCTTGTCCAAAGCCTGCGTGAGGTCGGCGATGATGTCTTCGACATTTTCGATACCGACGCTGAAGCGGATGAGGTCCGGTGCAACGCCTGCTTCGATGAGCTGTTCGTCACTGAGCTGGCGGTGCGTGTGGCTTGCCGGGTGCAGCACACAGCTGCGGGCGTCGGCCACGTGGGTCACGATGCAAATCATCTTGAGGCTATCCATGAACTGGATGGACTTTTCACGACCGCCCTTGATGCCGAACGTAAGAACGCCGCACGGAAGGCCGCCCTTGAACTGCTTCTGGGCGAGTTCGTAGTACTTATCGCCTTCGAGGCCTGCGTAGTTAACCCAAGCGACCTTCGGGTGGTTCTTGAGGAACTTGGCGCAGGCGAGAGCGTTTTCACAGTGACGCGGCATGCGGAGGTGCAAAGTTTCGAGACCGACGTTCAGAAGGAATGCGTTCTGCGGAGACTGGATAGAACCGAAGTCGCGCATGAGCTGTGCGGTAGCCTTCGTGATGTAGGCACCCTTGCCGAAAGCCTTCGTATAGGCGAGGCCGTGGTAGCTCGGATCCGGTTCGGTGAGGCCCTTGAAACGGTCGTGGTTTGCTTCCCAGTCAAAGTTGCCGCTATCCACGATGCAGCCACCGACTGCCATGGCGTGGCCATCCATGTACTTGGTGGTGGAGTGGGTCACGATGTCCACGCCGAATTCAATCGGGCGGCAGAGAATCGGGGTCGGGAACGTGTTATCCACAATCATCGGAACGCCGTGCTTGTGGGCGATGTCTGCGAAGCGCTTGAGGTCGAGAACCTTGCCAGCCGGGTTTGCAACGGTTTCGCCGAAGAAGCACTTGGTATTCGGGCGGAAAGCCTTCTCGATTTCTTCGTCAGAGGCGTCCTGGTCCACAAACGTGCATTCGATGCCGAGCTTCTTCATCGTCACGGAGAAGAGGTTGCTCGTACCACCGTAAATAGCGGAAGTGCTGATGAAGTGGTCGCCGGATTCGCAAATGTTGAAAACGGCGTAGAAGTTTGCGGCCTGACCGGAACTTGTGAGCATGGCTGCGACACCGCCTTCGAGGGCGGCGATCTTGTTGGCGACGGCGTCGTTAGTCGGGTTCTGCAGACGGGTGTAGAAGTAGCCGGATGCCTTCAGGTCGAACAAGTCGGCCATGTCATTGGTGGTTTCGTACTTGAACGTGGTGCTCTGGTAGATGGGGAGAACGCGCGGTTCGCCGTTTTTCGGCTGCCAACCGCCCTGAATGCAAAGAGTTTCGATTTTGGACATGTGAAATTCCTTTTTCTAATAAATTTTTTATGGTGTGAAATATAGTTGTTTTCTATAGCTGAGTCTATGGGTAAAGTGAATCTCTAGGCGGGTTGGTTGAAAAAAATAAAGCATAATTAGTCAAAAATTATAGATAGTGATAGAAAAAAGTTATAGCAAAGGTGGAAAATTGGGATTTCTCGCTCGTTAGAGGAAATGATGCTTGTATTTTCTATCTTTTGTTTCGATGAAAAAGATTTCTGCAACATTTTCCCGCGGCCTTGCCCTTTGGCACATTCTCGCTGTCGTGACTATCCTCTTTTGGGGGACGAGCTTCGTGAGCACGAAGGTGCTCTTGAATCACGGATTTTCGGCGGTGCAGATTTTCACGTTGCGGTTCGTGGTGACGTACTTGTTGCTCCTCGCTGCCTCCCATAAAAAGTTCCGTTGCGAAAACTGGAAGCACGAATTGATTTTGTTTGTGTGCGGGCTCACGGGCTGTACGCTTTACTTTTGGGCCGAAAATACGGCACTGACGCTTTCACCGTCGAGCAATGTGTCGCTGATTGTCTGTACGAATCCGCTACTCACGATGATTTTTGCAGGGCTTATTTACAAGAGCGAACGTCTTTGCAAACGGCAAATTATCGGGTGCCTTGTCACGTTTGTCGGGATGGTGCTTGTGGTGTTGAATGGAAAGTTTATCCTGAAGCTTTCCCCGGTGGGCGATTTGCTGGCATTCAGCTCGGCGTGCATGTGGACGATTTATTCTTTGATTGTGCGTCCGCTGAATGAAAAGTATTCTACGCTTTTCATAACGCGCAAGATGTTCTTTTATGGGGCGCTTTCGTCAATTCCGGCGGTGTTCATCGAGGCTGGCGGTAGCGTTCAAAAGGCGCTTGATGTTCCGTGGCTAAATTTTGCGGAGCCTGTAGTCTCGTTTAACTTTATTTGCCTTACGGTGTTCTCGTCGCTATTTGGCTACTTGATTTGGAATAAAGTTTTAAAGCAAATCGGGACGGTCCTCGCAAGCAACTACATTTATGCAATTCCGCTTGTGACGATTATTACCGCCGTGATTGCACTCGGAGAAAAAATAACAGCCGTCGCTTTGATTGGTGCGGCGGCTATCGTTGCGGGCATGGTGCTCGCGGAATGGAAGAAGTAAAATTATCTTCTGCCAATGTTCTTGTCTTTGACAACGCCTTTCAATGGCGGTTCACCACCATTGGGGAAAGTCTTCGGAAGTTCAATGGGTGTTTCTGGAATTCTGGGCTTAATACCGCGTTCTCCACCGCTAATACCCGGATCGATTCTTGTTTTAAGATCCGCTTGTTTCAGGTTCTTGGTTTCAACTACTTTTTTGATATTGATATCAGCCATATTATCTCCTTATGGTTAGATTGAAGTTAAAAAACATCTTCTGCTTTGCCTTCGCTTTGTAGCTTGGCTGCAAATTCATCGCATATTGCACACAAAATACGCTCGTGTGTGCAAACCTCGGGTGATACGCCCCAAATGCTTCCTGTTGTGTAGAATGCCGTGCAGCCGCATTCATGCGCGGAACAACGGTGTATGATTCCACAACCTTCACATTCTTTTTTGTCGGTTTCAAGGAATTTGTACACTTCCTGAGCGACTGGGCCGTCGTATATGTGGTCGTCTTTGTCTAGAACATTGCCGAGTAAGTAGGGGGCATTTGGTTTACTAGAAATGAATCGACTGCACGGGAAAACATTTCCGTTCGTTGCAATACCGATGGATCCTTTGAGAATATCGCAGGAACATTTTTTCTTTTTGAGATTGAGTACGTGGTATAACACGTGGTCTTGCACAATTTGTATATAAAACTCATCTTTTTCTTTTTTGAGATTGTACCAAAATTCTGCAAGTTTGGTGTACTCGGCTGCGAGTGCGTCCATATCTTCGGGAGTCCAGTGCCCGTCAAAATCAACCATGTTTTGAACTTGACAGAAACCTTGCTCTTTAATCCACTTTACCGAATCTGTTAGCTGAGCAATGTTTTTACGTGTTGTGACAGAAATTGGAAACGCATTTAATTTTACAAGTGCGGGAATGAACGGCTCAATAGCTTCGAAACTTCCTTTGTTGTTTACCGTTCGTCTTGAAATGTCGTGGCGAGAAGCGGGACCGTCTAGCGATAAATAGATAAAAAAGTTTTCTTGCTCAATGTAGTCTAAAATTTCTTTGTTGAGTAAAGTCCCATTTGTATTGATGCAGAACTTTAATTCGAAATTTTCAGGAAGTTCTGTACGGCGGCTTTTCACAAGTGCTTTCAGGTAATCAACGCTCTTGCGGATGGCGTCAAACCTTAAAAGGGGCTCCCCTCCGAAAAAAGTAATGGCAATGAGATCATGCTTAAATTCGATGGTCTTGTTTAATATATAGCGGAGGCTTGCTTCTCTGACCTCGTCGCTCATGTCGGCGCATCGTTCATTTTGGCTTTCGTTATAATAACAATAGGTACATCTAAGGTTGCATTTTTCTGTTAAACTTAATAACGCTCTCATAAATTCCTCTTTCTCGGGAAACTATAAAAGAATGGTTGTAAGGTAGAATTGAAAAATATTTGTTACATGCCCTTGCCGTTATTGCTATATTTTTGTTCGGTATTGCCTTATGCGGTAAAACGCTGTATCGTGTCGCTAACGATGCGATATAAGAGAATCCCGTGAAAGCCGGGAACGGTCTCGCCGCTGTAAGGGAGGACGAAACCAGCATAAACCAATGCTTGCCGCAAGGTGGGTGTGAAGGGGCTGGAAGTAGAGCGATCCCCGAGTCAGAAGAACTGTAAGGCACAACGGGCGCTTTGCGCCACGGGTTGTTAAACGGTGCGAAAGACATCGCTTTGCATAGCCACGCGTTTGCGTGGGTGTTTGACTGCGTGCAGACGCAGCCTTTTAGACGTTCGCGTGTGCGCGACCGTACTGCTTGCGAGCGTTTCTGGTTTTTCCGAAGAGTTTATTCAGGATTTAGGGGAATCGTCTGTTTACGGGGTAACGTCCGAAAACGTAAAGCCTTTACAGGCATCTTCAAGCTATGCCGAAGTCTTGCCCGAAGCTTGGGAAGGTCGTTCGCTTTCGGCCGCTGAAGTCTTGGCGTCTTTGCCGGGCGTGCAATATACGCGACAGGGTGGTGTTGGGAGTTTCCAGACCGTGAGTATTCGCGGAGTTTCGGCAAAGAACATTGTCGTTTGCGTGGATGGCATCCCGCTGAACGATGCGTCGGGCGGTGCGGTTGATTTTGGCTCGATTGATTTGAACCAGATTGAAAAGATTGAAGTCTACAAGGATCGTGTGCCGGCAAAGTTTGGCGGTCGCGGCATTGGCGGTGCCATTAACTTTATCACGAAAGGTTCGAAGCCTGCTGAAGCGGTACTCAAGCCGGAAGAAAAAAAATCGGGTCGTGTACTTTTGAGCTACGGTAGCCACAACACGTGGGAAGCTTCGACACAGCTGCTCTCGCGCTTGACGGATAGCGCATCGGTGAGCACGTCTTTGTCGGTGCGCCATAGCGATAACGATTACGAATTTAAAAGTCAAAATGGAACGCCGTACAATCCCGATGACGATTTTACGGACACGCGTCGCAATGCGGAGTTTACAGAATATTCGGGGCTTTTCAAGGCTCGCGTTTTGCATGCAAATGGTGTGTTCTCGACATTGAATATGAATTTTAGTCGCTCGGAAGGTGGTAACCCTGGACGCGATGATTACCAGACGTCTGTGGCAGGGTATAAAGGCGAGTTTGCACAGACAACATATCGTGCTGAACTTCCGCAGTTGCTCGGTTGGCTTTGGCTGGAACTTTCGCTGACGGGTAAGTATGAAAAGGCGACTTCGCATTCGTATTATCAGCTAGATCACTTGGGTTATGATTTGCCGGGCTTGCAGGAATATGGCGCAGCAGGTTATACTCTTGTTCCAGAAATTGTTGCGAATTATTCTGGTGAACGCCTTGAGGCCAATGTGCGTTTGTCGATGGACGCGGCCTATTATGAAAAACGTGGAACCTCGTCGAGTAAATGGAACTTGATGCGTGTTGCGACAAATGTCTCTGGCGATGTGTCCTATGATGTTGTTAAGAATCTTTCTATCGGTGGCGAAGCGTCTGCGTCAATTGTCAAGGACGATGTGCATGGTGGAAAGTTTGTGCAACCGACGACAGCGAAGTCGCTGAAAACGGAAAATGTGCGAAACGTTTCTTGGACAAGCCGCGGTTTTGTACGTTATGACGCACCGAATTCTCGGTATGGAGGCAATTTGAGCTTTGGCCGTTTTGCTCGCATGCCGCAACTGATGGAAGTTTACGGTGTCTATCCGGGAATGCTCTCGAATCCGGATTTGAAAGATGAATCGGCGCTGCGTTTTGAAATTGGTGGCTATTACATGATTCCGAAAAGCAATACTGCCATTCGAGCAACATATTTCGAAACACATGTGGATAATGGAATTTATTGGCTGGTGAGTGGAGGATTTTCGAAACCGGTCAATATAGGTGAATCTCATGTGCGTGGGCTTGAAGCAGAACTTGAAAGCAAACCGAAAAAATGGCTTTCTGTGATTTTGCGTGCAACATTCCAGGATGCTGAAGATCGAAGCGATGAGAGGTATTACTATGGTAAACAAATTCCAAATGAACCCGCGCGTTCGTATTATGCTGAGGCCCGATTTGACTTGCCGTATCATCTTGATTTGACATGGACTTCAGAATATCGCACTGAAATTTTTGATGATCGTGCAAATCGCATCAAGCAACCTGCTGTGGATTTGCATCATGTCTCGCTTGGCTATGCACCTTTTGAAAAAACACGACTTGTTTTTGCTCTCCGGAACTTGACGAATGAAACGTATAGAAATCCGTATATATCATACCCAACTCCGGGGAGAGAGTACAAATTAACATTAACACAGGGGTTTTAAACCCCGCGCAGAATGTGACTTGCAAAATCTGTAATTCATGTCGTCTGCGAAAAACATAAAAAGGAACCACTATGAAAAAATTCCTCATGCTTGCTACGGCATCGTCCCTTGCCCTCTATATGACGGCTTGCTCGGATAACTCCACTTCTGCTGATGATGATCCGCTGAAGCCGGCTTCGGTTTACGTGTTCGGCTCTGACTACAAGACAGGCGAACTTCGCTGGGTTAACGAAGACGGTGTTTCTGATAAGTCTGTACAATTCAATCAGGATTCCAAGATTATCGGTATTGATGGCAATCTTTTCGTGCTCGAAAGATATGGTGCTGATAACCTTGCTCTTGTTGATGCTTCGGAAAACAAGGTCAAGTGGCAGGTTGAATTGGATGATGGCGCCAATCCGAGTGACGTTGTGAAAGCCAACAAGGATGAAGTCTGGGTGGCTTTGGAAGGCGCTGCCAAGTTTGTGAAGGTTGCTGTTAAGGATGGCAAGATCACGAAGACTGTTGAAACGAAAAAGTTCAATCAGGGTAAGGCCTCTACTCCGAACCTCGTTGATTTTGAAGTGAGCGGCGATACTTTGTTTGCTCTCTTCCAGCGTTCTGAAAATTACGCTTATCCGGCTCCGGGTCTCCTTGCTTTGTACAAGCTTAGCAATGGCGATCTCCTCGACACGATTAAGCTTGCTAAGAAAAACCCGATGGCAATGGGCTTTGCCAAGGGTAAGCTTTACGTTGCTTCTCAGGGTGAATACAATGAAGCCTATGGCACAGATGCTGACGACAAGCGCGGTATCGAAGTTGTTGACTTCTCTAAGAAGAATTCGTCGATGGTTGTTGACGGTAAGAAACTCGGTGGTGGTGTCTATGCATTTGCTGTAGACCCGGACGGTGTTGGCTATGCCGCTATTTATAAGGGCTATGGCGATGTTCCTCTTGCAAAGGTTGATCTCTCTGAAAAGTCCGTGAAGACTGTTTCTGATGTGAGCGACGTCGAAGGTTCTCTCGTCTTTGACGATGTTGACGGCATCCTTTACATTGGTGACCGTGGCTCTAAGGGCGGCCTTTATTCTTACGATGAAGGCAAGCTCAAGAAGATTGATGCCCCGAAGGACATGCTCCCGGTTTACGGCATCGCTCTTGTGAGATAATTGATTGATGCCCCGGCGCAATGGTCGGGGTGACAATTTACTTAGTTCGAGGCGGCTATTCCTAGCCGCCTTATTTTGTATAGCATCATGCGCGGGCTTACAGAAAGGTCGCGCCCGGCGGCGCTCATGTTGCCGTCATGACGGCGGAGCGCTTCGCTCAAGATTTCTCGCTCGTAGCTGTCCATCAGCGTGGCGAGCGGGCTGTTGCCTTCGGGGAGTACGGATGTGCCTGACGTGACGTCGGTTTGTAGCGTGGGTGGCAAATCGTAAGCGTTGATGCAAACGTCAGTGGTGGCGAGGCATGCGTGTTCAATGCAGTTTTCGAGTTCGCGCACGTTTCCTGGCCAGTGGTAGCTCATGAGCATATCGATGGCAGGCGAGCTTAAACGCAAAATTTTCTTGCCGTATTTGTAATTCATTTTTTCGATGAAATGGTCGGCTAAAAGCAAAATGTCCGTCTTGCGCTGGACCAGTTCGGGGAGCGAAATCTGGAAAATGTTCAGACGGTAATAAAGATCTTCGCGGAACGCCCCTTGCTGCATCATGGCTTCAAGATTTTTGCCAGTGCTTGCGATAAGGCGCACGTTACAGCGCTGCTCGATGTTGCTGCCGAGGCGCTTAAAACGTTGTTCTTGAATAAACTGTAAAAGCTTGATTTGCGCAGGGAGTGGCAAGTCGGCAACTTCATCAAGGAATAGTGTGCCGCCGTTTGCCTGTTCGGCCTTGCCGATGTGACGGTTGGTGGCGCCTGTGAATGCTCCACGTTCAAATCCGAAAAGTTCGCTTTCAAAAGAGTTTGCGCCTTCGGTGAGGGCGTCGCAGTTGAGCGCGATGAACGGGCTTTCTTTGCGGTCTGAAAATTCGTGAATGCTCCTTGCTACGTATTCTTTGCCGGTGCCTGCTTTTCCGCGGATGAGGACTGTTGCGCTTGTGGGGGCGATTTGTCGTACGAGCTTGCTCACTTCGCGCATTTCGCGCGTGTTACCGATGAGTTCGCCTGGAATGCCTTCGATGATGTTACGGATTTTTTGGCATTCGATGAGGTGTTCGTTTTCGATGGATTCGAAGTTGTGCTTTAAAATTCCTTGAATGCTTTTAAGAAGCTCGTCACGCTTGCGAACCTTTTGGATTTTCTCGACAATGGCCGCGAAAGTCGTGTTTTCAAGGGATTGTATATCCATGTTTATTCCGAATTCCCTGTTGCTGCGCCGGGCCTGCGGTAACCCGACGCAGCTCTAGGAGAGATGAACGAGTTTAATATAGCAAATATTTTGCTATTTGTTTTACAAAAATGTAATAAACTGAATAAATTTTACAAAAATGTAATGAAAAGGGCGGAAATTAGGCGATTTTGTACAGTGCAAAGGGGTAAAAGCATTGCTAACTTATAGTCTGTTAATTAAAAATCTCTGAAATGGCGATCCCGGAACAAGTCCGGGATGACAAGACGGGGAAGACATTAAGGGAAAAAAATGAACAATAGTCGTAATAAGGCCATCTACGATATCGCAACTGCTCCGGTGAGCGCTGTGATGCCTGCCGCTCCTGCGAATGTCGATTTCTATGGCGAAGACGTTTTCAATGCCGATGCCATGCGCACCTACCTCCCGAAGGACATTTGCGAAAAACTTCTCGCAACGATTGACGAAGGTGTCGCTCTTGATCCGAGCATCGCTGGCGATGTCGCTCATGCAATGAAGCGCTGGGCAATGGATCGCGGTGCAACGCACTTTACGCATTGGTTCCAGCCTTTGACCGGCTCCACTGCTGAAAAGCATGACAGCTTCCTTGAACCGTCTGGTTGCAAGGCGATTATGGCCTTTAGCGGCAAAAACTTGATTGTCGGTGAACCGGATGCTTCTAGCTTCCCGAGCGGTGGACTCCGTTCTACGTTCGAAGCTCGCGGCTATACGGCTTGGGATCCGACTTCTCCGGCGTTCATCAAGCGTCACGGCAATGGTGCTACGCTTTGCATCCCGACCGCTTTCTGCAGCTATACGGGTGAAGCTCTCGACAAGAAGACTCCGCTCCTCCGCAGCTTGCAAGCGCTTTCCAAGTCGACTCGCCGCCTCATGACTTGCTTCAAGGCCGGTCCGAAGAAGACGACTGTTACGCTCGGCGCCGAACAGGAATACTTCCTCATTGATAAGAGATTTTATCTGCAACGCCCGGACTTGTACCAAGCCGGCCGCACGATTTTCGGTGCTACTCCTGCAAAGCACCAACAAATGAATGACCATTACTTTGGCAGCATCCCGAGCCGCATCTTGAACTTTATGAACGATGTGGAAAAGGAATTGTGGAAACTTGGCATCCCTGCAAAGACCCGCCACAACGAAGTTGCTCCGGCCCAGTTCGAACTTGCTCCGCTCTTTGAAGAAGTGAACCTCGCTTGCGACCACAATATGCTCGTGATGGAAACGCTCCGCAATGTGGCGGACCGCTACGGTCTCGTTTGCCTGTTGCACGAAAAGCCGTTTGCTGGCGTGAACGGTTCTGGTAAGCACAACAACTGGAGCCTTTCTTACGGCAAGGGCAATTTGCTCAATCCGGGCAAGGACCCGCACCAAAATGCCGTGTTCCTCACAGCCATTTGCGCCATCATGTACGCCGTTGATACGCATGCTGATTTGCTTCGCATGACTTGCGCAGGTGCTGGTAACGATCACCGTCTCGGCGCTCACGAAGCTCCTCCGGCTATCATCTCCATTTACCTCGGCGATCAGCTTACGGACGTGATCGAACAGCTCGAACAAGGTGTACCGAAGTCCAGCAAGCAAGCTGGCGCCATGAAACTTGGTTCTGATACACTTCCGCCGCTCCCGCGTGATGCTACGGACCGCAACAGAACTTCTCCGTTTGCATTTACGGGCAACAAGTTCGAATTCCGTGCACCAGGTTCTAGCCAGAGCTGCTCTGAACCGAATGTTGTTCTGAATACAATCGTCGCTGAAGCTTTCGACTTGATTTCGGATCAGCTTGAAAAGCTCGATGACAAGAACTTCCACACGGGCTTGCAGAAAATTTTGCAAAAGATTGTGAAGGAACACAAGCGCATTTTGTACAACGGAAATGGCTATACCGAAGATTGGGTGAAGGAAGCCGAAAAACGCGGCCTCCCGAACATCCGCACTTCGATGGAAGCGCTCAAGGCTTTGACGAGGGACGAAAATATTGCTCTCTTCGAAAAGTATGGCGTAATGAACCGTGCCGAAATGATTTCCCGTTACGAAGTGAATTGCGAAGACTTCCACAAGCGTATTCATATTGAAGGTGAAATTGCTCGCGATATGGCAAAGAATATTATTTTGCCGAAGGTCGTGGAAGCATATTCCAATGCGCTCAAGACAAACGAAATGGCTTTGAACCAAGGATTCCCGGGTCTTGACGGTTACGCCAAATCGCTCGGCGAAGGCTTGATTCGTTTGACGGCTGCCATTGATGTGATGGAAAAGTCTCTTGGTGGACTCCATGAAGGCATTGTCGATGCGATTGCCTCTCTCCGCAAGGAAGTAGATGGCTTAGAAAAAATCGTTCCCGACGAACTCTGGCCCCTGCCGAAGTATAGAGAAATGCTTTTCATTTACTAATGAAAAGCATGGCCTCCCGTCGAAGGTGGGAGGCCTCAATGCGCATTCATTTACTAATGAAAAGCATGGCTTCCCGTCGAAGGTGGGAAGCCTATATGCCCATTCATCTACTAGTCGTTGGCTGATGACTTGTGTGCAATTTGAAAAGTCGCGGGAATGTCTCGCGGCTTTTTTATATAGTGTCTGAATTTTAGTCTTTTTTTCTATTATTGGAAATAAATATTTGAAATGTGTTCTGTAAAGGGAATTTATGGCTAAAAGGTATTACAAGGTTGCTGAACATCAGTTTTCTGTTGATGCTGACGAAGATATGTTTTCGTTGATGCAAAATTATGAGCCTTTCATTGTAAATGGTGCTGATGACGCTTGTGATGCGGATGCTGTTTTCTCACTTTCTATTGTACAGGGTGCTTACGTCGAGTATGTGGAAGAAATGCGCCAGAGCGAGGAAGGCCAAGATATTATCTGTGGCCATACCGCTGAAAATCTGCCGACTTTTGAGTTTGTATTAAGGGGCGTTTCAACGGGAATGTTGGTTTGCTCAAAAGACTACAAGTCGGCAAAACTTTATCTGCCCGAAGAAAAATCAAAAACCAATAAGTTTTCTATTGACAACGCGTTGATGGTCTTGTATGCTTTGGCTACGGCAAATCTTGGAACGGCTTTGTTCCATGCCGCTGTGGTGACTTATCAAAATCGTGGATATCTGTTCCTTGGAAAAAGCGGAACGGGGAAAAGTACCCATGCAAGATTGTGGCTGCGCCATATCGCCGGTACGGAATTGTTGAATGACGATAATCCTGTCGTTCGCTTTTTTGAAGATGGCTTGTGCGCCAAAGTTTATGGAAGTCCTTGGAGTGGTAAAACTCCATGCTACAAAAATATGGATGCTCCGTTAGGTGGATTCGTTTTGTTGGAACAGGCTCCGCATAATAAGATTGAACGTTTACGTGGCGTGTCGGCATATGCGGCGCTGTTGCCTAGTATTTCTGGAAAGCGTTGGGACAGGGCTATTGCTGATGGCTTGCATCGTATAGAAAATTCGCTTGCTTCGCATGTTCCTGTTTGGCATTTGGAATGTTTGCCGGATGAGGCTGCTGCTAAACTTTGCTGTGAGACGATTGCGTGATTTCGGATGATTTTATTCTTTCAGAGGCGATTCGCCTGGTTGACGACGGCGTGGCCGTTACGTTTCCGGTGAATGGTGTAAGCATGTTGCCTTTTATTGTAGGCGGCTCTGAAAAGGTTGTCCTCGAACGTCCAGAAGGTTGTAAACGCGGGAGTGTTGTGCTTGCCAAAGTTGAAACTGGTAATTATGTAATACACCGCATTGTGGCGATAGACGGAAATCACGTGACCTTGATGGGCGATGGCAATTTGTCGTTGCGGGAACATTGCAATTGGGATGATGTTCGTGCAAAAGTTGTTTATGTTGTAAGTGCTAAGGGCAAAAAACGCTCATTAGAAACGTTTTGGCGGAAATGTGCTGCAAAATTGTGGTATATTCTACTACCTTTTAGACGTTACTTTCTATGGTTTTATAAGAGGGTTAAATTATGAAAATTAAGAATGGTTTTGTGCTGCGCGATGTTTGCGGTGAACAAGTAATTATGGGTGAGGGTGTTGGCGCTCTTGATTTTGGTCGACTCCTTTGTTTGAATGAAACTGCATCATGGTTGTGGAAACAGGCTGAGGCTCAAGGTGAT
Source organism: Fibrobacter sp. UWB12 (assembly GCF_900142485.1). Classification (NCBI taxonomy): domain Bacteria; kingdom Pseudomonadati; phylum Fibrobacterota; class Fibrobacteria; order Fibrobacterales; family Fibrobacteraceae; genus Fibrobacter; species Fibrobacter sp. UWB12. Next base: position 215,109 of record NZ_FRAZ01000006.1, on the reverse strand, counting down.
TTTACGGTAGAAAGCCTTACGGATGTACTTTGTGAAGAGTATGACGTGTCAAGAGACGATGCCTTGAAAGATGTGGCATCGATTGTTAATGAATGGCAGAAAGTAAACGTGGTTGAATGAAGTACGTTGCTTGGCTGTGGCATGAACTGCGCGGATTCCGTGCAAATATCATCATTCGCGTAATGGTGGGTGTCGGGCGTGTTGCGCTTGGACTTTTGATGATATGGCTCAGCAAGCAGTTTATTGATGAGACTATCCGTACGGGGACAAATGATGATGTTATCCGTATGGTTGTTTTTTTGGTACTTACGGTTGTTGGCTCTATTGTACTTCGACTTGTGTATTATTACATGAATGCAAGTGCAATGGTGCGAAAGTCGAATGCTTTGCGCTTGACTTATTTTGAGTTGCTGTTCGAACGGAAACTGTACGGCAGCAAGCCTCTACATTCGGGCGATATTTCGTCGAGACTCACGAAAGATGTTGAGACGGTCTGTACATCTACGATGGAAACGATTCCAGATATGTTGGTGACGGGCGTGCAACTCTTGGGTGCGTTTCTCATGATGCGTTGGTTCGATGTACGCTTGGCATGGGCGCTGTTGCTCTTTACTCCTGTAATGATTGTGGTTGGAAAAATGGTCTCGCGAAAGTTGCGTCAGATGACGCTTGATATTCGCGATGGAGAAAGCCGTATCCAGATGCAGGTGCAGGAAGCAGTGGAATATAATGCGGTGCTGCGTTCGCTCGAAAGTGAAAATTGGGTGACGGGGCTCTTGAAGGGAAAACAGAAAAAGCTGGAACATGATGTTTTGCGCCGTACGCGATTCACGACGATTTCGCGTTTTTCGCTGGGCTCTGCTTTTGGCCTTGGTTACTTACTTGCGTTTGTATGGGGTGGCCTTGGGCTGCGCGATGGAATAATTACAATCGGAACGATGACTTCTTTTTTGCAGTTGGTGGGGCAAATCCAACATCCGATTTTGACGCTTTTGAGAATGGTTCCGCAATTGATTCATTCTACGGCGAGTATTGATCGCTTGGATGAATTGAAACGCGATGCCGGAGAAGTTCCGGTAAAGCGTGATGAGTCGCATTTGTTGGATAGTGTTGCTGCGCAAAGCGAAAATGCTGTTCGAGTGGGTGTCCGTCTGGAAAATGTGAGTTTTGGCTATGAGACGGAAAATGCGCAAAAAGGAAATAGGGAAGAAATTATTTCGCATTTTTCGCATGATTTTAAACCGGGCAGCAAGTCTGCCATTATGGGTGAAACAGGAACGGGAAAGACTACTTTGTTTAGAATCTTGCTCGGATTTGTTCCTCCCGATGAAGGCCGTGCCTTGATTTATTTAGAACATGATGGCACTGCATTTGAACGTGTTGTTGCAAAGGATACGCGTAAAGAGTTTGTGTATGTTCCGCAGGGCAATACGCTGATGAGCGGTACGATACGGCATAACTTGCAGTTCGCGAGGCCCGGCATCGGAGACGCCGAGATGCGGCAGGCTTTGCATGCCGCATGTGCTGATTTCGTCTTTGATTTGCCGGAAGGCTTGGATACGAATTTGGGTGAACGTGGTCGTGGCCTTAGCGAAGGCCAATCGCAACGTATTGCGATTGCGCGTGGACTGTTGCGGCCCGGAAATGTTTTGCTGTTCGACGAAATCAGCGCCTCGCTTGACGAATCGACGGAAAGCGAACTTTATAGGCGCTTGTTTGAAATGTTCCCTGAAAAAACGATGATATTTGTGACGCACCGCCCGGCAGTATGCGAACTCTGTGACGAAGTTGTTCGAATCAAGCCTAATTAAATTTTAGTTTTTATTTGCGTTTTAAACTAGCAAGTGCAAAAATAAGCGAGATGGCAATCCCGATATGGGGAATGTAGGCGGGGAGTGCAATTTTTGCAGTTGACGCAAAAATTGCGGGGATAAGCCCGAAAAGTCCACCGACAACAACGCCTGCGTACCACAATGTTTTTTTGATGTTGAACTTTTTGTGTGCTATGATTGCGACTGCAAGCGGTGCTACAATTCCCGGTGTGTAGACGGAATACGCCATCGTTAAAAGCCCTATAATATCTTTGCCTTGGAGTGCAAGGTAAGTGGCGATGACACCGATAGCGACAACGATCAAACGAACTACAGAAATTCGACGTGTGTTCAGTATGTCGCTTCCGAAAATGGCTGCGGAATTGATGAGGCATGTGTCTGCTGACGAAAGCAGTGCCGATAAAAGTCCGACGGATAAAAGTGCAGCGAGTGGTAGCGGAAGCACGCCGGAGGCGAGGCGGAATAAAGGATTCACGCTATTGCCGGCTACATTCGGTGCGTAAGTGGCTGCCCACATGCCGAGCAAAACGATAATCACGCTAAAGACGAGGATGGCGAAACTTCCGATGACAACGGCCTTGCGCGCCGATGAAGAATCTTTCGCAACGAGGTTTCTCGAAATCACATCGGGGCCGAGGAAATAGGCTCCGCCGACGGTAAATAACATCATCGCTAAATCGGAGAAACTGAATTTTTCGTTCAAGAGATTAAAGTTTCCGAAAGAGGCAAGGCCTGCGGAGGTCCCATTTGCCAATGTCGCGCTTTCTGCGCCGGAAAAACCGCCGAACAAATAAATTGCGGCGGCGAAAAATCCAAGAGTCAAAATTCCAAATTGCAGTGCGTCAGTGCGGACAACAGAAAGTTGCCCACCTAAAAGCGTGTAGACAATCACGATGACTGCTGTAATCAAAACGGATTGCGTGCCTGCATCATGCCCAAGCACAAGCCCGATGAATCCTGCGACAGCTGCAAACTGTGCAGCGATAATTCCAATCCATGAAACGGCAATAATAAATGCGACGAGCTTTCGTCCTGTTCTCCCGACCGTCTTTTCGGCAATTTCAGGGAGCGTGCGGACGTCGAGATCGTGAACCGGTTTGCTCAGGAATGCGGCCTGGAACCAGAAGCCAATTGCTCCGACGCCCAGCCACCAAAATGCGGCAAAACCGATACTTTCGGCACGTGCGGCGATGCCCACTGTTGCAGAAGCCCCAAGGACAGTGGCCATGAGGCTCATGAAAACGAATGGTGAACTTTGTTTACGGCCTGCAACGACGTAATCGTCGAAATTCTTGACCTTGAATAAATCGCGGATGCAAATGAATCCAAGGACAAGAAAATAGATGATGAGAAGTTTCATGACCTAAAGTTAGAATTTTACAGGTTGCCGTATTCGCCGATGTCGGGAACGAGCGAGCCAGATTTCATGTGGTAAACGCGATTGCTGTAACCGAATGCGTTTTTGTCATGTGTGGCGATGACGACAGCGACTCCCGTCCGTGCAAGCCTTGCAAAAAGACTATAGACCTTGCGGCTGTTTTCTTCGTCGAGGTTGCTTGTTGGTTCGTCTGCAATAATCAAGTCTGGCTTGTTGGCTAGAGCACGTGCAATGGCAACACGGCGCAATTCACCACCAGAAAGATTTTGCGGATGTTCGTTGGCGAGGTGTGCGATGCCGAGCTTGTTCAATAGCGCTTTGATATGTTCCTTGTCGATTTTCTTGTTATACAAGGTCGAAGTCAAAGTGATATTTTCGGCGACGGTGAATGCTGAAAGGCTTGCTGTATTTTGTGGAATGTAGCCGATGCGCTCGTTGCGTAAACGTGCGAGATCTTCATCGTTTAATTTAAAGAGCGGCTGCCCATCAAGTTCGACGTTCCCTGATGTCGGTGCGGTAACGCCAGCAAGGGCGTTCAAAAGAGTGCTCTTGCCACTTCCGGATTCTCCGAAGATGACGGTAAAATCGCCTGACCATGCGAAGAAATCTGCGTTGTTGACCGCATTAAATTTTTCGCCACGTCTTGTGTATTGCTTTGTTATGTTGTTTCCGTTAAGTATCATTAAGCGTCCTCCTTTAATGCAGTGTAAATGTCGATTTTTCCGACTTTTCTAGCGATGTGGTACGCAGCTCCGATGCCTGCAATAGCGGGGATGAAGAGCGCACCGATAATTGTTACAAGGATGGTGGATGCGTTAGGGAGTGAAAAGGGTATCTGCAAATTATCTTGTATCAAAAAGCGGAAAGATATGATGCCGACGGCTCCAAAAAGCGTACCTGCAAATGCTCCGCTTCCGCTTGCAATCAAGGATTCTCCAAGAACGATGTTGGTGAGCTTTTTGCGAGTAGCTCCGATAATGAGGAGTGTTGCAAATTCACGTTTGCGTTCGTTTGTCGAAACCGAGAATGCAATGTAGACAACTGCAATCACGATGAACAAGAAGAACCCAGAAATTATCCATACTGCAATTTTGAATGAGCCTGCAGTTGCGATAATGCTATCGAACATGTTCTTGCGCGGGATGACTTGCAAGTCGTTGAATTGTTCGTAAAGCGATTGAGAAATTTTTTCGAAATCTGCTCCATTTTCGAGGTTTACGAGGATTGCGGAAGGCTTTTCTTCGGGGATGAAGTTGTAACCTTTGCTGGCCGCGGCCTCTCGGAGCAATTCGATTGTTTCGATGTCGGCAAATATGGCTTGGTCGAGCTTGTTTCCTAGAGGTTCAAGCGTTCCAACGACGGTAAATTCCTTATCGAAAAATTTGATGATTCCGCCCTTTTCAATATCGATGTCGCTTCCGGCGATGACATAACCAGGCTTGAATTCGCTTTTGTATGTTTTACGAATCCATGGCTTGATAGTAAAATCAGTTTTGGAATCGAAGCCGATAATGTTGACTTTCTTATCGCAGCAACTTGCGCTGAGTGTAGTGAAGTAAAATTGCGGGGAGGCAATTTTTACTCCAGGGAGCTTTCGTGTAAAGTCTAAAACTTCGCGAGGGAGTGTGTGATTGCTCAAATCACCTTGCAAAAGAATGGACTGGTCCTTGGCTTCACTATCAAAGGGGACGATGAGCAAATCGGCTCCCATGCGTGATGAAAGTTGTTCGAATCCAGTGTCAAGGCTTTTGGAAAAAATGACACTAGAAAGTAATGTTGCCGAAGCGATGGCGGTCAAAATCACAAGGCCGAGGCTTCGAACAGGGTGACTCCAAAAGTTTGTATAAATAATTTTAAGCGTAGTGTGTTTCATTAGTAAAATCCTCCGATTCGAAGTTGCGGCTTGCCAAGAAGGCGATATTAGCCACAGCAAAAAGTGCGATAACGATTCCTACCAGCTGAAGAACTGGGGATGAAATAGAATGACAGTGCATGTGCGGGTGCGAACAGACGCCTACAATGACTGTGGGGACAAGTGAAGTAATAACACCCAAGGCGATTACCGCAAAAGACAAGGCCTTTTGTGCTTTGGGTAATAGCAAGTAGGCGATGCCAATGAGTGCGATGGCGATACCTACGAAGCCGTCAGTGATGGAGGTGTAATGGCATCGCATAACGATGCCCTCCATGTGTTTGCAAAAAGGAAGCAAAACAAAAGAGAGCAACGAAACGATGGTGCCTAGTAAAACTGTTATAGATCCAAAAAATATGCCGTTTGTCATAAATACCTCCTTGTCTTTGTGCGATGCCAAATATAGAAGGCGTTTATGAGTTTGTCCAATACTTTGTTTTTAGGACTTCTTATAGAAAAAATCTATAACAAACCGCGTTACTGTCATCCTGGAGGGCAACGCCCGATAGGATCTATGATTTTTTATTGCTGCAATGTTGCTTTTTGATAAATGTCTTGCATCACGAGGCCCGCAATAGTGAATCCGAAAATCGCGGTGGCGTGTGCCATGGTGCCGTTGATTTGTGCTTTTGTACTGCACCATTCATGATTGATCAAATTCTCGTTTTGAAGTTCTGCTTCGCTGCGCTCGTGACGAACTTTGGGACACATGCAAGCATCTGTTCCGCAAGAGGAACTTTTCCCTCGGTTTTTCAAGAGCTCATCGCTATAGACGCACATGATTTTTTTCTTTGGGAATAGCTTTTTACGCTTGAACTTGTCGCGGAGTGCACGGCCGAGGGGACATCCAGAAACTTTCCAGAATTCTGCGACCTTGATTCGCGTGGGATCCATTTTGAGGGCGGCGCCCATTGAGGAAAATACGGTAGCTTTTGTTTTAGACGCGTGCCACAGCAATTGCATCTTGTTCTCGAGACTATCGATAGCATCGATAATGTAGTCGAATGTGTCTAACTGGAATTTTTCCGTATTCGCTTCTTCGTAGATGTCTTGCAGTGCAATGATTTTTGCGTGCGGATTGATTTCGAGCAAACGATTCTTGAGGACTTCGACTTTGACTTGTCCAACGGTTTTGGGAGTTGCCATCAGTTGGCGATTTACGTTGGTTATACAAACGCGATCGGAATCGACGAGAACGAGTTCCTGTATTCCTGAACGGATTAGGCTTTCGGCACACCAGCTACCGACACCGCCGAGTCCAAAAATGATGACTCGCTTTTTATAGATGCTTTCCATGACATCGTCGCCGAGCAGGAGCGATGTACGGTTGAAAATGCTAGAGCTAAGGGACATAAAACAATTATAGAAAATCCCGGTTCGTAGAACCGGGGTAATGCTACTGTTCCGAACGATGTTCAGAAGTGTAAGCGCTTAGGTATTCTTCCATTTCGCGGATGTAAATGCGGCAAATCGTGCTGAGCATGAAGTTCTTCTTGGTGATGTAGCCGATTTCCATCTTGCGGTCGTTTTCGCCTTTGGCATCCTTGAACGGCACGGCCACATAATCGGAACCGTTGATTTCTTCGCTAATGATACCGGAGCAGAGCGTGTAGCCGTTGAGGCCCACCATCAAGTTCAGCATGGTGGCGCGGTCATTTGCCTTGATGGTTCTGTGATATTCGTTTGTACTTAGAATTTCTTCAGCGAAGTAGTAGTTGCCGCTTTCGCCCTGTTCAAAAGAAAGGCACGGGTATTCTGAAAGGTCTTCGAGGTTGACGTAGGGCTTTTTCGCGAGCGGGTTGTTCTTCCACATGTAGGCGTAAGCATTGCAATCAATCAACTTCTGGAAAACGAGGTCGTGTTCTCTCAGCAGGTAAGTGATGTACTTGCGGTTAAAGTCGCTCAAGTAGATGATGCCGATTTCGCTGCGAAGGCTTGTCACATCATCGATGACTTCTTTCGTCTTTGTTTCGCGGAGGGCGAATTCGTAGTCGTCGATGTTGAATTTCTTCACCATGTTCACGAAGGATTTGACGGCGAAGGAGTAGTGCTGCGTCGAAACAGCGAAGCGCTTCTTCTTCTGTTCTTCCTTGCTGTAACGTTCGAGAACGGAAGTGTAGTGGTTGTAAAGTTCGTTTGCGCGGGCAATGAATTCTTCGCCTTCGGGCGTGAGCGTGACACCGCGACTCGTGCGGTTGAAAATCGTGATACCGATTTCATCTTCGAGATCGTGGATGGCCGTCGTCAATGAAGGCTGGGAAATGAATAAAGACTCGGCAGCCTTGTTGAAGGAGCCGACTTTAGAGATTCCGATGGCGTAGCGTAATTGTTGTAATGTCATGGTTGTTTGTAATCCCTAAATTTAATGTGAAGTTGTGAATCCCGCCTTGAGTGGGGCTGCCCCCTCTTGCGACTAGGCGAAAATATAAAAATTTTTTCTTTCCTATCCTATATGTATTATAGGAATATTAAAAATAGAAGAAACCCTCAGGTGGATTCTAGGCTTCCTGAGGGCTTCTCGTTGTGCGTCCCTATGAATTGAACGCAACTTTTAGCCTATTGAGAGCCTCGGCCAAGGTACTTCGTGGACAAGCTAGGTTCAGCCGTTGGAACCCTTCTCCGGTATTCCCGAAAAGAATCCCATTGTTGAGCCACAGTCGAGCCTTGTTGCGGATGCGCCTTTGGATTTCGTCTGGTGAAAGCCCTGTCCCGTTGAAGTCAATCCATGCGAGGTAGGTTGCTTCCATCGGTACGAGCTTGACTCCCTTTAAATTTTCTTTAATGAATTTGTTTGTGAAATCGATATTTCCTTTGATGTATTTGAGGAGCGCATCGAGCCAAACTTCGCCTTTGCTGTAGGCGGCTTGCGCTGAGACGATTCCTTGGATGCTGACTTGGCTATAGCCGGAGGCAAAAATTTGCTTGCGGAATGCGCGGCGGATTGACGGATTTTTTATGAAGGCGTGCGCGATTTGGATGCCTGCCAAGTTGAATGTTTTTGTCGGGGCGGTGACGATGATGGAATTGTTCGCAAGTTCTTCGCTTATCGAACCGAATACGGTGTGCGTTCCTTCATAGACGAAATCGCTATGGATTTCATCGCTTACGACAATGACATTGTGCTTGAGGCAAATTTCTCCGAGGCGTGTAAGCTCTTCGCGGGTCCAGACGCGGCAAACGGGATTGTGCGGGCTGCAAAGTAAAAAGAGTTTGATGTTGTTTTCGATGATTCTCTTTTCGAAATCCTCAAAGTCAATATGGTAGCGACCATCTTCGCCATAGACAAGATTATTGCTCTCGACTTTGCGATTGTTATTGATGATGACATCGGCAAAGTGCATGTAGACTGGCTGCTGGATGAGTATGGAATCGCCTTCATTCGAAAATGCTTTGATGGCCATACCGAGCGCAAACATCACTCCAGGAACCTTAATAATCCATTTGCGGTCTTCGATGTTATAATTGTGGCGGCGGCGATAAAAGTTTTTGATGGTTTCGTAGTAATCGTCTTTCGGCTCGCTATAACCGAAAATCCCATATTCGGCAACTCGAATCAACTCGTCTTGTATAAACGAAGATGTCTTGAAATCCATGTCAGCGACCCAAAGCGGGAGAAGACTGTAAGGATCTTCACCCGGCTTTACAGCACGTTGCTCTACCGCGAAGTCGTATTTGATGGAATTCGTGTGGCGACGCTCGATAACGGTATCAAAGTCTAAATTTCGTTCAAAATCTTCTGACATGGCGAGTCTCCGTTGCAAAACTTTGCAGTTGTAGGCTTTTCACGCCGGCACATAATATAGAAGGAATTGATGCTATTGTCTAATATTATATTTCTAGTACTTGTTATAGAATTTTTCTATGTGAATTATGTCGAGTCCTTTGGCAACGTCAAGGTGGTCGGATAGCGCGGTCAATAAAGTCAGATGTTGCCGTCATGGCGAACAAATGATTCCGTCATGGCGTATTCGATCCGCTATCTAGATTAATTCGTTCTTAAATGTAATAGTTCCTTGTCTTTTGACTAGCGATAGGAACGGAATAAATTGAGCGATAAGGCGAAGCTATAGCTGAGCCGAAAAAAATTTTTTTTGGCCGAAATGGGTTGAAAAAATATTGGAAAGGGTTGACATTAATTCTAAAATTCCGCCAAACCTAGCATTTTTGTAGGAATCAGACTCTTAAGGAGGCTTTTTTATGGCAAAACGTTTACGTCAAATCGCTATTTATGGTAAAGGCGGCATCGGCAAATCTACTACGACACAGAACTTGACCGCAGGGCTTGTAGAACAAGGTAAACATGTTCTCGTTGTCGGTTGCGACCCCAAAGCGGACTCTACGCGACTCCTGCTCGGTGGCCTCCATCAGAAAACCGTGCTTGATACTATTCGCGATAACAAAACCGAAATTCAGCTCTCAGACCTTGAAAAGGTCGGCTTCAAGGGCGTGCGCTGCGTGGAATCCGGTGGCCCGGAACCGGGCGTAGGTTGCGCAGGCCGCGGCATTATCACTTCCATCAGCATGCTCGAACAGCTCGGTGCATACACTGAAGATCTCGACTACGTATTCTACGATGTGCTCGGTGACGTTGTGTGCGGTGGCTTTGCTATGCCGATTCGCGAAGGCAAGGCCAAGGAAATCTACATCGTGGCTTCCGGCGAAATGATGGCCCTCTACGCTGCGAACAACATCTGTAAGGGTATCGCAAAGTATGCCGAACGCGGCGAAGTTCGCCTCGGCGGTATTATCTGCAACAGCCGTAACGTCGATAACGAACTTGATTTGCTCCGCGCATTCACCAAGGAACTCAACACGCAACTCATCCAGTATGTGCCGCGCAACAATATTGTGCAACAAGCCGAAATCCGCAAGAAAACCGTGATTGATTTCGAACCGAATTGCAACCAGGCCAACGTCTACCGCGAACTCGCGAAGAACATCGACGAAAATGAACTCTTTACCATCCCAACGCCGATGACGCAGGACCGCTTGGAACAAATTCTCATCGACTACGGCATGATGGAAAAGGACTACTCCATTTAGCGAGAACCGGCAGGAGGTAAAAATCTATGGCATCAACTAACATTAATTTAAATATGACCTCGGTCGAAAACCGCGAATATCGACTGGGTACCATTATCGGTTGGGACGGCAAAGCCAGCGACTTGATCAAGGAATCCGCTTACGATGAACGTAGTGCGAAAAAGCATGGTGGCTGCGCTGGCAAGGGTGCGGGCTGTAAGCTTTGCGAATTGCAATCTCCGCTCAATCAAGAAACCATGTGCTCTAACGCCATTGTTCAGTGCCAGGTGGGTAACCTCACGGACTGCGCTTTGATTGACCATTCCCCGATCGGCTGCAGCGGCGAAAACTCCAAATTCAACCTTTCTATGCATGTGGGCCTTAAGCGTCGTGGCAAGCCTTTGCAGAATACTTTGAACATCAGCACCAACCTGAAAGAACAGGACATGGTGTTCGGTGCTTCTGAAAAGCTTCGTCAAACGATTCGTGATGCAAAAGAACGTTTCAATCCCAAGGCTATTTTCATTGGCATGGCTTGTGCTACCGCTATTATCGGTGAAGACATTGACTCCATCGCCGAAGAAATGGAACCTGAAGTTGGCGTGCCTATAATTCCGCTGCACTGCGAAGGCTTCCGTTCCAAGCATTGGTCAACCGGCTTCGACATTGCATTCCATGGCGTTCTCCGTCAAATCGTGAATCGCCATCCGACCAAAAAGCAAAATGACTTGCTCAATATTGTTGCGCTTTGGGGAACGGACTATTTCTCTGAAATGCTTGCTCCGCTTGGCCTCCGTGTGAATTACCTCTTGGATACTGCATCTTTCGATGAAATCCGCCAGGCTTCAGAAGCTGTCGCGACTGCTACCTTCTGCGATACTTTGGGTGGTTACATGGCTACCGCACTTGAAGAATCCTTCGGCGTTCCGCAAATCGATGCTCCGCAACCGTATGGCATTAAGGGCACTGACGAATGGCTCCGCGCTATTGCAAAAGTTGTCGGTAAAGAAAAAGAAGCTGAAGAATATATCGAAAGTGAACACAAGCGTATTGCTCCGAAGCTCGCTGAACTTCGCGAATTTTTCAAGGGCAAGAACGGCATCGTAATGACGGGTTCTGCTTATGCTCACGGCCTTATCAGTGTTCTTTCGGAACTCGGGATAGGCCACGATGCAGCTCTCGTGTTCCATCATGACCCCATTTACGATGGTGCAGGTAAGCATCAAGACACCTTGAAGGAACTTGTAGAAACTTACGGCGACATTCCGCACTATACTGTAAGTAAGACTCGCGCCTTCCAGCTTCCGCAACTTTTGAAGCGTGCCAAGACGGACTTCTTGCTCATTCGCCATCCGGGCCTTGCATCTGTCGCGGGTCACCTCGGATTCCCGACCCTCACCATGGGCGACGAACATATTCCGGTGGGCTACGAAGGTATCCTCCGCATTGGTGAAATGCTCAAGGGCGTTCTTTCACGTACAAAGTTTAACCAAGTTCTCAAGCGTAATGTGAAACTCCCGTATTCTGATTGGTGGCTTGCTCAGGACGATCCGTTCTATTTGACGCATCACCCAGAAGCACTTAACGACCTTCCTGAACCGAGAAATCTCAAGTTCAGCAAAGGCAAAGAATCTAATTCAGAAAACGCATAATAAGGGAGATTTCGAAAATGTCAGAAGCACTTAATACAAATAAAAAGAAAAAGAGCAATTCTATTTCGGACCCCCGCTATTCTTGCGCAGTTGGTGCGTCCAATACGGTTGTCGGCATCAAGGGTGCAGTTCCTATAGCCAACTGCTCTCCGGGTTGCCAGCTTAAGCAAACCGCATTCCTCACTTTTGAAAACGGCTTCCAGGGCAGCATTTTCGCTGGTGCTGGTAACATGCCGAGCGCAAACTCTACCGAAAATGACATCGTGTTCGGCGGTATCAAGACTTTGGATCAATTGATTAAATCAACGCTCAAGGTTTTCGATGGTGACCTTTATGTTGTTCTTACGGGTTGTGTGGGCGGCCTCATTGGTGATGACGTCCCCAGCTTGGTGAATGAATATCGCGATTTGGGCTACCCGATTGTGGCTGTGGATACCGCAGGCTTTAAGGGCAATAACCTTTTCGGTCACGAAGAAGTGGTAAACGCCATTGTCGATCAGTTTGTGGGCGATTACAAGGGCGAACGCAAGAAGGGCCTTGTCAACCTTTGGTTTGAAGTTCCGTATTACAACCAGAACTGGCGCGGAGATTATCAGGAACTTGCCCGTATTCTCCGTGGCGCTGGCTTTGAAGTGAATGTGCTCTTTGGACCTGAAAATAACGGTGTCAAGGACTGGTTGCGCATTCCAGAAGCCCAGTTCAACTTGGTGGTTTCTCCGTGGGTTGGCGTGAGAAACGCTGAACACCTTGAGAAAAAATATGGTCAGCCGTTCCTCCACATTCCTGAAATTCCAATCGGTGCTGAAGCAACTGCTGCATTTATCCGCAAAGTTGTTGATTTTGCCGGAATCGATAAGGAACAGAGCGAAAAGTTCATTGAACAAGAAAATGGTATTTATTACTACTATTTGGAACACTTCTCTGAATTCTTTGCTGAATACTGGTACGGTATGCCGAGTGAATTTGCGATTACCGCTGATTCCGCTTACACGCTTGCTTACACCAAGTTCCTTGCTGACCAAATCGGTCTTATTCCGCGCAAGGCGATTATCACGGACGATCCTCCGCAGAAATTCCGCAAGGGAATTGAAGATGCTTTCCATAATATCAGCGAAGGCGTCGATGTTGAAGTGGAATTCGAAGAAGATGGCTACTTGATTGAAAAAGCTATCAAGGAAGTTGATTTCTCTTCTGGAAAGCCGTTGATTCTTGCTTCTTCTTGGGAAATCAATCTTGCCAATGATAAGGGCGCTTTGTTCTTTGAAATTACGCCTCCGTCCAGCGAAACTTTGATTATCAATCGTAGTTTCGTCGGTTATAAGGGTGCTCTTAATTTGCTTGAAAAAATTTATAGCGCATCCGTTGGCGGAAAGTAAGTTCTTGCTTCTTCACTACATCAACAAAAGTGCCGACTGGTTCATCAGTCGGCATTTTTTATTTGAAGTAAATGAATTTGCGGATTGGACATGCGCATGCCCTACTTTACAAGATTCAAAAAGTACTGGTGAATGCTTGTATCGCTATTGAGTTCTGGATGGAACGACAGTGCAATTTGATTCTTGTATTTTACGGCGACGATTTGCTTTGTGACGCTTGTGGCGTTTGCGTCAGTGTTTATGCTCGCGGTTCGCGAAAGAACTTCGACGTCGTTCCCAACAGATTCGAAGAATGGTGCGCGAATAAAAGTTTGCGGAACTTTTCCGATGTGCGCGACTTCGTTTTCTGTAAAGAAACTGCCGAGCTGCCGTCCGTAAGCATTGCGACGGATGACTGCCGGAAGTGTCGCGAAGTGCGCCTTGTTTTCGCCTGCAATGTGTTCGGCAAGGAGAATTGCCCCTGCGCATGTCGCAAGCACGGGAAGCCCGTTTACAATTTTTTGACGCAATGGTTCGAATAGCCCCAAGTCGCGAAGGAGCTTGCCTTGTACGGTGCTTTCACCTCCGGGGAGTACAATACCGTCTAAATGACGGTCGAGATCGCGCAATTGCCTGATTTCAAAGACTTCTGCGCCAAGCGATTCAAGAATGCGTTCGTGTTCGATGAACGCTCCTTGTACCGCAAGCACGCCTATCTGCGGTTTTGCATTAGGCATTATTTCCCCCTTTCTGCCATAAGCAATGCGATTTCTTGTTCGTTGATGCCGACCATGGCTTCGCCCAAGTCTTCGGAAAGTTTGGCGATAAGTTTTGCATCGGTGTAGTTCGTAACGGCTTGAACAATTGCGGCGGCACGCTTTGCGGGATTGCCCGACTTGAAAATGCCGGATCCCACGAATACGCCTTCTGCGCCAAGTTGCATCATGAGGGCTGCATCGGCGGGAGTGGCAACACCCCCAGCCGCAAAGTTCACGACCGGAAGTTTCTTGTGGTCGTGAACATAGCGCACCAGGTCGTACGACACTTGAAGTTCCTTGGCCCGGTTGAAAAGTTCGTCTTCGCGCAAGTTGGAAATGCGGGCGATTTCCTGATTCATCAGACGCATGTGTCGTACAGCTTGGACGATGTCGCCCGTGCCCGGTTCTCCCTTGGTACGAATCATGGACGCACCCTCTTCGATTCGGCGTAATGCTTCGCCCAAATCTTTTGCGCCGCACACAAAGGGAACATTAAATTCACGCTTGTTGATGTGAAAAACATCATCGGCTGGAGAAAGCACTTCGCTTTCGTCAATGTAGTCGATTTCGATGGCCTGTAAAATCTGTGCTTCTGCAAAGTGCCCGATGCGGCATTTGGCCATCACAGGGATGGAAACGGCGTCCTGAATACCCTTGATCATCTTTGGATCACTCATTCTTGATACTCCGCCAGCGGCGCGAATGTCGGCGGGAATGCGCTCTAATGCCATTACGGCAGCAGCACCCGCTGCTTCTGCGATTTTGGCCTGTTCCGGCGTGGTTACATCCATGATGACGCCGCCCTTGAGCATTTGGGCAAGATTCTTATTGAGTTCGTAACGGTTCTGTTCTGGCATGAGTATCTCCTTGATTGTGAAATGGTTTGTTTTTTTTTCAAGGGGGAATTTAAAACATTCGTTGGGCTTGTTCAATATTCAGTTTTTTATTATTTTTATAAGGTCAGTTAAATGTCAGATTTGCATATTTAATAAGGTCAGGTTTATGTTTACTTACGATATGTCCAAGGCAGGTTCCAATAGCCTTTATCATTATCTTTACCAATGCATCAAAAAAGATATCGTAAGCGGGAAAATTTTAGCAGATGAACAGATTCCATCTAAAAGAAGTCTTGCGCAAAATCTCGGCATTAGCGTGGTGACCATTGAAAATGCTTACGCACAACTTTTGGCCGAAGGCTTTATTTATTCTCTTCCGAAAAAGGGATTCTTTGTCGTTGATATCAATGCGAAGGCGACATTGCAAGTCCAATCGCGTCAAAAGATTTATCACTCACGCAGGCTTCGGGCTGATTTTCACGAAGAATCTGAGCATACCAACCCAAAGTACATTGCCGATTTTGCAAGCAATGGCGCGGATATCGAGGCTTTCCCTTTTTCGACCTGGGCTAAGATTACCCGAGAAGTTCTTTGCGAAAGGCAAAAGGACTTGTTGCAAGTCTCTCCTGGCGTTGGCACATTAGAGCTTCGCCGCGCTATTGTGCGCATGCTCCGTGAATTCAGGAATATTCAGGTGACGCCTGAACAAATTGTTATCGGGGCGGGAACGGATTATCTCTATGGTTTGCTTGTTCAGCTGTTGGGATTTGACAAGTGCTATGCTGTCGAAGATCCTGGCTGGAGCAAGATTTCAAAAATCTACAGTCAATATGGTGTCAAGGTGAACCATGTCCCTGTTGAAGGCGATAGCTTTGTAGATGCATTAAAGAAATCAAATGCCGATATCGTGCATATTTCTCCGGCGCATCATTTCCCGACGGGGAAGGTGATGCCTGTTGGTGAACGCTATCATTTGCTCAGCTGGGCGGCGGAATCGCCTAAACGCTACATTGTCGAAGATGACTACGACAGCGAATTTCGCATGACCGGAAAACCGATCCCTGCATTGCAAAATATTGATGTCACTGAAAAGGTTGTGTACTTGAATACATTCTCCAAGACGATGACATCTGCCATTAGGCTCAGTTATATGGTTCTCCCTCCGCACCTTGCCGAAAAATTTCACAACGAACTTTCATTTTATTCTTGTACCGTATCGACTCTTGACCAATATGTGATGGCGAAGTTTATTGACCTCGGGTATTACGAAACGCATATCAACCGTATGCGCAATTTGTACAGAAGTAAACGAGACGCGTTGCTTACGGCGATTGATAAAAGTAAGCTTTCAAAAGTAGCGCATGTTTACGAAGAAGATGCTGGCTTGCATTTTATTCTTGAGATGAATACTAATTGTTCTGATGCTGAATTCTGTAAGCGGTTGCGTCAGAAGGGCGTCAATGTTAAGGCTCTTTCGGAATATTATTTTGACGCAACGCCTTCGGAACACAAGTTTGTTATCAACTATTCTTCTGTTGAAAGAAATAAGATGAAAAAAGCAGTGCAAATCATTGCCGACCTTTTTCAAGTTTAATTGATTGCAAACACTGTTTATAGCCTGCTGCTATTTGTGTGTAGTATGTATAAATTAATTTTATACATAAAGCCAAACCTTATATCAAGCGATAAAAATAAAGTATTTTACAAAGCGTTTTTTGTTTTCTAACTTAGGCATCGCAATCGAGAACGCAGTGTTCCGACACATGAACAATCAACACGAGGATACCTATATGTGTTGTAGCTGTAAAATTCATCAGTAAATAAGCCGATGCCTTTTTGAAGGTTGATTGGCAATTCTAAATGCGCGCAGAATATTGCTCTGCGTGGTTATTCAACTCATACAAAAATTAGGAGATTTTTCCATGAATTTCAATATTAAAAAAACTATAACTCAAGTTATCCTTTTGTCTTCATTTACCGCTTTTGCTGCAGAACCCATTGCGGTTTCCACGAAATCTGGCGTAAGTGCAACGCTTTACGGTTTTGCATCTTTGAATGCTGCTTACGAAGATTCCAAAAGTAATAACGGTAACTTTGCAAATTTTGCCGCTGCATCGGACATTACAAACGAAAATGATGGCGGTTGGCATTTTACGCCGAACCTGACGAGAATCGGCCTCAATCTTTCGAGCGGTAGCGATACTGCGTTCTTCAAGGCAAATGGTAAAATCGAAGTTGATTTCTACGGCGGCGGTTCCGGCAACGCTCCTACTCCGAGACTCCGTCATGGTTACGGTGAAATTTCTTTTGGCAAGTCCGGCTTCTCCATTTTGGGCGGTCAAACATGGGATTTGATTTCTCCGTTGGTGACTCCGACGCTCAACGCTGGCGTTCTTAACAATTCGGGTGATCCGGGCCTTCGCAGAGCTCAACTCAGATTCACTGAAAAAGTCCCTGTTGGCGAAGGTTCTTTGGATTTTGCCGTTGCCCTTCTCCGTACTATCGGCGAAACACAACCTTACAACACTTCTTCTGCCTCGGAAACTGGTGTTGATGCCGACATTCCCACAATTCAGGGACGCATCGGCATTGCGCTTCCTCTTTGGGTTGATGGCAAGAAATTCGGTTTAGGTATTTCCGGTCACTACGGCCAAGAAGAAGTTGACTTGGATGCCACAGGCGATACGAAGGATATTCCCACATGGTCTTTCAATGTGGATTTAACGCTCCCCATAACAAGTAACTTTACCTTTCTTGGTGAATATTTTATTGGTGCAAATCTTGATACTTATGCGGCAGGCATTGGACGCGGACTTGCTGCAAATACTGAAGATCTAGAAAGCGTAAGAAGCATTGGCGCTTATGGTGGCTGGATCGCTTTGCAGGCAAAATTTATTCAAAAGCTGGCCTTTAATGTGGGTGCAGGGCTTGACAAGCTGAAGCGCGAAGATATCAGAAAAGTCGGTGGTCGTGAACAAAACTTCTCATTCTTTGCCAATACGACCTACAATTTGACAGACGCATTCTCGTTTGGCTTTGAATACCTTCACGTTCAAACAGATTACTGGACTGCAAATACGGTAAAGGAAGCTGACTTGAATCGCTATCAACTTTCTGCAACTTATGCATTCTAACAAGGGAGAATTTAACAATGACTCAGAATAAATTATACATCCGAATTGCAACAGCAATCCTCTTTGTTCTCGCCTGCGTATCATCTTCAATTGCCGCAGACAAGCTTTCCATTGGCTACCTCTCTTCTACGGGCCAGGGCAAATTCTTCATCGCAAAAGATGCGGGCATTTTCAAGAAGAACGGCCTTGACGTAGAATTGGTGGAATTCTCGAATTCTGGCGATGGCATTGCTGCCGTTCGTGCCGGAAAGCTCGATGCAGGTGCTTTTGGCTCACTCGCTCCGCTGATCCATGTTTCGCAGGGTGCTGATATTCGCGTTATTGGCGGCCTCATGGGTGGCGACCAGGCTGTGATTACCCGCAAGGAAAATGCAGGCTCCGTCAAAAAACTGAGCGATCTCAAGGGAAAGAAAATCGCTACAATCCGTTTGGGAACAGCGGATGCCATTGTTCGCGGAGGCCTCAAAAAAGAAGGTATTGACTGGCGTAAGGATGTTACTATTGTAGAACTCAAAAATCCGCCTGCAGTTATCGAAGCGGTAAAGAACGGCAGTGTGTATGCCGGCGTGACCTGGGGCCCGCACGACCTCCGTGCCGAAGAAGCGGGTCTCTCTGTGGTGCTCCGCAGCAAGGACATCAATCCGGGACATATTTGCTGCCGCCTCATTGCATCGCTACGCAAACTTGAAGGCCGTGACGACATTTACAAGCGCTTGGTCAAGTCGCTGATTGAAGCCGAAGAACTTGTCGCAAACGATCACAAGAAGAGCGTAGAAATTATTGCTAAGTGGATTAAGCTTGATACGGCTCTCGTCAACAAGGCTTTCTACAGCGGTTACGTGACGCAGGATACCGACCCGAACGTGAAAGGCGTTGAATTCTTTTGGGATTTCTTGAAGGATGCGGAATTCATCAAGTCCGACAAGAAGGTCTCTCAATATGTCCTCACGAACTACTATCGTGACGCTCTTGCCGAACTCCGCAAGCAGCAACCCAAATCTGAATTCTATGCCAACGCCGAAAAAATATTCAAGTCTAGAAACTAAGGTAAAATCAACATGAGTCAAACGCAAAGTGGTTTTGAAGCAACAAATCTCGGTTTTTCTTATGATGGCAAGCCAATCCTGAAAGACATCAACTTGAAAATCAACCAAGGCGAATTTGTTTGTTTACTAGGCGAAAGCGGCAGTGGCAAGACCACTTTGCTGAACCTTCTCGCCGGGCTTACTAAGCCAAGCGAAGGGCGTGTTTACTGGAAGGGAAAAGAAATCGAAAAACCTTCCGCAGAAAGGAGCGTAGTCTTTCAAGACTACACTCTTTTTCCTTGGTTAACCCTTCTACAAAATGTTTCGCTCGCTATTAAAAAAACTAAAAAGGTCAATGGGCGTTTTGCAAAACATTTGGCTGAAGAATATTTGAACTTGGTGGGACTTTCCGGAAGCCTCCATAAATATCCCTTTGAACTTTCGGGCGGTATGCGTCAACGTGGAGCTATTGCAAGAGCGTTGAGCGTTGGGGCGGACGCCCTTCTTTTGGATGAACCCTTTGGAGCGCTTGATCCTGTAAATCGTGCAAGCCTTCAAGATTTAGTCCTTGAGCTTTGCCGTGGCGTAAAAGACCGTCCGATAACAACTTTGTTTGTGACACACGATATTCGCGAGGCTGTTTATTTAGGGAGCCGAATTATTGTATTGGGTTCTACGCCTGGCCGCATTATTGCCGATATTCCTTTGGATTTTCCGGTGAAGAAAAGTCGCACGGAATGGTTCCGCAACGAAAAAGTTCAAAAAACAATTATCGAAATCGAAGATGCCTACCACAAGGACATCCTTGAAAAACTCGGCCATACCGTACAGGAGGGCGCTAGCATATGAGAATTTTTGTAAAATACCTATCTAAATTTTCAGGATTTTTATTCCTTCTTCTTTTGCTTGGAATTTGGACATTAATCAGTAGCGGCCCAGAATGGAGTAGCCAATATTTGTTCCCATCGCCCAAAGCGATTGCGGAAGCCCTTTTCAATTCGCGTGAAGAACTTTTGCGGAGTGCGTGGGCGTCGCTCCTGAAGCTTGTTCCTGCTTACTTTGCGGCGGCTGTTGTTGGGATTTCCATTGGAATTGTTTCTGGATCTGTTCCTTGGGTGGGCAATATGTTAAAGCCTATTTCCCGATTTGCGGCTCCCATTCCGCCTAACGTCTATATTCCTTACGCAATCGCCATTTTGCCGACATTCTATCTTTCTTCCACATTCATCATTTTTATTGCCGCTTTTTGGCCCATTTACTTGAATACCGCAGCCGGTGCTGCCGATATTCCTGAAAAATACAAGCGGAACGCCGCCATCATCGGCATTGGTCGCTTTGAATACTTGTGGAGAATTGCCTTTGTCGCAAGCCTTCCTTCCATTTTTTCTGGGCTTTCTGTAGGCATGGGGCTTTCGTTCATTATGCTCACTGTTGCTGAACTCTTTGGCGAAAATACAGGGCTAGGGCATTTCGTGCAATTTTATGCAGACTATTCCGATTACCCCAACATGGTTGCCGGAATCCTTTGGACGGGCATTGTTGTTCTTGCGATTATGGAACTATTTGAATTTGTAAAACGCAAGGTTTTGTTCTGGACGAAGGCAAATTAAATTAGTAGAGTCTGAATTTAAACGAATCTATAAAAAGTAACTAAGAAATACCCCTGATGTTTTAAACATCAGGGGTATTTCTTTCTCGAATCTATTGTTAAACCAATTTTATTTATTCATATAATCCCTTGCTAAAGTAGCGGTCGCCACGGTCTGGTGCTACAAAGACGATGTTTCCGCGTGCGCCTGAAGCGATAAGCTTCTTGGCTGCTGCGAAAGCGGCTCCAGAAGAAGATCCTGCAATGATGCCTTCTTTTTTGGCGAGGTCGCGGGCTCCGCCGAAGGCGTCATCGTCATTGATTTTTACAACTCTATCGACGAGGGACATGTCCATAGTGTCGGCGATAAAATCGTTTCCGATTCCTTCGATGTTATAATCGCCATGTTCGCCGCCCCCCATTGTAGAACCTACGGGGTCTGCCAACACGCCTTGGATATTGGGATTACGTTCCTTGAGGTACTTGAGGATTCCCGAATATGTGCCGCCGCTCCCTGCGCCAGCGACTACATAATCGATATGTCCGTCAAGGTCCTTGTAAATCTCGGGGCCGGTTGTTTCGTAATGGGCGCGAGGATTTGCCATGTTATGGAATTGTCTGAGCGAAATGGAATCCGGGATTTGCTTGAGTAATTCTTCGGCTTTCTTTTCGGCTCCAAGCATGCCTTCTTCACGCGGGGTGTTAATGAGTTCTGCGCCTAGCGCACGCAAAAGTGTCTGCTTTTCTTGCGAGAACTTTGTTGGTACCACAAAGATTACGCGCACGCCGCGGTTGAGGGCGGCAAAGGCGATTCCGAGACCGGTGTTTCCTGCAGTAGCTTCGATAATCGTTCCACCTGGCTTGAGCGTTCCTTGCTCGAATGCTTCTTCGACCATATAATAACCGGTACGGTCTTTCACGCTACCCGAAGGATTCCACAACTCAAGCTTCACAAACAAGTTTACACCTTCTGGAACTCCAACATGAGTAAGCTTAACAAGCGGTGTGTTTCCGATTAACGATTTCATGGATTCATAGTATTTCATAAAAAACCTCTTTTATTGCGAAGCAATCTGTTTATGCCTTTGCTGCTTCAATAGCTGCGTTTACGTCCGAAATGATGTCATCCACTTTTTCGATGCCCACAGACAAGCGGATAAGTCCATCGGTAATACCGACTTTTTCGCGGATTTCCTTTGGAATGGATGCGTGAGTCATTGTGGCCGGATGGCATACGAGGCTTTCGACACCGCCCAAGCTTTCGGCGAGTGAAACGAGCTTGAGGGCCTTGAAGAATTTCTTGATGTCATAGTTTTCGCGGAGTTCAAATGAAATCATGGCGCCGCCGTTTTTGGCTTGTTTCTTGTTTATTTCATAACCTTGTGCGGTCGGGAGTCCCGGGTAATAAACGTGCTTTACGGCTTCGTGCTTTTCGAGATAGCGGGCGATACTTTCAGCATTTTCGGTATGACGATCCAAGCGAACACCAAGAGTTTTGATGCCGCGAATCAAGAGGAAAGAATCGAAAGGTCCAAGTACTGCGCCTACTGCATTCTGATTGAATGCGAGACGTTCTGCAATTTCCTTGTTGTTGGTCACTGCAAGGCCAGCCACCACATCGCTATGGCCGCCCAAATACTTGGTTGCGGAATGTACCACAATGTCGGCGCCAAGTTCCAATGGACGCTGCAAATAAGGCGTCATGAACGTGTTATCGACAATCGTCAAGATATTATGCTTCTTTGCAATTGCGGCGACGCCTGCCAAGTCCGTCACGGTCAAAAGCGGGTTTGCGGGGCTTTCAACGAAAAATGCTTTCACATCGGGTGTAATTTTCGATTCGAGCGTTTTTAAATCGGTGGTGTCTTCAATGGAGTACGTAATGCCGAGATTCTTGAATACTTTGTCAAGAACGCGGAAGGTACCGCCATAGACGTTGCTTGAAATGATAATGCGGTCACCCTGCTTGAAAAGCGAAAGAACTGTTGATGTCGCTGCCATGCCGCTTGCAAACGCAAAGCCAGCAACACCGCTTTCGAGTTCTGCAATCAATGCTTCAAGAGCTGCACGCGTGGGGTTCCCGGTGCGAGAATATTCCCAACCAGTGTTTTCACCAAGACCAAATTGCTTGTAGGTAGATGTCTGGTAAATGGGAACGTTTACTGCTCCTGTAACCTTGTCGCCATCGATGCCGCCGTGAATGAGCTTTGTTTCGATATAGTTGAAATTTGACATAAGATAATAATCTCCTGTGACGCTACTAAGTGATAGCGCCTTTGTTTTTTTTGAAATTTTTTGAATAAAAAAATCCCGCTACGGAACATAAAACCGAGCGGGAACCTGTTTAAAAGTATAGCCTAAAAACTAGATGCCCGTTCGACATCGACAACAACAAGCAAAATTCAAGCTATTGAAATAAAAATTCATTTTTGTATCCTATTTCTTTTGTAGGTTTTAATTTAGATAAAGCCTTTCGATTTGGCAAGAGATTTGTTTATACTATTTTTCTAAAGCTAGTGATAAAGTTTTTCTATAATCAACGCACTGCTGCGATGAGGCGCACGGAATCAAATGCCTTAAGGTTTCCTGTCAGAAAGTAACGTTGTTGTAATGCGCTTTCACCAAGAAATTCATCGACCTTAAAACCGTTGTGCTCAAGCACTTCAAAAACTTCACGATCACGATAGCCTTCTGCCATTGTTTCACCGCAATCGGCAACGATTTTTTTCAATTGCAAAACGGAAGTAGAGAACGCTTCTTTTTGTAGGTAGTCAAAGATAATTGAAATTCCTGTTGCTGCAATTTCCGAAAACTGACGAATTGTCTCGGCAAATACGGACAGCGGCAGATAATACGAGACGCCCAATATGCTGACGACAGTTGGCTTTTTGCGGTCAAAACCGTTTTCAACAAGCTTATCTACAATGCGATCCTTGCTAAAATCAACCGCAACAAAATGGACGTTCTTCGAAACATTCCACTGAAGCTCACGAATGCGTTTTTTCTTGTAGC
Organism: Fibrobacter sp. UWB12; assembly: GCF_900142485.1. Lineage (NCBI taxonomy): Bacteria > Pseudomonadati > Fibrobacterota > Fibrobacteria > Fibrobacterales > Fibrobacteraceae > Fibrobacter > Fibrobacter sp. UWB12. The sequence goes on along the minus strand of NZ_FRAZ01000006.1, from coordinate 191,605 downwards.
TTTGCGTTGGTAGCAAATCCAATTCGAAAACTTCGACATTCGGATTTTTGTTGCGAAATGAGAACGTGTCTACACCTGCTCCGCAAATCACATATTGAATCGGCCCCGATTGGGCCAAAAGCTTCACGCGATCTTCTGCAAAGCGGCTTCGCGAAAGTACGATTGGGAGGAAATATTTTCGATTGAAATACTCAACCGAATTTTCCGATTCTTGCGGAAAACGTTTTAAGATAAAGTTCGAAACTTTATCGTATTCTTCTCGACCCATAAAGTCCATGGCCAAGAAATCATTGAAAACGGTGTTGTCTGGCTGCGACGAATGCCAAGCACGAGCAAATGCGCACAATTTTGCTGTTAAACTTTCCATTGTTTTATTTCCTAAAATTTTTTGAGTTGCAGGCAAAAAAGCCCGTAAAAAAAGCCCGTGCAGGAGAACCTTACACGGGCGAGAAAATCATTCAATACCGCAATAAGCGCCCGTCAACATCGGTCGCTAGAACAACAAAATTTTGCAAATTGAATACTCATTTAATTTCCTATTGAATTGGTAGGAATAAATATAAAACCAAACTTTTCTTCCGTCAAGTTGTTTTTAAAATTTTTTTTGAACTTTATAAAGTCTTATTTTGTAAACCCTTGATTCTTGAAAGTCGTTCAGCTAATTTCTTTCGGTATAAATTTATCTTGGCGATTGCTTCATCGATGGGGAGCGCAATATCAAAAGCACGCACGTTAAAGCGAGCCAATGATTGAATTGCCTGTGGGCCAAGCTGTTGGCAAAGAACGTAATCTAAATCAGCAAGATTTTTTGCGGCCGCAAACATAGACGAATGTTCAACCTCTTGCCTTCCACATGCTCCGTCTCCGCACGAACCATCGCAATGTTCTGGTTTTACGCGAACTTCAATCTTTTCAAATTTTCCGCTCACGTCATCGACTTCATAAATGTCAAAAGCTGCTGCATGTCCAAAATGGACATTGACGTTTATGCCATCATTTGTGGCAACTGCTACTTTGTATTTAGCCATGAGAGAATGTCTCCTTTACACGGATACGGTCCATGTAAATTTGTGCACCGACATCGTAAACGCCGGGGACGCCAACGGCATCAGCGCGGCAGTGTGCGCAATGCTTGAACACGTTGATAAATACTCCTGCCTGTTCCTGTGCAATTGCGAGTCCCTTCGGAGTTGGTGCCGGAATGTCTTTGAAACCGTTCTGCGGAATCAACGGGATGATGTTATATATAATCGCACCGGCTTCGCGGACGGTTGCAGCGACATCTTCGATATGCTTGTCGTTGATTCCTGGGCAAAGAACTGTATTTACCTTGATAAGCGTGCCGCTCTTTGCAACTTTGCGGATGCCTTCAAGCTGGTTGTGAATCAGAATTTCAGCTGCTTCAACGCCCGTATAAGTTTTGCCGTGGTAGAAAATTCTCGCGTTGATCATAGCCTCGATTTCTGGGTCAACGGCATTCACCGTAACCGTCAGCGTGTCGATACCCACATCAATGACTTCGTCTGCTTTGTCGTTCAGCAAAAGCCCATTGGTGCTCATGCAACGAATCAGCTGCGGAAATTCCTTTTTGACGAGGCGGAACGTATCCAGTGCAAACGGCGTTGCAAGCGTATCGCCAGGCCCTGCAATACCCACCGTGGTAAGCTCTGGCACGAATTCTAATGCTTTGCGAATATATCCGCATGCTTCTTCGGGCTTAATGACTTTACTTGTATTTCCCGGGATTTGTGCATCTTCGTTGATGCGACGGTCGCAAAAACGGCATTCGATATTGCAGCCCGGAGCGACGGGCAAATGAATACGCCCTTTACGATTCTTACACGCACCAAAACAAGGGTGCTCTCTAAAAACGTTTTCTTGATCGATTGCCATAAAAACCTCACAAAGGCAAAGGATTCGTGTAAACACAAGACGTAAACGCCTTGCGCTAAACTAGCGGTAAATGCCGATTTAGTTTGTTGAAAAAGATGAACGGTTGCCTAACGTTCCGTAATGTGATTAATTCTTTTACTTCTCTGTCGAAGAAGTTTGGGCTAAATTTAAAAAGCGGTATAGTGAAAGACAATATCCAGCAAGGGGCAAAAATCAAAAAAAATATTTTTTTGCGATGCGCAATAGATTCCCGCTGAATGGGGTTATAAAAAGTTTTTATAGCGATGCAAAAAAAAGAAAAATTTTGACGGAATGGGTTAAAAAAATATTGAAAAGGGTTGACTCAAATTCTAAACTTGTTCTTGCCTAGCGTTTCTAAGGGACAATCCTAAGGAGACAAAAATGTCAAAGAAATTACGTCAGATTGCTATTTATGGTAAAGGCGGCATCGGCAAATCTACTACGACTCAGAACTTGACCGCAGGCCTTGTAGAACAAGGTAAACATGTTCTCGTTGTCGGTTGCGACCCCAAGGCAGACTCTACTCGTCTTTTGCTCGGTGGTCTCCATCAGAAGACTGTGCTCGATACCATTCGCGATAACAAGACCGAAATCCAGCTCTCTGACCTTGAAAAGGTTGGCTTCAAGGGCGTTCGCTGCGTGGAATCTGGTGGCCCGGAACCGGGCGTAGGTTGTGCAGGCCGCGGCATCATCACTTCCATCAGCATGCTCGAACAGCTCGGCGCATACACTGAAGATCTCGACTACGTATTCTACGATGTGCTCGGTGACGTTGTGTGCGGTGGCTTTGCTATGCCGATTCGCGAAGGCAAGGCCAAGGAAATCTACATCGTTGCTTCCGGCGAAATGATGGCTCTTTACGCTGCAAACAACATCTGTAAGGGTATCGCAAAGTACGCTGAACGCGGTGAAGTGCGCCTCGGCGGTATTATCTGCAACAGCCGTAACGTTGATAACGAACTTGACTTGCTCCGTGCATTCACCAAGGAACTCAACACGCAACTCATCCAGTACGTGCCGCGCAACAATATCGTGCAACAGGCTGAAATCCGCAAGAAGACTGTGATTGACTTTGAACCGAACTGCAACCAGGCCAATGTCTATCGCGAACTTGCAAAGAACATCGACGAAAACGAACTCTTTACCATCCCGACTCCGATGACGCAGGATCGCTTGGAACAAATTCTCATCGACTACGGCATGATGGAAAAAGACTACTCCATTTAAAACTTTTTATTGCCAACTATCTCAAAGTGAAAAATCTTACCCAATCGGGTAGGATTTTTTTTTAATGTGAACCAAATCTCGAGGAAAGCGTGTTAAGAGTATAGAAGCTTAAAAATCGTAACACCATATTGACGGATATAAAATTATATCCTAAATTCAAAGGAGATTAAATGCCGACATTGCTTAAATAATATGCACAAAAGAGACATTGAAAGCGCTGAACTCGTAAGGGGCGGAATTTTGCTAACAGCAAAGGATGGGCGTACAGCCCTTTTGAAATTCCGTGATTCGGAACGACTTCGTTCTGCTAGTGCAGAACAGCGGGCCGCTTTCAGATTGTCTTTTGGGGGCTTGCGCTGGGATGAAATAGACGAAGATCTCTCTTACGATAGCATTTTTGAACCGCAAGCACATCCGTTGCGTGGCTCGGCAAAATTTAAATCGCTTAACATGTCCGAGGTAGCAAGGCGGCTAGGAATACAGCAGTCGTTGATGGCTGCGTATATGAATGGTTCCAAAAAGCCGTCTGCTGAACGGGAAAAACTTATTCGTGAAGAAATCCGTAAAATCGGTCGCGAACTTTTGGAAATTTGATTCCTCTTACTTATCAATTATCGCGCTGGCGACGACTCCGTTGTTCGCGTATAGTACGAGCACTTGTCCTGGAGCAGATGCGAATTGTGGCTCATCAAACTGCACGCGGATTTTGCCGGCTGCGGTTTCCAAAGCCGTAATTCTGGCTGTTGCGCCTTTATGGCCGAGGCGAATATGTGCCGTGAGCGGTTCTTTTAAAAGCGGGGATGTCTCCGAAACCATCAGGTTTAAGTCAACGGCAGAAACTTCGGTACAGCTCAATGCGCTGCGCGGTCCGAGAATTACCTGGTTGTGGTGTGCGTCAATCGCTACAACATAAAGCGGTTCTGCTTGCCCGCCGATGTTGAGCCCCTTACGTTGCCCGATCGTGTAATGCACAATGCCCTTATGCTTCCCGAGAACTTTTCCGTTCACATCGACAAAATCTCCAGGCACGTTATCGCTCTCGTCAAATAACACCGAGTAATCGCCGCATTCGATAAAGTCTTGGCTTTCACGCTTTGTTGCAAAATCGTCCCAGCCGATTTCTTTGGCGAGCGCTTTTACTTCGGCTTTCTGCATTCCGCCCAGCGGAAAAATCACCGTCGAAAGTTGTTCTGCCGTGAGTCGTGAAAGAAAGTAGGTCTGGTCTTTGTGCTCGTCCAGCGCTTCGTACAAGAACGGAACATCTGGATTTATAAAGTCGAGCCGCGCGTAATGCCCAGTCGCAAAATAATCGAATTCAATTCCCATTTTGCGGGCCGCATGCAACAGCGCTCCGAACTTGATGTTCTGATTGCAGCGTACGCATGGATTCGGTGTTCGGCCGGCACGGTATTCCGCACGGAAATAGTCGAGAACCCGGTGCTTGTATTCTTCGGCGACCGGAACAACATAATGCGGAATTCCAAGGCGTTCGGCGACAAGTTTTGCTTCTTCGATATTCTTGTCTTCGCTCGGACCGTAGCAACCCTCGCGACCTTCGACCGCGGGCATTTTCACGGAGCCGTCCCACGTCGCCATCGTCATGCCGACAACTTCGTAACCTTGCTTTTTCAGTAAATACGCCGAAAGGGCGGAATCCACACCGCCCGACAATCCTACAGCGACACGCTTTTTCTGTGACATGTTAAAACCGTTCTTTTTATAATTGGCGATCCCGGCACAGGGCCGGGATGACAATGCATTGTATAAAACACAAATAAACGCTAGGGAGGCGAATGGAACCTTCTAGCGTTTTTCACTCAATAATGAATCATCTTAATGTTTTTTCGGTTTCTGCTGCGAGGCGAATGGAACCGCGAAGCACTTACCGAACAAATTTTATCTAACACTTAGTCAGCAAAGAGCGGAGTGGAGAGGTAACGGTCGCCGCTATCCGGGAGGAGTGCGACAATCGTCTTGCCCTTGTTTTCCGGGCGCTTTGCAAGTTCGACTGCGGCGTGGAGGGCTGCACCAGAAGAGATACCGACGAGGATACCTTCAGCCTTGGCAATTGCCTTGCCGGCGGCGAATGCGTCTTCGTTCTTGACCGGGAGCACTTCGTCATAGACGGAGGTGTTCAAAGTATCCGGAACAAAGCCAGCGCCAATACCCTGGATCTTGTGCGGACCAGCCGTGCCCTTGGAAAGCACCGGAGAAGATTCCGGTTCAACTGCGACAACCTTCACATTCGGATTTTGGGACTTGAGGTATTCACCGACACCCGTGACCGTTCCACCAGTACCTACGCCTGCGACAAAAATATCAACCTTGCCGTCCGTGTCTTCCCAAATTTCCGGACCCGTCGTTGCCTTGTGGGCGGCCGGGTTTGCCGGGTTCACGAACTGACCCGGGATAAAGCTGTTCGGAATTTCATTGGAAAGTTCCGTTGCACGAGCGATAGCGCCCTTCATGCCCTTAGCGCCTTCAGTGAGAACAATTTCTGCACCGTAAGCCTTGATGAGCTGGCGACGTTCGATACTCATGGTTTCCGGCATCACGATGATGATGCGGTAGCCGCGAGCTGCTGCGACGGAAGCGAGACCGATACCAGTGTTACCAGAAGTCGGTTCGATAATCACGGAACCCGGCTTAAGCTTGCCTGAAGCTTCGGCATCGTCAATCATTGCCTTGGCAATACGATCCTTGACAGATCCAGCCGGGTTGAAATATTCAAGCTTTGCCACGATCTTAGCCTGGAGATTGTTTTCCTTTTCGATGTGGGAAAGTTCAAGAAGCGGGGTATGACCGATAAGTTGGTCAGCAGATGCGTAAATTTTTGACATGGTAGAATCCTTTTGTTATTTATAATTAAATCTGGTCAAGAGCCAGTGCGAGGTCGTTGATGATGTCTTCGTAGTGTTCCGTACCGATGGAGAGACGGATCGTTGCCGGAGAGATGCCTGCTGCGGCGAGTTCTTCCGGAGTGAGTTCCGAGTGAGTCGTGGTGTACGGGTGAACAACGAGGCTCTTTACGTCAGCGACGTTAGCGAGCAAGCTGAAAATCTTGAGGCTGTCGATGAACTTGAAGGCTTCTGCCTGGCCGCCCTTCACATCGAATGTGAAGATGGAACCTGCACCGTTCGGGAAGTACTTGGTGTAAAGTTCATGCTGCGGATGATCCTTGAAGCTCGGGTGGTTGACCTTTGCAACTTTCGGGTGCTTGGCGAGGAATTCGAGAACCTTCTTGGTGTTTTCAACATGACGGTCGAGACGGAGCGAAAGTGTTTCAGTGCCCTGCAAGAGGAGGAATGCATTGAACGGAGAAATTGCTGCACCTTCGTCGCGGAGAAGAATGGCACGGATGTAAACAATGTAAGCTGCTGCGCCAGCTGCTGCCGTGAAAGGCACTCCGTAGCTCGGGTTCACTTCGGTGAACTGCGGGAACTTGCCAGATGCTGCCCAGTCGAACTTGCCTCCGTCAACAATCACGCCACCGAGAGTCGTGCCGTGACCACCGATGAACTTTGTTGCAGAGTGAACGACGATGTCGGCACCGTGTTCAATCGGGCGAATCAGATACGGCGTACCGAAGGTATTGTCGATCACGACCGGAATCTTGTTCTTGTGAGCGAGTTCAGAGATGGCTTCGATATCCGGGATGTCGGAATTCGGGTTACCGAGCGTTTCAATGAAGACGAGCTTCGTGTTGGACTTGATAGATCTTTCGACTTCCTTGAGGTTGTGGATGTCGACGAAAGTCGTTTCAATGCCGAACTTGCTGAGCGTATGTTCCAAGAGGTTGTAAGTACCACCGTAGATGGAACGCTGAGCGACCACGTGGTCACCCTTGCGGGCGAGAGCCGTGATGGCGTAAGTAAGAGCTGCTGCACCAGAAGCGACTGCGAGACCTGCGATACCGCCTTCGAGAGCAGCGATGCGCTTTTCAAAAACGTCCTGAGTGGTATTGGTGAGGCGGCCGTAAATGTTACCAGCATCCTTCAGGTGGAAACGGTCAGAAGCGTGCTGAGCGCTGTGGAACACGTAAGAAGTGGTCTGGTATATAGGAACTGCGCGGGAATCGGTTGCCGGGTCTGCCTGTTCCTGACCAACGTGGAGCTGAAGAGTTTCGAAATGGAGCTTGTTCTGAGTCGTCATAGTATTATAATTCCTTGTGCGCCTTTGCGCGAGATATCGCAATCGCCCGATCGTTTTGTTACTGTTGGCGTCGGGCGACGCGATTGTTAATAGGTTTGCTCAAATCTGAGCGTTAAATTTTTTGCGGTATTAGGCCCGCTTGCCTTCGGCTAGATTACACATTCGACATCGCATAGCGAAATCCTCCAGGCTTTTCCCTTTCGGGGTGCCTCGTTCGTTTGACGGGTTTAATTTAAAAACTTAAACCTACTACTCCAATAGGAAAGTAGGGAGAATTATAAAAATTTTTAAGAAAATTGCTGTTCTTATAGCTTTTTGCTATAGCAAGACGGTGATTTTAGTAATAACGAGCCCTTTTTAGGCTGAAAATGCTTGATTTTTGCCTAGAATACGTGCAAAAAAGCAGCTCCGCTCACATTGTCTCCCCGGACTAGTTCCGGGGTCGCCTATTTTGGGGGCTTTGTCATTCCCGCCTTCGAGCGGGAATCCCCTTTACTTTTCGTACTTTTCTACCAGCTTTTTCGCTGTCTCTCGAATCATCCGCTTCAGTTCTTCCGGCTGTTTGACCGTCGCGATGTTTCCGTAATACATGACCCATTGCTTGAGCAAATCGTTCACTTCGACTTTCATCGTCACGCGTAAATCGTGTTTGCGTTCTTCGATATGCATGGATTGATGGTAAGGATGCTCCTTGAGCGTGTTCAAAATTTGCTTTTCAAATAAAATGACGACTTCTTCGGACTTTGGAGATTGCTCGCCCAACAAGAGAGCTCCCGCACGAATCCTTGCTCGTAGAGCTTCCAGCACTTTGGCGTCTTCGATGAACTGTTCTTGCGTGAGTTTTACGGATTCAACTCGGCAAAGTTTTAACGTGTAAGTTGCACCTGCGTGGCTCTGCGATGTGCAACCGACATAGATGTCCCCTTGATGCATCACAATCATTAGCGGAACACGGACTTTGTCTGTGCAATTCCCCCAGTTATCTGTGTAGCGTACTTGAACTTTTCTATGCTCGCAAATCGCTCGTAGGAATGTATATAAATTTTTTGCTGACGCTTCGTCAAACCCAGGCGCAGAACCCATAAAGAGAATGCGGTTGTTCAATGCTGATGAAAGTTGCGAAAGAGTGTCCTGCGATTTTTTGGGGAGACTCCCGCTAATCTGTGTTGTCAAGTTGTTGACAAGCGAAGCTGATGCCGGATAAATGTTTGCAACACGCTTCAAGAAAACCAAATGTAATAACGTATCGCTGAACTCGGGAAAAACAAGCTTGTCTGCCTTAGGAACATTTGCTTGGTAGTAAACCTTTCCGAATTCTGTATAACGTTCGATGTAGTCTCCAGGAATATTGATGAGAGCTTGCATGTCGCGCTGCACGCTCCGCAATTCGCTTGCGGGAATATCCAAATGTTGCATAATATCTGCAACGCTATAGCGATTGTTATAGTGTGCCATCAGGTACACAAAAATTCGCACCATGCGTTCACCGCGTCCAAGATTTTCCATAAAAACCTTCTTCTTTGTCACCCCGCACTTTGTTGCGGGGTCGCCATCTCGTTTTTGCATGTCATTCCCGCCTCCGAGCGGGAATCTCCTTTTTTTAATATATATAAATCACGCGACATCTATTGTCGCGCTACAATACTATATTTCTTTCTATGCCGACCTTCACCAAGTACATCCAAAACGAAGAACACTATTCCGAAGTGATTTCCCGTATCGCAACAGTCCGCGAAACGCTCTGGATCGGCACCGCCGACATCAAGGATGTTTACGTGAAGCAAAACGGCGAATCAATCCCGTTGCTCGGACAACTTGCAGGACTGCTCAAGCGCGGCGTGGGCGTGCGGCTCATTCACGCCAAGGAACCCGGCCCGAACTTCCGCGAAGATTTCGACCGCTATAAGATTCTCGCAACCGACCTCGAACGCGTCATGTGTCCGCGAGTGCATTTCAAGATGATGATTTTCGACCTTGAATCCGCCTACATCGGCTCCGCAAACTTGACAGGCGCTGGCATCGGCATGAAAAGTTCCCTGCGCCGCAATTTCGAAGCGGGAATCCTCACTAACGACCCGCAAATCGTCGAAGCCGCCATCGAACAATTCGATACGCTCTGGATGGGCGCCCACTGCGAAAAATGTGGCCGCCAGGAATTCTGCGGAGATAGAATTAAGTAATCTAAGCGACATTAATTGTCGCATCGTCATTCTATATTCATGGTGTTCCCCTACAAAAATGAGTACGTCATGGATAAAAACGAAAAACTTGAAATTGCAAACGTCATTAGCGACTTTAGAACGGCCCTCGAAACGCTGGATCGCTACGACCACCAACAACTTGAAATTCCCAAGGCTGGCGACTATGCCGAAACGAAAGGTGCCATAACTTACGAACTCGCCATGGACGCTATCGCTGTGCTCAAGGAAAAGTTCCGCGACAGCGGCATCTTCGGCGTTGAAAAAGATGCCTCTTTCAAAAGTTCTCTTGGACAAATTTACCAGACCTTTGACGGCAAGGACCTTTATCCGACCGTACAGCTGAAAGCCGCAACGCTCCTCTATCTGCTCGTCAAGAACCATTCCTTTATCGATGGCAACAAGCGCATTGCCGCGTTCATTTTCTTGTGGTACATGTCCCGCAACGAAATCCTCTACCGCGTGGACGGCTCCAAAATTTTGAGCGATGGAGCTCTCGTCGCTCTCACTTTGCTCATCGCCGAAAGTAAGCCCGATGAGCGCGAAACTATGGTCAAGCTCGTCGTGAACTTGATTGTGTGATTGAAAAAGTGTAGAAAACGCGCTTTTGCGTGTATGCCTTGTGAAAATTTGATTATATTACTGAAAAAAGAGGTTTTCATAAGGTAATCAAGTTTTTGACATAAGTTTGAGCTCTGCTCTTGGCTTTCAATCGAAATCGGCAAAATTTTGAATATACGGAAGACTGAGCGCACTGACTCGCGCCTCGTGGCGTGGGTTTTTGTGTTTATTCCGTATAGGTTTTGCCGAACCGCGATTGAGTAAATTGCATAAACTCCACGCTTTTTTTGTGGGAAAAAAATGCAAGTCAAGGGCCGACGACTGTAATTGTCGCGGCTCCATTTTATATTGGTGATGGTCGGCAAAACCAAAGGATAAATGCGAGGACTTATGGAAAATATGAGAGAAAAACAGGAAAATACTGCACTGGAACCGTTGAATGGTTTCGGTTGGAATATAGGAGGATGAATTAAAGATTTAGAATCTGTTTTTATGCTATTTCCTGAAAACGAGGGATATATTTATTGGTTGTCAGGAGGGGGGGGCTTTTGTGAAAAAATCAAAAATGTTTTTTAGTTTTTTTTATATAAATAGGAGAAAAATATTATGGAAAATGACAAAATAAATATTGAAGATGTGGAGTCTAGGGCAAAAGCCGTGGTTGAAAAGGAAGAGGACGTTTCTAAAGGATTAGTTCTTTTTGAAAAGGCTTTTGAGATTGCTTTAAAAATACCTGGCGTAAAAGTAAATAGAACTGCTTTTTTGAAACAACAATTGTGTCTATATATTGCAGATGCGAAGTTAAATCTAATTTCAGAAAAGAAACCATATGATATTGCTGATGATAAAATACTAGATGTTGTTGCTGAGGCTACAATAAAAAATCATGTTCGTGCAGTTACGTTGATATCTGCTGCATCTGGCTTACCGGCTAATCCTATGGCTGCTGTTGGATTGGCTGCTGCTGATATGGCTCAGTATTTTGCACAAGTGTTGATGCTGGCTCAGAAAATTGCATACATATATGGATTTCCCGATTTAATGGATGAAAAGGAAAACTTTTCAGAAGTTAGCAAATCAATGCTTTTTGTTTTGCTCGCTGTTGCCTTTGGATGTAAAGTTGGAGACCAAAAAATTAGGCTAGTTTTAGCGGCACTTGCAAAAGGAGTTGAAAAAAAATTGCCTCAACAAGCTTTAACGAAAACTTGGTGGTACCCAATTATAAAAGCGCTTGCTCCTTGGTTTGGGAAAAAAATGACAAAAGATAGAATGGGTGTGCTTCTTGGGAAGGCGATCCCTTTTATTGGAATGCCTTTAAGTGGTGGTTTTACATTTTTTTCATTTCGGAAAGCTGCGAAGCATTTAAAAAATGAATGCAAAAAACAAATGGAGCTTTTCAAAAAACATTATGATCCGGATAAAGACTTTTCAGAGATGGAAAAACAGAAAAATGATGGGAGGTAAAAATGACCTTGGAAGAAAAATTTGATCAAGTGTATTATCCTTTGATGGATGAATTCGTAAAAAAGTTGTCGGAACGTGAAATCTCAGATTATCAAGGGATTCCTCATCCGTTTGTTCCGATATGGGGAAAAAATTATGAAAAAGCGTTTAAAAAGATTGCGATTGTAGGAAAGGAAACTCGTGGATGGGGTATCAGCTTGGATGATTTTCTTGGAAAGTTTAAGTCTGGTCAATATCGTTTTGAACAGGATAGGTATGAATTTAGAAATTTAGATTTTAAAGATTGGGGGACTGAAGGCCCAGGGTCTTTTTGGCGTTTTTTTATGGAAGTCCTTGCGAATGTATATGGATTAGAAAAATGGACGGAAATAAAAAATGGGAAGTATGATTGCCTAATTGATGATTTTGTTTGGGAAAATTGTTTGTCAATACAAAGTAAAGAATCTGAGCGCACGAATGCTTCGGCAATTGGCTATGATTTAGCTTTGGAATGCGCTCAAAAGTATCTTAATTCAATAGACTATTTAGAAAAAGTTTTTTCTCCAGATGTCATGATTTTGACATATGCAGATTATGAAGCTTATTTGGGGAATGGTTGGGTATGTGAAAAGGTTGTAGACGATAAAATCAAAGTGCTAAAACGTGATAAGTCGGTAGTTTTTCAATGTATTCATCCAAATGGTATGAGATTTCATACTGGAGGAACGAAAGAGTATGCTCGTGTTTTGAGAGATTTGCTGTGTGAGTATGGCTTCTTTTTCTCGTTGCAGGGAATGAGAAATAAGTTTATTCCTGTTGAAGAAAAAAATGCTCTTGTTGAGGGAGTGAAAAAAGTAAATGATAAGTATAAGGCGATAGAAATGGTTGCTTTAACATTGAGAAAGTACGGTTGTATTATGACTGCTCGTGATTTGAGTGATTTGTTGAATAGGGCTGGATATTTGACTGATCGAGGAGATTTGTTTACCGGCAATAGTCAAGGTCCTTATAAAGTAATAAGTGCTGCGTATAATCGTGTTAAATCCAAGGATTTGGATATTGCTGATGCTATAGCAAGTTCGTTTACTAAAGCTGATGGTTCGTATGCTTATAAATGATAGCATGAGAAAATTTGAAAAAGTAACTAACTAAACGTAAAAAGATTTTTCTCGCACGACATCAATTGTCGTGCGTTTCTTTTATATTGCATGGTGCAAAATTGAGGTTAAAACCATGCAGTTACATTACGAAAATACAATCGAAAATTACTTTAAAAATAAGCGCGAAATGCTTGGTAAAGAAGGTGTCTCTGAAAAGTCTCTGAGCGGTCAGCCGACTTTTATGGACTTGAAAATCATGGAATTTTGGAGCCGCTTTATGCGGTATTATCCAGATGGGGATTGTCGGGTCTTTTGCGACAAGTATATGACGGATGAATGTGTTGCAGCTTTTTTGGATAGAGCGTATGAAGTTCGCGACAGCATTGATCTTTCTTTTAGAATTACGACGGAAATTGAGGATAAGTCGTATAAGGCGAAGGACCTTCTTGAAGAATTCCATAAAAGCCGAAGAATCATTTTTGCTAGACATTTCTTGAACTTTATAGCTCATTGGGGGGATGGGGATGCTTGTACACGTCAATTGTTAGCACAATCAATTACGGAATGTGCATCGAATTGGCTTGCTAACGGATGCGATAAAAGCGATGTGTCGATGCAAAGAGCTTTTGAATTGAAGCGTCTTTTCCATCTTTCGGATGAAGCCTTGGATCTTGTGCTGTACCTGTGGCTTCGCGATCATCATAACATGTTTTTTAAGGTTGAAAAAAAATCTGAAATGTTTGATTACTTTGATTCGTATGATCGAGGCTCGTTTAGGCGGATTTCCTTGATTGCGGGGCTTGATTCGACTGTGCTGCATAATCTTTGTTCTAAAGAGAGTGCTCTTATCAAGTTCCAGTTGGTGTGTATGGAGGAATCGTTCCGAAATTCGGATTTAAGAATCAAGCGGCGTGAGCTGTATTTGGCGAACGAGGTGAGCGATTTTCTGTATGGCTTTTCGGATATGTCGAGGATTATGGATTTGAAAACCGCGTCAAAGCCTTGTATCGATTATGCGCAAATTGCCAAGACGAATCCGCAGTCGTCCTTTGTTTTGCAGATGCTGAAAACTCATCAGAAGGGCGCTCCTCTCAATATCCTTTTTTACGGTCGTGAAGGGACGGGAAAAACGGAACTTGCGAAAGCGCTTGCTCAGGAATTGAATCTGCCTTTGCTTGCTGTCGGCATGGGCGACGAATCTATGGATAAGGAATCCCTTTTGCAGACTCGTTTGCGTTCCATGTTGCTTGCCGATTGGGAATGTGAGCGGAGTGGTGGCGTAATCTTGATGGACGAGGCTGATTTGGTTTTAAATCAGGCGGAGAAAGGTTTGCTGAATATCATTTTTGAAAATCTGAAAACGCCTGTCATTTGGATAACGAATAATATTGATTCTATTGAAAACAGTACTCGTCGCCGGTTTGACTATTCGCTGGAATTTTTTACGTTCAGTAATAAGGAACGTGTTGCGATTTGGCAGTCTGTTCTTAAAGCGCAGCAGGCGGAATCGATTTTGTGCGACGATGAAATAGAGAGCGTTGCCAAGGAAATTCCTGTGATGGCGGGGAGCATTACTTTGGCGGTTCGTCAAGCACAGCTGATGCAAGCGGCGGATTTTTCCCCGTTGAATGTGGTTCGTGAAATTGCGACGTCTCATGCCAAACTTTTGGGCATATCGATGGGTTCGCAAGAGGCTAAAGGAAACGAGTATAATATGGAATGTGTCCGCATTTCTAGCGGGGATGTAAAGAATATTGATTATGTCGTTCCGATGCTCAAAAATTTCGATGCGCAATGGCGTGCTTCAAAATTGAATGGACGCAGAGAAAACTTGAACATCTTTTTGTACGGTCCTCCGGGAACAGGGAAGTCGGCTTATGCAAAGCATATTGCTCAAGATATTCTTGGTCGTGATTTGTTCGTGAAACGTGCAAGCGATATCCTTGGTGGAATTGTGGGCGATACGGAACGCAACATTCGTGAAATATTCCGAGAAGCTGAACAGGGCGATGCTATTCTCTTCATTGACGAGGCTGATAGTTTCTTTGAAAATCGAGGCAATGCGAAAAATCACTGGGAAGTGACTTTGGTAAATGAGTTTATATGCCAAATGGATTCGTTCAACGGAATGCTTATTGCAGCCACGAATTACGAGAACGTTTTGGATTGGGCGATCCGTCGGCGTTTTCAGCTGAAGCTGGCGTTTGACTATATGGACTCTAAGCAGGTTTCGAAAACATGGACATCGTTTTTTGGGGATAAATGCCCAAGAGAAGTTCTTGCTTGCGATAATGTGTCCATTAGCGATTTTCAGAATGTTCGCCGTAAACTTGTCTACGTTCCCGCAGACTTGCGCACGCGAGAACTGATTATGCAGAACATGCTCGAAGAAATTGCCAACAAAGATGACCATCAAGGACGCAGGCTGGGACTGTAATTTATTTTACAATAAAGTTACAAAGCGCCGCTTGCCACTACATCCAAATATTGGTACATTACTGCATGACCCTTGAAATGGCCTCAGGCATCCGAAAAAATCGGATGTTTTTCTTTTTTCAGAATCAGGAGGCTAAATGAGTCAAGATAAAATGCGGTCGCGCGACCACGACGGATTTTTCCGTTATGTCTATAGCGTTCCCAAAAATGCCAAGGCGTTGCTGAACATTTGCCGCAAGGACAACGGCAATCTCGACAGAGTCCTTGCCGAAGTGGACTTGGATTCGCTTGTGCGTCTGCCGGACACTTACAGCGAAGTTGGCGAACGCGGCGAAGCTGACATCGCGTTCAAGGCTCATCTTTCGGGCGGCGGCGAAATCAATGTCGGCATCCTTTTGGAACACAAGTCCAAACAGGAGAAAAGCGTACTCAATCAAGTCGGACGTTACGCTCTTCGGGTCATCATGGATCACGAAGACGAAGTGTTCAGCTGGATTCCGACAAAGGCGATTATCATCTACAACGGCCCTACCGGATGGGATCCTTTGGCGGAATTTCGCAAAAAGGCGCGTGCTAAATTTCAGGGGAACGAACTTCCTTTTGAGTGCGTGCTTGTGAATCTTGCCGCAGCTGATGATATTGCCTGTGTTGAATCCGAATCCCCTGCGGCGGCAGTCGGGGTGATGGCGATGAAGTACGCTTTCAGCCCTGAAGGTTTTAAGGCGGCTATCCCGAATGTCGAAACTATACTTCGAAAAATGCCTAGCGACGAGCAGGCTACCCTTATCGAAAAAATCATATTATATTTGGGAGAGTATATTGACGAAAGTACCGTGGAGGATCTTCAGATGGCATGGAAAAGTATCGGACAGAGGATGGGCTTTGTAAGCGCCGGGGATGCCCGCCGTGCCGCTGAAAAAGCTAGTCTTGAAAAAGGACTCGAAAAGGGTTTCGACAAGGCTTTGGATGTTATGCGCCAACTTGGAATTCCTGAAGAAAAAATTCAGGAAGCCAAAGCGATGCAGGAAAAAGCGTCAAATAAATGAGCCTGTAACAAAAAAAGGTAGTCTTTCGACTACCTTTTCAAATTTTCATGTATTCCGTTCGAATTATGCAAACAACCTAATCACGCGTTTGATTCCCGCAACAAAACGGTCGATGTCGCGTTCGAGCGTGTAGGCGCCAAAGCTCAAGCGGAGCGTGGCGTCAAGCCCAAAGCGGTCCATCACGGGTTGCGCGCAATGGTGCCCGCTGCGCACGGCGACGTTTTCTTCGTCGAGAATCATCGCTGCATCACCAACGGCAATTCCGTCCAAAGTAATGCTGATGAGTGCACCACGTTCCTTCGGATTGCCAAGAACTTTTACTTGCGGAATTTCGGCGAGCTGCTTCAAGGCGTACTGCGTAATTTGAGCTTCGTGTTCACGGATGTTGTCGAGGCCTTTTTCGTTCAGCCATTCCACCGCTTTTCCAAGGCCGATAACTTCGGCAATGGCAGGGGTACCAGCTTCAAAGCGTGCTGGAACATCAGCGTAGGTTGTCTTTTCGAAAGTCACGTTCTTGATCATTTCGCCACCGCCGTGCCAAGGTGGCATGCTGTCGAGTACATCGTATTTGCCGTAAAGCACGCCAATTCCGGTCGGACCGTACATCTTGTGACCGCTGAAGGCGAGAAAATCGCAGTCGAGCTTTTGCACGTCAATCTTGATGTGGCTAGAACTCTGGGCGGCGTCAATCAAAATTTTCGATTGCGGGGCGAGCTTGCGGACGGTCGCGATAATTTCTGCAATGGGGTTTACCGTTCCGACGGAGTTGCTCACGTGGGCGACGGCGACCATCTTGGTGCGCGGCGTGAGGAGGCTGGGAAGTGCTGCCAAATCCAAGTCGCCATCGTCCTTGACGGGGATGACCTTGATTTTAGCGCCTTTCATTTCGGCAACGAGTTGCCAGCTCACGATGTTTGCGTGATGTTCCAAAGCGCTGATTAAGACTTCGTCGCCTTCGTTAAAGAATTTGCGTCCGTAGCTCCAGGCCACGAGATTGATGCTCTCGGTGGTGCCGCGGGTGAACACAATTTCGTCTTCGGTTTTTGCGTTGATGAACTTCGCAATGTCCTTGCGCGTCTTTTCGAACGCTTCCGTGGTGCGGGCGCTCAAGCGGTAAACGCCGCGTTTTACGGAACTGTAATGTTCGCGGTAAAAATCGTCCATCGCATCAATGACGCAGGCGGGTTTTTGGGTCGTGGCGGTGCTGTCCAAAAAGGCGAGGGGCTTTTGCTCCTTGTCGCCAGCGACTAGCATCGGGAATTCATTGCGTGTGAGTTCTGCATTAAACATGGTGCCAAAGATAGAAAACCTACATAACAGGTGGCTAGCAATAGTAAAATATTATTAGTGTGCAACAATTTTTTTGCATCTGCGTTAAGTATTGGTTATAATTCGTAATATATTTAAACTATTCAATGGTCATCCTGAGCGAAGTCGATATACGAAACTAGTCAACTTGTTGACTTAGTTGAGTTAGGTTCGAAGGAGCAGGATCCAGTAAAGGTAAAAAGAGGAAAAAATGAAGAAGTTTTTTGTGGCGGGTTTGATTTCCGCATTTTTGGCTCAGGGGGCGTTTGCGCAGGAGGCTCTCCGCAATGCTGTTGATTCGAACAACTGGAAAAAGGTTCGTAAAATTGTTGATTCCGGTGAAATGGAAGAAGTTTATTGCGGCAAGATGTCTGCAAAGAACGCGTCCAATATTTATGCAAAGGTTTTCAAGCAGATGCCGGACGAAGCTTTTGCGGCTTGCCCATCGCAATTTTCGTATGGATTTGGAACAAAAGTTTGCGGCATGGCAAATGCGGCCAATGCTTGCACTAGTGTTATCAATTATTTATTTGCCGATGGCGTGAAGGGGAGTGGCAAAGCCCTCAAGACGCTTGACGAAGTTGCTAAAGTTGCAACGAAGACAAAGGCTTTTGGAAAACAATCCCTCGTGAGTGTCGATACGACGGTATGGAAACCGTGCCCTAAGAAAGGTGCGGCACGAACAAAGTGTCTTGCCCAATGCAAGGTGGATGCTAATTCTTTGATGGCTATCAATCATGATGTCGATTGCAAAAAGAATCCGGAGCAGATGGTCGATAAGACAATCAAGGTTTATAAGCCGTCGCCGGTTTTTGCCGCTCTCCGTACGGGTCTTACGGAAGGTTTCTGGAAGGCTCCGATGTCTGTTGCCGGAACGTATGCCGCTTATACGAGTAAGTATGCCAAGGTGCTCTCGATTCCTGATACTGCTGTGACGGGCGTAAATTATGTGAAGACCTGGGCCGCAAAGCACAAGGCTGCAAAGTCGTCGCTTCCGGGCGGTCAGTTGTTCCGCTTCTGTACCGCATGGAAAGGCAAGGTCGATCCGATTCTTTCTGCCGAAGGTTTCAGCACTCGTTGCCCTGTTTTCAAAAACTTTGTTGACAAACGTGACAAACAAGTTTATAAGGTCAAAGAAATTGGCGGCGTTAATTGGTTCGTAGAAAACTTGAATTACGATGCCAAGGACGGTTCTATGTGCTATGACCGCGATGATGGAAATTGCAAGACCTTTGGCCGCCTCTACACGCAGGAAGCTGCCAAGACTGCTTGCCCGGATGGCTATCATCTCGCTACGGATGCGGACTGGAAAAAGCTTGAAGACTATGCAGGCGGTTCTCGCGAAGCGGCTCTCAAGCTCAAGAGCAACGGCAGCGACGATTACGCGTTTACGGCCATGTTCGGCGGTTACGCCAACAAGAGCGGCGTCTGCACAACGATGGGCGATGGCGCTTATTTCTGGACGGCGGATGTCGATACCGATTCTCGCGGCAAAGCTCGCACCATGTTTGCTTCAGACAAGGATGTTGGCTCTATTACGGTGGACCCGAGTTTCTATCTTGCGGTCCGTTGTGTAGCCGGAGCTGAATAAATGGAAAATTTAAAGTCGGGCGCATTTGCGCCCACCTGTTCGCGTGAAACTTGGATCAGGCGCCAAGCGCTGATGACCAAAGTCCGTGATTTCTTTGTTCGTCGTAATGCGCTCGAAGTCGAGACACCTGTGCTTTCTGCCTATGGCGGAACGGATCCGCAGCTCGATTACTTTGAAATCGAAGATCCGAAGCGGTTCATGATGACGAGTCCGGAATTTCACATGAAGCGTTTGCTTGCCGCGAACTTCGGGGACATTTTCCAGATTACCAAATCGTTCCGCAAGGATGAATTCGGCGGACACCACAACAACGAATTTTCGATGGTGGAATGGTACCGCGTGGGTATGCCGCAAGAAAAGCTCATGGACGAAGTCGAAGACCTCGTGAGCGAAATTATTGGGACTAAACTAAACGCGCGCCGCACCCGCTGGATTGACGCGTTTAAGAACTACGCTGGTATCGATCCGTTCTGCGAAAAGCTTTCGGACTTTGCAGATGCTTGTGCTGCACGTGATGTCCCGGTGCCTGTTGGGAGCGAAACGCTCACTCGCGAAGAGTGGTGGGACTACATGATGGTATTCTTGGTCGAGCCCGCGCTGGCGAGTAACGGCCCCGAGTTCATCTTGGATTATCCGCCATCGCAGGCTGCGCTCGCGCAGACCTACACCGACGCTGACGGTCGTGTGTGGGCTCGCCGCTTTGAACTTTTCGTGAATCAGGTGGAACTGTGCAACGGCTATACGGAACTCACGGATGCCGTGGAGCAGCGCCGCCGCTTCAATGCGGACTTGGATATCCGCCGTGCAATGAACAAGCCTCTGCCTCCGCTGGACGAACGCTTTCTCGCTGCTCTTGAATCGGGAATGCCTGCTTGTTCCGGTGTGGCGCTTGGGCTAGACCGCCTGTTCATGCTCGCCCTCGGCAAAGAAGAAATCGCTGACGTGATTTTGTTCCCGAGCCCCATCGCTTAACGCGCAACAGCCCCTTACATTGTCACCCCGGACTAGTTCCGGGGTCGCCATCTTGTATTACAATCCCAGCAGTCTCTTTAGCTCGTGGCGGACTTTCAGTTCATTCAGCGATCCGACGTCGACATGCTGGATCTTGTCGTCCTTGTCCACGACAAAGCTGACCGGAATCACGCCTGGGTTTCCGAGTGCCTTGATGGCGTCGTAGTTCCAGTGGAGCATCGTCCACGGAATGTCCATGCTTTTTTTGTACTTGCGGGCGACCTTTTTTGAATCGTCCTCGTCAATCATTAAGATTTTAAGTCCCTTGGGCTCGAATTCTTCGTAGAACTGCTTGAGTACAGGCAGTTCAGCCCGGCATGCGGGGCACCAGGATGCAGTAAGTACAATGAGCGTTGCTGTCCCTTTCTCGCTTGCGTAGTCCGACTTACCCCCCATCACGTTGTCGGCGGTGAAATTCACGACCGTCTCCGGGAAGTTCAGTTTTGGGCGGGAATGCGATTCAATCGCGTAAAATGCAAACGCGAAGAAAATGATTGCCCCTACCCATGCGAGTATTTTATAAGTGGAAGAACGCATTGTGTAAAGAATTTATGAAATTTTTGAGCTTTTTAAGTTATATTCTAGAATATGGCATATAACATTCAGGATCTTTTAGCAGAAATGGTTAAACGGGGCGCTTCCGACTTGCATATCACAGCCGGTTCGCCTCCTCTTATTCGTCTTTCCGGTAAGCTCACTCCTATCGGAGAAAACAAGCTCAAGCCCGACGAAACCATGCGTATGACTTACAGCTTGATGAATGAAGCCCAGAAAAAGACTTTTGAGCAACAAAAGGAATGTGACTTTTCATTCGGTATTGCAAACCTTGCGCGTTTCCGTGCTAACGCATACTTGCAGCGCGGTTGTGTGGCTCTTGCGCTCCGTATTATTCCTCTTGAAATCAAGACTTTTAAGGACCTCGGTCTTCCGAAAATCATGGCCGAATTTACGACCCGCCCTTCCGGACTTGTCCTTGTGACAGGTGCGACCGGCTCTGGTAAATCGACGACCTTGGCTGCAATGATTGATAAAATCAACAAGGAACGTCACGACCACATTTTGACGGTTGAAGACCCGATCGAATTTTTGCACAAGCACCAGGGGTGCATGATTAACCAGCGCGAAGTCGGTAGTGATACGCACAGCTTTGCCCAGGCTCTTAAGATGGCTCTCCGTCAGGACCCTGACGTGGTGCTCATCGGCGAAATGCGTGACTTGGAAACGATTCGTGCTGCCCTTACTATTGCTGAAACGGGTCACTTGACTTTTGCAACGCTTCATACAAACTCTTGCGTCCAGACGATTAACCGTGTGGTTGACGCTTTCCCGAAGGGCGAACAGCAGACCGTGCGTACGCAGCTCTCGTTTGTGCTTCAGGGCGTTATCTGTCAGACCCTTTTGCCGAAAATTGGCGGTGGTCGTGTGATGGCATACGAAGTCATGAACGTGACGCCGGGTATTCGCGCTCTAATCCGTGATGACAAGGTTCATCAGATTGAATCCATGATTGAAATTGGTCAGAAGTTCGGCATGAATACGATGAATATGTGCTTGTGTGAACTTGTCAAGAATCACAAGATTGACCGCTTTGATGCTCTAGCCCGTTCGTCGAGTCCGGACCAGTTGGAACAGTTGTTCGTAAAAGAAGGGGTGTAATCAATGGCTGAATTTTTGTATAAAGCCCAAAATTCGCAGGGCAATAGCTTCGAAGGAACTCTTGAAGCGAAGGACAAGGCCGAAGCCGAAGCCCTTTTGCTCCGTCGTCGCTTGATTATCACGAGCCTCAAGAAAAAGCCGACTGAAATCAAGATCAAGATTGGTTCGGGCATTAAGACTGAAGATATTACTCGTTTTACGCGTATGTTCTCGTCTATGTGCTCGGCTGGTCTTCCGATGTTGCAGTGCTTGAACATTCTTGAAGCGCAGTGTGAAAACCCGGAACTCAAGGCTGTTGTGCATAAACTCACGCAGTCGATTAACGGTGGTTCTTCGCTTGCCGATGCTTTGGCGCAACACCCGAAAGTATTTGACTCCCTGTATTGCAACATGGTGGCCGCAGGTGAAGCGGGCGGTATTCTTGAAGGCATTCTTGCTCGTTTGGCCGAAACGCTCGAAAATAACCAGCGCCTCAAACGCAAGGTGAAAAAAGCTTTGACCTACCCGATCATGGTTATTATCGTGGGTATCGTGGTGGTGATTGCACTTATGACGTTCGTGGTGCCGACGTTCGCTGAACAGTTCGCGGCTCTCGACGCAGAACTCCCTGCCCCGACGCAGGTCGTGATGAATATTTCTGACTTTGTTCGAAATAACGGCGCGTTCATGTTTATCGGACTTGTTATTGTCATCTTTGCATATAAAATGATAATGCGAATACCGGCGGCGCAATTTGCGATGGACAAGTTTACCTTGAAACTACCCAAGCTAGGCGATTTGCAAATTAAGTCCGCAACGGCAGGTTTTTCGAGAACGCTTGGAACGCTTTTGAACGCCGGTGTGTCTGTGATGGATGCTCTGAAGGTCGTTGCGACAACCGCAGGTAATAAAGTTGTTGAAAAGGCAATTTATAAAATATCGATTGGTATTGCAGGTGGTAAGTCCATTGCCGAGCCGATGGAAGAAGTGGGCATTTTCCCGCCCATGGTGATCCAGATGACGGGCGTTGGTGAAAAGACTGGTAACTTGGGCGGTATGCTTTTGAAACTCGCAGACTTCTACGATGAAGAAGTGGACGCGGCCGTGGACGCCGTCGTGAGTATGATTGAACCGCTTATCATCGTGTTCTTGGGCGGCGCTGTCGGTGGCCTCCTAATTGCTATGTATATGCCGATGTTCTCGATGGGCGACGCAATCAAGGGCTAAAATTTCGCTGAAAACGCATCGCGATACTGCATCACGCTTTGGCTCACGTATTATTATACGCTACGCCAAAGCGTTCTTTGTCTCGCTCGGTTTTGAACGAAATTTGAAAAGCAAACGGCTTCGGGGATTCGACGCCTTGTTACTGAGACTCCGCGCTTTAGCGCGGGAAATGGACGTAGTTCGTTGTTCGTCGAAGGATGTCGCAAACATATCTTGTCGGAAACTTGTTTCCGTGTCAAGATGTAGCTTGTGACCTTACTTGTTTCTTATCCCTTGCTGGAATGTGTGGGTACGCTACGCGAAGTTGATTCTTGCTCTCGCTCGGTTTTGAACGAAAGCTCGGTTGAATTGTCACCCCGGATTTATTCCGGGGTCGTCTTTTTTTATGTTGCCTCTTGCTGAAGTTTTGAGCGAAATTTTGATAAAACGGGTTCTAATTAACGAAATCTTTTTTACAGCTGTTGTTTGTGAAAAACCAATATGTAATATCAATCAAATTCTCATTTACTTCTACAAGATAAAATAAGTCTAGAATCCTTTGGATTCTAAATAGCAATACATCGTCGGCTACATGTGGTCTTGGATATACAAGGCTGTTTCCTTCAAATTTTCCATCCCAAACATTACGGTCGTCTAGAGTTAAAGAAGAACTATCTGAAATGCAGTGGATTCGGAAACCATCGTATAAGAAGTAATCTGTTGCGTTTCCTTCTCCTCCTTTTAAAACAAATAGATCTAGGGAATCTACGAAAGGACTATACGATAAAATACTAGCATCAATAGCACATTTTTCTAGGTTTAGACAAATAGAGAAATCCTTTATTTTAAATGTAAAACAAAGAAGGGCGATAATTGGAATTAATAGAATCAAAAAGATTTTTTTTAAAGCATTTTTAATGTTTTTCATGTGCTGCTTGTGACCTTACTTGTATGAAATGAACGTCATGCCGGTCTCCGAGCGGGCATCTCCTTTTTTGCGCTGTCATCCCGGCCTTGTGCCGGGATCGCCATCTCGTATAGCGCAATCCTTCCTATTTCTTCATCCAGCCGGTGTATTTTGCGGTTTCGAGAATTTCGTTCGCGTTCTTGACGCGGTCGGCGGAGGGTGTTTGTGTGTCCTTGAGCGCGTAGTCGATTTCAAGTTCTTGATACTTGCTCAGCGCGAATGCGTGGTAGGGGAGGACTTCGACGCGCTTGACGTTGCTTAATGTGCGGATGAAGTCGCGGGTGCGTGTGAGGGCTTTGTCATTGTCGCTGATTCCCGGGACGAGCACGTGGCGAATCCAGATGGGCTTTTGAATGCGGTCGAGGTAACGGAAAAATTCGATGATGTTTTCGTTGCCGTGTCCTGTGAGTTCCTTGTGTGCGTCAGCGTCGATGTGCTTAATGTCCACGAGCAAGAGGTCGGTGGATCTCATCAATCGTTCGATTTTAGCAAACGGTTCGCCTGTGGGCCTGAACGTGACGCCGCTCGTGTCGACACACGTGTGGACGCCCGCCGCTTTTGCTGCTTCGAAGAACTCGATCATAAAATCGATTTGCGCCAATGGTTCACCGCCGCTTACGGTGATGCCGCCATCGGTTCCCCAGTAGGGCTTGTAGCGTACGGCTTTCTTCAGCAAGTCTTCTGCGGAAATTTCAAAAGAACCGTTCGCGGTTCCGTTTGCACTTTTCGTCCCGAAATCCCATGTTTCCGGGTTGTGGCAGAACTTGCAGCGCATGGGGCAGCCCTGCGTAAATACGACAAATCGAATTCCCGGTCCATCGACCGATCCGAACGTTTCAAGCTTATTGATTCTTCCGAGAGTCATGTCCCAAAAATAAAAAAGTCTTGCATCGCGTGAAAGTGTTTTTGTTCTATATAATACAAACCTCGAAAAAAAAAGTCGGTCGTGGCGGGTTTTGGTGCGATATTGTTCGGAAATTATGCATCTTTTAAATGCTTGTTCATTTATATTTAAAAGAGTGATGAGGAGGAAGTCTTTATGAAAAAATCATTGCTCGTTTTGATGGCGGCTGTAGCCACTTTTGTGATGTTTACTGCTTGTTCCGATGATTCTGGCATCGATAATGGTG
The DNA here is from genome assembly GCF_900142485.1 of Fibrobacter sp. UWB12. Classification (NCBI taxonomy): domain Bacteria; kingdom Pseudomonadati; phylum Fibrobacterota; class Fibrobacteria; order Fibrobacterales; family Fibrobacteraceae; genus Fibrobacter; species Fibrobacter sp. UWB12. Next base: position 166,680 of record NZ_FRAZ01000006.1, on the reverse strand, counting down.
CTGGCGGTTCTGCAGGTTTAAACACGGAATCTCAAAAATCCTCTGATTATGAGGTGGGGGAAGGTTCGTGTGGCGGTGGACATTTAGAAAAAAGAGCAGAATGGGGGGATGAATCTATTGATTTCGTGATGAACGAAGACGGCTCTGCTGTTTTTTTCCTGAATACGATTTCTGGTTGTGCCGAATATGGACATGTAACAGATGTTAAATTGGAACGTCATGACGATACTTTATTGGTTCATGATGTTTTTGAATATTATCCAGATTATGATAGTCGCCCCATGCATAATTGCCTTTGTTTTGCCGATTATCGAGTGAAAGTCCCTGCAGAGTATATTGGCGTCAAGTACCTAGAATTTCACGATGTTTACACCATCGTTTATAAGGATAAAGAGTAAGGGAAAATTTCTATCTTTGGCGTTGTGCCGAGAATTGTTAAGTTAAACGATAGAATCCAATATTTGCAGGTTTCATATGAGCCGCTGAGTGCTGATGTGGTCGCCGTGCGTGGCGATTGTGCTTGGTGGATATTTGACGTGGGCGCCTGCGATATGGCGGTCGATTTTATAAACGCGTTGCCGCGCAGTTCCGAGAGCTCGACGCATCTTGATACTAGCGAGTGCATCAAAAATGCCACTGTTCCGCTCAAAAAGAACATCGTAATTTCGCATTTTCATCGGGACCATTTGCTGAATGTCGTTCGGCATTGCAATGGCGAGGTTTCACTAGATTTTGATACGCTTTATGTTGGTTCGCATGCCTCAAAAGTCGTTGGCGAAATTGCTGGTCACGAAAAGATTACAGTGTCTTCACCGCTTTTGTTTGACGATGTCGTGCATATCGAAATTTTGCCGGTTCCCAATAGCCATGCTAAAGGTTCGTTGATTCTTATTGTCGACGATTTCGTGTTTTTGGGTGATGCGACTTATCCGATGGTAGGGCATGGGGAACCGGATGTTTATAACGTGCAGATTCTCGAACAGCAAATTAAAATGCTCAAGTCGCTTAATGCATCGCGCTTTTGCTTAAGCCACAAGCGCGGCCTTGTGCGCGATAAAAGCTCTGTCATCCAGTTCTTGGAATCAGTGCTTGCCCGCCGCCAAAAGAACGAAAATTACATCGAGGCATAGTTTTCGCGGCTTTTCGACGCTCGCACTTCTGCATTCCCTCCCTAAAAAAGCTTTCCTCAAAACAAAAAAGGTTCCCTTTCGGGAACCTTTTTAAGTTTTGCGACTTTCGCCATCGCTGCGCTTTTGCCGCTTTTTCGCGCGGCATTTAGCCGTCGAGTAGCGATTAGAGCACGCCGTGTGCCTGGCGGGCAATAACGTCGAGCTGCTGTTCGCGAGTGAGCTTGATGAAGCGCACGGCGTAGCCAGAAACGCGGATCGTGAAGTTCTGGTATTCTTCCTTTTCCGGATGTTCCATAGCGTCCTTCAGCTTTTCGACACCGAACACGTTCACGTTCAAGTGGTGGCTGCTCTGGCCGAAGTAACCGTCGAGAACCTGCACGAGCTTGTTGGTGCGTTCTTCGTCATCGTGACCGAGAGCGTCCGGGTTGATCGTCTGCGTGTTGCTGATACCGTCGAGAGCGTATTCGTACGGAATCTTGGCGACAGAGTTGAGGGATGCCAAGAGACCGTTCTTTTCGGCACCGTAGCTCGGGCTTGCACCCGGAGAGAACGGTTCGCCCTGCTTACGACCATCCGGGAGAGCACCCGTTGCCTTACCGTAAACAACGTTACTCGTGATGGTAAGGATGGAGGTGGTCGGTTCAGAATCACGGTAAGTCGGCGTGTGCTTGATCTTAGCCATGAACGTCTTGAGGAGCCAAACGGCGATGCTGTCTGCGCGGTCGTCGTCGTTTCCATAACGCGGGAAGTCGCCTTCGATTTGGAAGTCTTCTGCAAGGCCTGTAGCCGGGTCGCGGATGACCTTGACCTTAGCGTACTTGATTGCAGAAAGGGAGTCGACAACGTGGCTGAAGCCTGCGATACCCGTTGCAAATGTGCGGCGAACGTTGGTATCGATGAGGGCCATTTCGGCAGCTTCGTAGTAGTACTTGTCGTGCATGTAGTGGATCAAGTTGAGCGTGTTCACGTACAAGTGAGCGATCCAGTCCATGTAGAGTTCAAACTTGTGGACGACTTCGTCGTAGTTGAGGTATTCGCTAGAGATAGGCGGATATTCCGGGCCAACCTGCGTACCCTTCACGAGGCATTCATCCTTACCACCGTTGATGGCGTAGAGGAGCGTCTTGGCGAGGTTTGCGCGAGCGCCGAAGAACTGCATTTCCTTACCAGTCTGAGTTGCAGAAACGCAGCAACAGATGCTGTAGTCATCGCCCCAGATCGGACGCATCGTGTCATCGTTTTCGTACTGGATGGCGCTGGTCTTCACGGAGATCTCTGCAGCGAACTTCTTGAAGCTTGCCGGGAGGCGCGGGCTATAGAGAATCGTGAGGTTCGGTTCCGGAGACGGACCCATGTTCACGAGCGTGTGCAAGAAGCGGTAGTCGTTCTTGGTCACCTGATGGCGACCATCCTGGCCGAGACCAGCGACTTCGAGCGTAGCCCACACCGGGTCACCGCTGAAGAGTTCATTGTAGCTAGTGATACGGGCGAACTTGACCATGCGAAGCTTCATCACGAAATGGTCGATGATTTCCTGAGCTTCGGTTTCGTTGATGACGCCGTTCTGCAAGTCACGGGTCATGTAAATGTCGAGGAAGGTAGAAACGCGGCCAACGCTCATGGCGGCACCGTTTTGCGTCTTGATGGCAGCGAGGTAACCGAAGTAGAGCCACTGCACAGCTTCGCGTGCGTTCGTTGCCGGCTTGGAAATGTCATAGCCGTAAATCTTTGCCATGACCTTCATACCTTCGAGGGCCTTGATCTGTTCGGCAAGTTCTTCGCGTTCGCGGATCACGTGTTCGCGCATATCCGTTTCATCGGTCAAAGCCTTGTCAGCCTTCTTCTGGGCGATGAGGTAATCGATACCGTAAAGGGCAACGCGGCGGTAGTCGCCGACGATACGGCCACGGCCGTAAGTATCCGGAAGACCCGTAATGATGTGGGCCTTGCGGGCCATACGCATTGCCGGCGTGTAGGCGTCGAAAACGCCCTGGTTGTGAGTCTTGTGGAATTCAGTAAAGATGCGGTGAAGTTCTTCGCTCGGTGTGTAACCGTAGTTCTTGCAAGATTCTTCAGCCATCTTGATGCCGCCGAACGGCATGAATGCGCGCTTGAGCGGTTTGTCGGTCTGGAGACCTACGATCTTTTCAAGATTCTTAGTTTCTTCGGAAATGTAGCCAGCGTTGTGGCTTGTAAGAGTGGAGACAACGTCTGTGTCCATGTCGAGGACGCCACCCTTTGCAATTTCTCTCTTCTGTAGTTCCTGGAGTTCTGCCCAGAGCTTGTTCGTAGCTTCAGTCGGTCCCTGCAAGAACGACTTGTCACCGTCGTAGGGAGTATAGTTTTTCTGGATAAAGTCGCGGACGTTAATTTCTTCTTGCCAGCGACCGCCTTTAAAGCCTGTCCATGCTTCCTGCATATAGCCTCTTTTGCTCGTGCAAAACCATTAATGCAACTGAAAAATCACCTAATTTTTCTGGTTGGGGAAAAGGTTTTGCAACGACTTTTCCTTTTTTTTCTTCATTTTTTCAATGTAAAACGCAATATACATATTTAAAAAGGGGTGGGCAAGGTATGAAATGCACCAATTTCGCCCAAAAGTTCGCTTACGAAATGCTTACATGGCCAAAGGTTGACCAAAAATTGAAAAAGATGATTTTTTATGTAAAATTACGACCAAAATGTGTAAAATACGGTTGATACGGTTGGTTCTGAAATTCCTCTTGCTGTGTATACGCAGAATCAAAACAAAAGGTATCTTATGATTAAGAAATTAAGAGGTCAATTATGAAAAAGATTATTCTTCCGATGGTAGCTGTGGCGCTCATGACTGCATGCTCCGATGTGAACGAAGTTGCAAATTTTGCGAATGTTCAGAATCAGCCTGGTGCTATATCTTCTAGCTCTGATGCAATTGTTCCGGCTGGTGAATCCTCCAGTTCTGACGCTGTAGTTCCGCCGACTGGCCTTTCCTCCAGCTCTGACGCAATCCTTCCGGGCGTATCTTCTAGCTCCAATGGTGCTCTTCCGGTGGATTTGTCTTCTAGCTCGGTTGCTTCTTCTGCAGCATCCCAGTTTACTTATGCTGTGCCGACACTTACGGAACTTGATCCTACGAAGACTTACTCCTTCTATGGTGCAGAACTTTCCGGTAAGGTCCAGTTCAAGTATGGCCGTTTTGAAGCCCGCATGAAGATGGCTGCAATTTCTGGTTCTGTGAGCTCCATGTTCCTTTACTACGATGATTCTTGGGAAAAGGGTGAAAAGCCGTGGAACGAAATTGATATCGAAGTGCTTGGCAAGGCCCCGGACAAGTGGCAGTCCAACATTATCACCCGTGAAGGTGATCCGTCTATCAAGGCAAATACTTCTTCTGAAAGCAAGCCGCTTCACGAATATGGCTTTGACGCTACGCAGGATTTCCACCTTTATGCAATCGTCTGGACTCCGGAATACGTTGCTTGGGAAATCGACAGTGTCGAAATCCGCCGCGATCCTATTGGACTCAGCCGTGGTTCCCACGCCGATGCTGACCAGGTTGCTTTCTTGACCGAAGATCAGACTCTCCGCTTTAACCTCTGGGCATCCAAGAGCACAGCTTGGACCGGTGCATGGAACAAGGGAATTGGCCTTCCGGTTGAACAGCAAATTGACTACGTCCGCGTCTATTCTTATGATGCCGCAACCAAGGGCTTCACGATGCTCTGGCAGGACGATTTCAATGGCGAAGATATTGACTACGAACGCTGGGGAAGAGGCGACTGGGAAATGGAACGTGTCAACCTCCGCCCGGATAACGTCATCGTCGAAAAAGGTGTTTGCCGTCTCATCTTGGACTACGAAGCTAACTAAAAAAGTATTGGTGTGATGGTTCGCCTCCTGGAGCAATCCAGGAGGCTTTTCTTATTCTTGGACGTTTTTATAAAGTTTTATGGATAAATCCTATATTTTTTTTCTATTTTGAATGGAAAATTTGTAATAAACAATTTTACTTGTTGGATAAACGCATGAAAATAAAATATTGTGCCGTTATTGCCTTGCTTGCCGTTGCTTTATTTGGCTGCGCCGCAAACGAAGTTCACCGCGTCTCGGAACCGGGGCTTGAAATTTCTGGGAAAAAGTTGTACGTGCTTGTGAACGAACGCGCCATGCACGAAAATTTGACGCAAAAGATAGATTCCGTGTGGAATGCGAATGCTTCCGATTTGGATTTGGAAACGGAATTTATTTACAACGAAAAACTATCTATTAATCCAGTGCCCATCTCTCAGGTGCTCGACAATTGTGGCGGCAATTATGCTATGGTGCTTGGCATGGGTCTTGAATCCATGAATTCGGCTGTTACGGTTGAATATTTGCCAACGATGTTCAACTGCGACACCCGTAAGGTTGTGTGGAAAATGTCCATTCGTACCGGAGGCAGCTTTGCCAGACATTACTTGGTCAAGGAAATCGTCAATGACTTTAAAACCAATAAGATTGTAAGGAGCAAATAATGAAAAAGCTTTTGTCTGTTCTCTTAGTCTCCTTTCTTTTGGCTGGCTGTTCCATCACGAATATCGGACAGTCCAATTTCGAAAAGGTCTATGCGCTTAAGGGTGAAACGGTTGTTGTTATGGCTTCCGCTAACAGTTCACTTAGGGACTTTGCGAATAAAGTTGCAGATATGATGGCTAGTTCACTTGGTGGGACATATGGAGTAAACGCCATTGCGTTCCACGAAACCGACGAAGTGACGCTTTCGGAATCCCCGTTGGCGGAATTTGCCAAGCAGAATAACGCAAAGTACGTTTTGATAAAGACGTTCACGAAAATCGGCCTTTATGGTAATGCTATCGATACGTTTAATGAAGAACTTGCTTTGCTCTCCATTGTTGAACGTAAGATTGTCTGGAAAGCGACAATTAAGTACGAAGCCTATAACCGTATTGGCAAGGGGCATGCTGCCAATGGTTCGATAAACAAGACCGCCGAATTGCTCCAGAAAGATGGCTTTATCGCGGGCGGAATGTAAATTCTGTTTTTATCGAAAAAGTTAAAGTTGGGCTGGCTGCGCGCTAGCCCTTTTTTATATATTGGATTGTAAATATAGACCAACTACAAAAGAGGATTATCATGAAAAAACTTGCCTTATTGGCTCTTACTGCAATTTCGCTTGCTTTTATGGCTTGCGCCCCCTCTAAACTGGATATTCAAGAAGCGGCTGTGACGAGCGATGTGTTGGTCGAAGTGCGCCAGGTGCTGAATGATTCTATCAGTTTGTATGTTGGTAATGTTCTTTACTTGAATTCAAAACAGGTCGTAGCTGACGATATATATCCGTTGCATGTGAGTACGCGCGACCCGTCTGAATTTGAAAAGCTGACGCCTACAGATGTGATTAACAGTGACGAAGAATTCTTGGACTATTTGCGCCGCAAAGCTCCGGATATGATGAATGTCGGGATTGTAATTGGCGAAACTGCCTATAACGAAGTTGGCTTTGAAGAAGCTGCTGTTGTGACGAAGTTGACCTCGATTTTCCAAAAGATTCAGGGCGGCTCGCTCAAGCTTTTCCATGAAAAAGAAGGCCACCTCACCGACATGAAAAAACTGTACTAGTAGTTGGTCAATAGTCGTTAGTCATTGGTCATTAGCTATTAGTTATTGGTACATTGTCATGCCCGCCATTGAGCGGGCATCTCTTTTTTTTCTATCTTTGTGCCCGTAAAAAATCAAAGGTAAAACTATGTCCGAAAAAATGACTTCTGCGCAGGTGCGCGAATCTTTCATCAAGTTCTTTGAATCCAAGGGCCACCTCTTCGTGCGTTCTTCGCCGGTGGTCCCGCATGACGACCCGACGCTCATGTTCACGAACGCGGGCATGAACCAGTTCAAGGCTATCTTCCTGGGCGACAATCCGAAGGGCTGGAAGCGCGCATGCAATAGCCAAAAGTGCCTCCGCGTGTCTGGTAAGCACAACGACCTCGATGTCGTGGGTCGCGACAACTACCACCACACCTTCTTCGAAATGCTCGGTAACTGGAGCTTCGGGGACTACTATAAGAAAGAAGCCATCTCTTGGGCATGGGAACTCCTCACTGAAGTTTGGAAACTCCCGAAGGAACGCCTCTTTGCAACCGTCTATCAGGACGATGACGAAGCCTGGCAGATTTGGAAGGACGTGTCCGGTCTTCCGGATGATCGCATCATGCGCTTCGATGCTCACTCCAACTTCTGGGAAATGGGTGACACCGGTCCGTGCGGCCCGTGCTCCGAAATCCATTACGACCGTGGCGACCTCGCTACGCAGGCCGAAACGTTCAAGGACCCGATCAAGGGCGTGAACGGCGAAAACGACCGCTACATTGAAATTTGGAATAACGTGTTCATGCAGTACGAACGCGTGAGTGACGGCTCCCTGATTCCGCTGAAGGCCAAGAACGTCGATACTGGTATGGGCTTCGAACGTATCTGCGCTATTCTCCAGGGCAAGACCAGCAACTACGATACTGACGTGTTCACTCCGATTATCGCAAAGATTGCTGAACTCTCTGGCGTTCCGTACAACGATGGCGAAGCCGGCACCCCGCACCGCGTGATTGCCGACCACATCCGCGCTATTTCGTTTGCTATTGCTGATGGCGCTCTCCCGTCTAACGAAGGCCGTGGCTACGTGCTCCGCCGCATTCTCCGCCGCGCAAGCCGCTTTGCTCGCCTCCTCGGTCAGAAGAAGCCGTTCATCTGCCAGCTCGTTCAGGTGCTTGCCGACACGATGGGTGACGCTTTCCCGGAAATCCGCGAACGCAAGGAATTCGTGGCCTCCGTGATCAAGAGCGAAGAAGAAAGCTTTATCCGCACGCTCGACGCTGGTCTCGAACGCTTTGCTGCTATCTCTGCCGAACTCAAGAAGGGCGACAAGATTCCGGGCGACAAGGTGTTCTTGCTCTATGATACTTATGGATTCCCGCCGGACCTCACTGGTATCCTCGCCGAAGAAAAAGGCCTTACGATTGATGAAGAAGGCTATAACAAGTGCATGGAAGAACAGAAGGCCCGCGCCCGCGCTAACATGAAGCAGGGCATCAACACGATGGGTACCGAAGGCTGGACGCAGTACAGCGAAGCTAGCACAAAGTTTGTCGGTTATGAACTCTCTGCTTGCGAAACGAAGGTTGTTCGTTGGCGTGAAGACAAGGGCGTTTTGAGCATCGTGCTCGAAACCTCTCCGTTCTATGCTGAAATGGGTGGTCAGGTTGGCGACAAGGGAACGCTCGTTTCCGCTGACCTCGAAATTGACGTGTTCGACACCGTGAAGGTGAATGATACCGCCCTCTGCCGCGGTAAGGTGAAGAAGGGAACGGCTAACGAAGAAACGATGGGCGCCGTGTTCATGGCGACTGTCGATAACGACCGCCGTAACGATATCCGCAAGAACCACTCCGCAACTCACTTGCTCCAGGCCGCTCTCCGTCAGGTGCTTGGCACTCACGTGCAGCAGCAGGGTAGCTTCGTTTCGAACGAACTTCTCCGCTTTGACTTCAGCCACTTCAGCGCAATGACTGCCGAGGAAATCCAGAAAGTCGAAGACATCGTGAACGCAAAGGTCATGGAATGTTTGCCGGTCAACACTCAGGTGATGGGCGTTGACGAAGCTAAGGCAAGCGGTGCTATGGCTTTGTTCGGCGAAAAGTATGGTGACGAAGTCCGCGTCGTGAAGATGGGCGCTTGCAACGAAGAATTCTCCAAGGAACTCTGCGGTGGCTTGCATGTACAGAACACTGGTAACATCGGACTCGTGAAGATTGTTTCTGAATCCAGCGTGTCCGCTGGCGTACGCCGTATCGAAGCGGTCTCTGGCCGTGGCGCCTTGAGCCTCCTCCGCGCTGGTACGCAGATTCTCACCGCTCTCCGCGAACAGCTCCGCTGCAAGGATGCCGAAGTTCTCGACCGCATTCAGCAGAGCTTCGCCAAGACGCAGAATCTCGAAAAGAGCCTGCAGTCCGTGAAGCTGGAACTTGCGACCCTCGCCGCTGCCGAACTCCTAAACGGCGGCATCAACGTGGCTGGCGTGAATCTTTTCGTTCGCGAACTTTCTATCCCCGATGAAAAGTACAAGAACTTGCTCGACGGCGTTCAGAACAAGCTCGACTTGGATAGCGTAGCCGTGATTGCCAACAAGGATAACGGTGCCGGTAGCATCGCTGTGATGGTCGGCAAGAATGTTCAGGCCAAGGGTATCAAGGCTGGCGACCTGGTGAAGGATCTCGCCGCTGCTTGCGGTGGCCGCGGCGGTGGACGCCCGGACCGCGCTCAGGCTGGTACCAAGGAAGTCGAAAAGATTGCCGGTGCTATCGCCAACGCCAACAACTGGATTAGAGCCAAGTTGGGTGCATAATTAGAATCACCATCTCAAAAATTTCAAGGCGGCCTTAGGGTCGCCTTTTTTGCAAATCCATATAACATGAAAATCTTCGTTTGTGAAGATATCTTTGCTTTCGATTCCTTAAATAAAATGTATACTTATAGATAAGGTTGGATATATGGAGCCGCTTTTTAATCTAGAAAGCATATATGTTACAAACGCAATCGGAATAGTTTTGATTGCCGTCATGATAGTGTGTAACTTGTGGCGTTTCCAAACGAGGAGTCGGGCGAACAGGAACTTGTTAATGATGATGTTCCTAGCCATGACTAGCTGTATTGCCGATCCCATTTCTTATACCATGAAGGGTGTGACTGGCCTGCTTCCTAAGATTGCGGTCTATTTTACGAGTACATGGCTTTTTGCTGCGAACATGTTGGCTGTCTTTTTTTGGGTGCGATTCTTGTCGTTCCATTTGAACGGGGGGATGCCGAATCGCTCGCGAATAGTGGTGAATTCAGTTGTCGGAACGGGTCTTATTTTACTTGTAATAAATTTCTTTGTCCCAATCGTATTCTCTATTGACGATAACAACCTATATTCTAGAACTTATTTGTATTTTTTGTATATGCTGATAGATTACTCGCTAGTAGTCTATAGCTTGGTTATTTATTTTAAAAGCAAGGCGAAAGGTGGGGCTCTCAAATTTTTCCCGATATGGGTTTATATTGTGCCAATCCTCGTCGGTGGTATAATCCAATCGCTTTTCTACGGAATTTCTGTTATCCCCACAAGTATTGCTGTTTCGATTGCTGGTGTCTTGGCGAGTTTGCAAAACGAGATGATTTACTATGATCAACTTACGGGTTTGTTCAATCGCTCTTACTTGCTTTATTTGCTGAAAAAGTATGTCCAAAACCCCAAGATGGAAGTTACGGGGATTATGATAGATTTGAACGGCTTCAAGCATATCAACGATGAATTTGGGCACGCTGTGGGTGACGATGCGTTGGTAATATCGGCGCGAATCCTTAAGTCTGCTGTGAACAACGGTGGAAGTGTTATTCGTTATGCCGGTGACGAATTTATTGTATTACTTAATACGCAAAATGATGGCGATGTAGAAAAGTGTATCGCCAAGATTCGTACTTGTTTTGATGGATTTAACAAGGGTGGATCTAAACCTTATGTGTTGTCCGTCTCGGTCGGGTCCCATAAACTCCATGCGAAAACGGAAAGTGTCGATACGTTTATTAACGTAATCGATGCCCGCATGTACGAAGACAAAAAGGCGTTTTACGCGTCTCATGCAGGAATGGATCGTCGCAAACACTAGGCGAATTTTTGGGTGCGCTTTCTCTTTTTCTATCTTTGCGCAGTATGAAATTTGAAGAACTTCCTTTGGCAAATCCGTTGCAGCGGGCAATCCGCGCTGTTGGTTATGAAACTCCGACTCCGATTCAAGAACGCTCTATTCCGAGCCTTCTCGAAGGCAAGGACCTTTTGGGAATTGCGCAGACGGGGACTGGAAAGACGGCGGCTTTTGCACTTCCGATTTTGCAGCGATTGCTTGATTCCGGGAAGTTCCGTTCTCCGAAGACTTGCCGCGCGTTGATCCTTTTGCCGACTCGTGAACTTGCGATTCAGGTGGAAGATTGTTTCAAGGCTTATGCGCAGTTCACGGCGATTTCGACAACGTGCATCTTTGGCGGTGTGGGCGATGGCCCGCAAAAGCGCAACTTGATTCGCGGTGTCGATGTGCTTGTAGCGACTCCGGGGCGCCTGTTGGATTTGATTGGGCAAAAGGCTGTATCGCTAAAGAAATTGGAATTTTTTGTTTTGGACGAAGCTGACCGCATGTTGGATATGGGCTTTATCCATGATATCCGCAAAGTGGTCGCGATGCTCCCGCCGGATAGACAGAATTTGTTCTTTAGCGCAACGATGCCGGATGAAATTCTGAAACTTGCTTCGACGATTTTGCGCCCGAACCCGGTGCAGGTAGAAGTTGCTCCGCAGAGCACTCCGATTGAACGCATCCGTCAAGAACTTTATCGCATTGACAAACGCCGCAAGGGAGCGCTCCTCAAGGAACTCTTGGCGGAACACCCTGAAATGAAAAAGGTGCTTGTGTTTTGCAGAACAAAGCACGGTGCCGATAAGATTGTGCGAGTTCTTGAAAAGGCTGGTGTCAAGTGTGCTGCGATTCACGGTAACAAAAGCCAGAACCGCCGTCAAGAAGCTCTTGGAAATTTTAAGTGCGAACAAATTCGAGTTCTTGTGGCGACAGACATTGCGGCACGCGGCATTGACGTGGACGATGTGAGCCATGTGTTCAATTACGACTTGCCCAATGAACATGAAACGTTCGTGCATCGCATTGGCCGTACGGCGCGTGCGGGCAAGGAAGGTGTTGCAATTTCGTTCTGCTCTCCGGACGAAGAATCCGATTTGCGTGGGATTGAAAAACTTACCCGCGTGAAAATCCCGGAAGGCGATCAGAGCATTTACGAGAAACTCCCGCCTCCGCAAAAAGAGACCGCCGAAAGTTTGATGCGCAATTCTCGCGGGCGCATGTCTCGCGAAGAAGCTCAGGCTCGTGCTGCAGAAACTCGCAATAATAACGGTTCTCAGAAGGCTAATCGCGGACCGCGCGGTCGCAAGGACAACCGCAATGAAAATCGCGAGAACGCCCGTAATGCAAATGCTGAAAATCAGCAGCGTAACAATGCGCCGCGCAATTCCGAGCAGATCTCTCGCAATCCTGCCCAGAACGTAAATGCGCAAAACGTTCCGGCCGACAATACCCCGAATCCGCAAAACGGTGGTCGCCGTCATCGTCGTAACCGCCCCGGTTCCCGCGCTCGCCGCCGCATGCGCGAAGCGCAAGGCCAAGGATAAGCGTCATGGCGGCCTCAGAGCCGCCATCTTGTCATTCCCGCGAAGGCGGGAATCTCCTATAACTTCATCCAGACTCTATAAGGGCTGGGGGCAATCCAGTGGTTTATTCCTACAATACATTTGTGTTGTGAAAAATGCTTAAATTTTGATAGTATTTTACAAAATCTTTAAAAATTTTGTAAAAATCAATATTTTGTGTTGTGGAACTATTGCAATTTTGAAATTTAAGTTGTATATTTAAATTCAAGAACGAAACGGACGAAAAAAAGCCGCAATTCGTTTTTTTTACGGACCCTGAAAAAATTTGGGGATTGTCGTAAGGAGGAAAAATGAAAGAAATACTAGAATATACGAGCTATCGTCAGTATATTGCGGACTACTACGCTGATAAAAAGGCGAGTTCTGCATTTACGTGGCAGACGTTCGCGACCGAAGCTGGTTTTTCTTCGCGTGTTTATCTGAAATATGTGAGCGAAGGCCGCTTTAACTTGAGCGATTCGGCGACAGCCCGCGTTGCTGATGCCATGCGCTTGGTCGATTACGAACGCGAATATTTCACCGAAATGGTCAAGTTCGACCATGCGAAATCGGATGCCGAAAAGAAGGCTGCGTTCAGCAATATGCTTGCGATTGCAGACGCTCACAAGGCAAAAATATTGGAAGGCGATGCGTTTCGCTTTTTCGAAAGTTGGAAAAATCCTGTCATTCGAGAACTTGCGCCATCAATGCCTGGTGCAAAGCCGCTTGCGCTTGCCCATGCCTGCCGCCCAGAAATTACCGCCGCCGAAGTCAGCGAAGTACTGAATTTCCTTGTCAAAGGTGGCTTCTTGGTTAAAAATGCCGAAGGCAATTACGTACAAACGGAAAAATCCTTGACAACGGGCCCCATGGCGGTAACGCCTGTGGCTGTCCGCACGATGCACCGCCAAATGGGCGAACTCGCTCTTGAGGCGATTGAAGGTGTCGCGCCGGATAAACGAAATTTTTCCGGTGTCACGTTCGGTATCACGAAAGACGGCTACGATGAAATCGTGCAAGAAATTGCTGATTGCCGTAAAAGGGTTGTTGCCATTGCTCGGAAAAATGCTGCCACAGACGAAGTCTATCGCCTGAACATGCAGCTTTTCCCGCTGACGCAGAAACAAGAATTAAAAAAATAGAGCTGGAGGAAACAATGAATTACTTAAAAATTAGCGGACAACTTGTCTGCAAAATGGCGATGCTGCTCGCCTTTATGTTCGCAGCGTGCTCGGAAACAAATTCAGGAAACAACGTTGCCGGCGGTACCGTCGAAGAAACGGGAGTCTATGCTTTGGCGGGTCGCGTGGGTGATGTATATCCGAAGTTGCTGAAAGTGGCGGATCCATCGGGAGAACCCACTGATACTGCAAAATATGAAGGCTCGGTGTTTGCGGAAAAAGGATCGATTATAATTGTTTATGAACTCGATTCATTGACTCTCGATACGACAGGTCGCTTTTTTAAGGATACCGTAGATAACGATAGTGGTCGCTTTGAATTTAAAGAAATGAATCTAAGAAGCCCGTATGTGTTAATTGGAGAGCATGCGTATCCTTCTGACGCTCGCAATAAACGAGGCACAGTAGTTTATACGTATTATAACTATAGTGCGATTGTAGATTTGCGAAACGTGCAAACTGTAAATGTCAATACCTTGACGACGATGAAAGCCCCGCTTTTGCAGAAATATTTTGCAGAAGGCAAGTCGTTTGCCGAAGCGGGTAAGATGGCTGAGCGTGAAATCCTTGAAAGCTTCGGAATATATGAGGATTTGGGGACTTTTGAAGAAATGCCTGAAAATGGTTCCGAATTAGATTTTGTAAATGAACTCTCTCAGTTAGATGAACTCAATGTGCGTCATTATGTGGAAACTATGGGTGTTGTTCTTTCTTTTATGTCGCCCAAGGAGTTCTCTAAAAGCAAGGTTATGGAACGGTACTATTTGAATTCTATGAAAATGATCGGTTATGAAATTGGTTATTTGGCGCATCGCGATAGTTTAGGACGTTGTACTGAATCTCGCGAAAATGAGGCTAGTATGGTAAAGGGGCGCATCGGTGATATTGCTGTTGTGTGCCGTTCTGGAAAATGGGCCATGGGCTTTAAAGCGGTTGAACATACCAAGGGCAGTATGACGGATAACCGCGATGGAAAAACGTATAAGACCGTAACGTATAATTTTGGCGGAACTTCGCAGACATGGATGGCTGAAAATCTTGATTTTACGGATACGGCATCTTTGAGTGTTGACAGTTCGTTAAGGGCGAATTTGTCTGGAAGTATATATTGCTACCGTGAACCTTATTTAGATAATGATGAAGAAGGGTGTGGGGTTTATGGACATGAATATCTGTGGAGAGCGGCAATGAATATCGGAGACGATGATATCAAATCGTATTCAATTAGTGCTCAGGGCGATTTATTGCTAGTAAGTAAAAAATGCATGGATGCAATTCGTAATCGTAGTCTTCTTCCTGGGGATTCTGCAGAGGCTGTTGAAGATTCTTGTGGTGCTATACTGTATGGTGAAAATGATTCGGAAGGAAATTCTTCGAGGACGTGGACTTGGAATTATTCAGACTTTATTACGCCTTCGAATCAAAATTCTTATCAAGGAATCTGTCCGGATGGATGGAGAATTCCAACGCTTGAAGATTGGTTGACTTTGTTGCAAAATTTGGGCGAACAATATGGCGTTGATTATGGAAACGTTGTGATGGTGCTGTATGATGAGGCCGCAACTGGTTTTGGATTAAATAGCATTGCTAAGATTTTGGGAGTAGAAATTGATCATGTGATAGTGCAAAGTTTTAGTTTTTACAATTATTTTGTCATGGCAGATGCTTCCTATTATACGGCTGAATTTTTCAACATGTGGAAAAAATTCAGTGGGTTCAATCTGTCTTATCCGGATAGGTGGCACGTCCTTCTTTACAAATACAATAATCCAGAAATGCGTCAGAGTTCTTTGGCCGATCCGTATACTTCTGCCGCTGTCCGCTGCATCAAAAACTAAAGCATTTAAAAACGCATAAAAATTATTTGTTAGGAGGAAAAGGGAAGACGGGCTTCGGCCCGCCTTCTTTTTGCATTGTCATGCGTCATCCTGAGGCGTGAAACGCCGAAGGGTTCGGTAAAATCTTGCATGTCATTCCCCGCTCCGACGGGGAATCTCCTTCTACACGTTTAACTCAAGTCCCGCAATTTGACTTTCGAGCTTTTCCGCTTCGGTGTGTTGCTTTTTCAAAAATTCCGCGGTGGCTGTCGAACTCTCGTCTTGAATTCTGTGGTTCGCCATTTTCATGAACTTTTCCACCTTGCGGATATCTTCGCGCGTTTTTTCGTTGCAGTACGTTTCTGCCATGCGCTCAAAGATGTAGCCTTCTGCCGTCTTTGACAAATGAATCATGTCGTCATCGTAAAAGCGGTAGTCGCGCAGTTCGTCCATCACGATTTCGTAACTCGGGAAATAACTGATGGTCTCGGCTCCCACGTCATTGCGAGCCGAAGGCGAAGCAATCTCTTGAATTACTTTATTGATCGCTAACTGCAATGTTGCTTTCGAAAGCGTGTTGTTGTGGGCTCCATCGCTCATGTGGCGTAACGGCGAAACTGTAAACACGATGTGAAGTTTACGATTCTCGCCACGCTCGTCATTGCAAGCTGCACTTACGTCCGGCGAAGCAATCCAGTCGCATTTTATTTTACGTAGACTTTCAACAATTTCTTTGAGCGCGTCTGCAGCTTCTTCGATAGAAATCATCCGGCGTTCAAAAAGTCTCGGATCTTGCCGGTGACAATTTGCAACAACCTGCGACTTTAAAAAATAAACGAACGAAGTCCCGAGAGTGATAAATACGACGTCTGCGTTGCGCAAAAAATCTCGTGTTTGTGTAGCTGCGTTGTTCAGTTTTGCGATACATTCTTCGCGGCTTTTCCCGGAAAGCGAACTGTGCGCATCCCAGCAATGCCATGGGGCTGCGCCGTATTCCTCGCTGCTGCGGTTGCCTAAACAAACGCTGTTGCCAAAGCGCATATCCTGAAAAACATCCTCTTCTCCAAAAACTTTTCCGTCTGCAATGGCCTTAATCTGTTTTGCGATTGAAAGTGGATTGTACACGGTCCCGAACGGATTTGCTAAAACTTTAAATTTCCGTGATGCAAATTGCGCAGAAATATTGTTCGCGAAGCAAGACCCGAAAAAAGCGATTTTGCTTTTGTAATCAATTTGCAAATCCGATGAGGGAATATCAATTTTTGTGAAGAAATTCATGATAAAGAAATGTAGTAAAAAACTCAGATTTTCAAAAATTGCTGAAATTTACGAAAAAATCGCTCGAAAATGAATTTTAGCGTTCTTCTAAATTCATATTGTGAAAATTGCTAATTTTATAATTCTTTGTAAAAATGTTTAAAATTTTGCATAAAAATAAACTTTTATATTGTAAAACTATTGATTTTTGAAAAAATAGGAATTATATTTAGAATATCGACAGACGGTCCGCTAGTGAAACTGCTTAAAAAGTTCTAGAAAGAGGCCGTTTTGTAAGGAGGAAAAATGAAAGATATACTTGAATATACGGACTACCGCCAGTATATCGCAGATTACTATGCCGATCGAAAGGCCAAGTCTGCGTTCAGCTGGCAGGAGTTTGCCACTGCGGCGGGGTTCTCGTCGCCTGTTTACCTTAAATATGTGAGCGAAGGTCGCTTCAACTTGAGCGAAGAAGCTGCGGTTCGCACGGCGCGTTCCATGCGTCTCGCAGATTTCGAATGCGACTTCTTTGTTGAAATGGTCAAGTTTGACCACGCAAAGAACGATGCCGAAAAGCGTGCTGCGTTCAGCAAGATGGTCTCGATTGCCGATGCTCACAAATCGAAAATCCTAGAAGGCGAATCGTTCCGCTTTTTCGAAGACTGGAAAAATCCGGTGCTCCGTGAACTTGCCCCCGCCATGCCTGGCGCAAAACCGCTTGCGCTCGCTCATGCTTGCCGCCCCGAAGTTACAGCCGCAGAAGTTTCTGAATCGCTTAATTTCTTGGTCAAGGCGGACCTTCTCAAAAGAGATAAAGACGGCAATTACGCACAAACTGAAAAAGTTGTGACGACCGGTCCTATGAATATCACTCCGCTCGCGGTTCGTGGATTGCATCACCAGATGGGCGAATTTGCTCTTGATGCAATTGAAAATGTTCCACAGGACGAACGTCATTTTTCAGGTCTTACGCTTGGTATCACGCGCGAAGCTTACGATGAAATCGTGCAGAAAATTGCCGAATTCCGCAAAGAAATTATCGCGATTGCGACTCGTGAACCTGCAACAGACGAAGTCTATCGTTTGAACGTGCAGTTCTTCCCGATGACGAAAAAAAGTTTAAATAAAAAGGACTAGGAGGAAACCATGAATTATTCAAAAATAAGCGGACAATTTGTCTGCAAAATGGCGATGCTGCTCGCCTTTGTGTTCGCAGCTTGCTCCGAAGACAATTCACCGATAAATGGTGCTCATGGCGGTGCCGCCGAAGAACAGGGCGTTTACGCTTTAGCTGGTCGCGTGGGTGATGTGTATCCCAAATTGTTATTGGCGGTGGATGAAAATTCGATGCAGGCGCCTAAGGGCAGCTCTATCACTGTTTATGAATTAGATTCCTTGACGCTCGATACGACGGGACGTTCTTTTGTTGGCTCGGTTAACGATGACAAAGGACATTTTGTGATTGATAGCCTTGATTTTGATAGCCCGTATGTATTGATTGAAGAAATTGTGCCTGCCCGTGATACGTGCCTGTATGTAAGCGATTGGCTGCTACCACTAGTAGAAAATCAGCTACGGTACGAAAAGCTAGAAAATCCTTCTTCGGAAACTCAGTGCTTTGAACGGACGTTAAAGGCGAAAGAATTTCGCGCTGTTGTGGATTTGCGAAAAAAAGAAAAAATAAGTGTTAATTCGTTGACGACGGCTAAGGTTACGCTTTTGCAAAAATATATAGCCGAAGGAAAGACCTTTGCTGAAGCGAGCCAAATGGCTGAACACAAAATTCTTGAAGATTATGGAATATACGAAGACTTGGGCTCGTTTGAAAAAATGTTTGATGATGATTCTGAATTGTCTTATGTGAATGAGTTGATTCGATATACTGATTCCAGTGCACGTGAGAAGCTTTTGTGGGAGGATGTGGTTGGCAATTATGTCTCTCCAAAAGAATATGCGGGAAACGGACAAATGAAAAAATATTATCAGAATATGAAGAAAATGATAGATTATAGAATAGGCTTCTTGGCTAAAGTTGATGGATTGGGTCAGTGCACTGAAGCGCGTGAAAATGATGTAGGCGAAATTAAACTTTTTTATACCCCAAATTATGTTAATGTGGTGTGCCGCTCTAAAAAGTGGACGATGGGTTTTAAATCGGTGGAACATACGAAGGGTTTGTTGGTCGATAATCGAGATGGTAGATCTTATGAGACGGTGACGTATAATTTGGGCGGAACATCGCAGACTTGGATGGCGGAGGACCTTGTTTATGCGGATTCTACGCACCCAGCATGTCAAGATTATATTGATAAATCTTATGCCGCTTGCAGAGAGAACGGTCGATATGTATGGTTGCACGCGATGGATATTGGGTTGGATGATGTGAATATGTTTTGGATCCGTTGGCAAGGAGGGGATACGGTCTCTTACCAGGATTGTCTAAAAGTATTTTCTGGTGACTTGGATTCAGTTGTCCCGGGAACCTGTATGCAAGGAAGTCTTGGCGGGCATTGGGATTATGTCTATACCAATCCTTTGCTGCGGTCGAATTTGAATGCTCATCAAGGAATTTGTCCAGATGGTTGGCGTATTCCGACTACGAGTGACTGGAGAACTTTGTTGCAGAATTTGGGAGAACAGTATGGAGTTGATTATGCTAAAGCCGTGCCTGTCCTTTATGATGAGACTGCGACAGGGTTTGGTTTGTATAGTACACATGAAGGGCTTGTTGTGGATAATGAAGGCCGTGTTGTTGTGAGTCAAAATGGTGTTTTTAATGATATGTTTGTAGTGACGGATGAGCATTTGTCTAGAGTTCAATTCTTTGGAGGGTATTCAACCGGATACGGCTTTGGATTTAGAACTCCCGGGGATCGCGAATATGAAGAAAGCTATTTTAATATACCTCCTTTAGATAAACTGAATGTCCGTTGCATCAAAAATTGATTCTCCCGTTTTTTTAAGGGTGATTTTATAGGAAGAGTCAGTTTTTGTGTAAGGAGGAAAGGGAAGACGGGGTTCGCCCCGCCTTCTTTTTCGTCATCTTTACAATTGCTTATTGATTTCTGTTGTCTTTTTATTGTTTCTGTATATTGTGAAAATTGATTAAAATTTTTGAATTTTTGACATAAATTGTGAAATTTTAATAAAAATTGCATTTTCTTATTGTGAAAACTATTGCATTTTTGAAATTTTAATCGTATATTTGTTTTTGAAAATGATTCCGCTTTTTGCTTTAGGCGAATTTATGGGGTCATTGTGTTAGGAGGAACAGAATGAAAGACGTGCTAGAGTATACTAGCTACCGCCAATATATCGCGGATTACTATGCCGAAAAGAAGGCAAAATCTGCGTTTACCTGGCAGGAATTTGCCAAAAGTGCGGGCTTCTCTTCGCCCGTTTACTTGAAGTATGTAAGTGACGGGCGCTTTAATCTGAGTGAAAATGCAGTTGCTCGTGTTGCTTCTGCAATGTCTCTCGCTGATTACGAACAGGAATATTTCCGAGAATTGGTCAATTTTGATCACGCCAAGACAGACGAAGAAAAAAAGATTTTCTTCAACAAGATGCTTGCGATTGCAGATTCGCATAAAGTGAAAATCATAGAGGCCGATTCGTATCGCTTTTTCGAAGACTGGAAAAATCCGGTGCTCCGTGAACTTGCTCCCTCTATGCCCGGTGCAAAGCCGTTGGCGCTCGCTCATGCGTGCCGCCCAAAGATTACCGCCGCCGAAGTCAGCGATTCATTGAATTTTTTGCTCAAGGCTAATTTGTTACAAAAGAACGAAGACGGAAATTACGTACAGACTGAAAAATCTGTGACAACAGGCCCGTTGACGGCGACCCCGGTGGCGGTTCGAACATTGCATCATCAAATGGGCGAGCTTGCGCTAGAGGCAATTGAAGGCGTTGCGCAGTCGGAACGTCATTTTTCGGGCCTTACGCTTGGCATCACGCGTGATGCTTATGATGAAATTGTTCAGGAAATTGCTGAGTGCCGCAAACGCATTATTGCTATTGCACGACGGAGCGATGTTACCGAAGAAGTGTACCGCTTGAATATGCAATTTTTTCCGTTAACAAAAAAGAGTGTTGGAAAAAAGGATTAGGAGGACAACATGTTTAATTCAAAAGTTTATACGCCATTTATTTGCAAATGGATTATGCTGTTTGCTTTAATGCTTGCAGCTTGCTCGTCGGATGACGGAACTGTACGTCCGCTGGCATCTGATGGTGGGACCGAAGAAGAAACTGCCTATGTCTTGTCTGGACGAATTGGCGATGATGTCCCGAAAATGTTGCGAGAGAAGAAGGCTGATTCGATTTCGGGTGAGGCTTTGATTGCTCAGCCGGGCGCGATTGTTGTCGTTTTCGAATTGGATTCTGTAACGCTTGCTAAGACGGGTCGTAGTTTTACTAGTCCAATAAAAAGCGAAGAAGGTCTTTTTGCGTTCGAAGAGATTGCTTTGCAAAGTCCTTATGTGCTAATTGAAAACCAAAGATCATTTAATTCCTCAACTTGCCTTATGTGTAAAAATCGAGTGGATTGGGATTCCGTATTTACGGATGGAAGTAATGTTGTATACATGGAAGTGGTCAGAGCTATTGTGGATTTGCGGAAAATCAAAAAAATTAGTGTGAATACATTGACAAGTATGAAAGTTCCGTTGTGGCAAAAATATGTTGCCGAAGGGATGAATGTCGCGGCCGCAAGTGATAAGGCTGAAAGCGAAGTTCTTGAAAACTTTGGTGTTTACGAGAACTTGGGCGCTTTTGAAGAAGCTGCCGATGAAAATTCGGATTTGCCCTTTTTGGAAGAAATAGCAGGTGATTCGAGGCCTTATTCTGCATTTAAGATTTTCTTGGATCTTAATAAATTTTATGATAAGCTGTTGTTTAATTCACCCGAATTAATCTCTGGGAGAGGAAACACGGTTGAACGACTTTATATGAATACCATAAAGATGGGCTATTATCGAGTGGGCTACTTTGCAAAAGAAAAGGGCTATGGACGTTGTACGGAATCGCGCGAAAATGAAGTTCAGTATTTAGATGATTATGATGGCACTCCTGTTTCGATTGTATGCCGTTCTGGAAAATGGACTATAGGTTTTAAAAAGATGGATTATACGAAAGGAACGATGACAGACCCGCGCGATGGCAAAATTTATAATACGGTTACGTATGATATTGGAGGTGTTTCGCAAACGTGGATGGCCGAGAATTTGAATTTTTCGGATACATCATTGACTGCGGATAGTGCGTTGAAAGTTAATTTGCCGGGACATTCGCTATGCAAGGCTTATGATCCGGAGTGTAAATTGTATGGCCGTTATTATTCGTGGATTGGCGCGATGAATATCGGTGAAAATGATTTTAGGATATATTCTGTTGAAGCAAATGGCGATACGTTGTTCTTGGAACAGCAATGTTATGATGCCAAAGTGAAAGAGTGCCCGGATGAAGATTATGATTGCATGAATTTGCAGAACCAAATTAAAGATCATTGTGATACCTTGTATACTTGGTCTCGCGAGATTCCTGGCGATTATGAAGCAGAGAAAAAATGCATAGATGAAAAATATCTAGAGTGCGACAAGAATGATTATGAATGCCTAGCAAAAGTGAAAACGACTTGTGATTCTTTGTATGGCGATAAAATGCTACCGTCGCTTGATTGGTCGTATGGTTATGTTGAATATATGTCGGATAAAAACAAGGATGACTATCAAGGTGTATGCCCTGATGGATGGCGGATCCCCACGGCGGATGATTGGAGAAAATTGTTGCATATTATGGGTGATGCGTATGGTGTTGAACCTCTTGAATCGGGGGTAGTCCTTTATGATGATTATGCAACTGGTTTTGGAATGGAAAAAGTTGTCACCGATATGTATATAAATGAAGAGCTCGGTTGGATTTCTATAGACAATTCCTGGTGGGTTCGATTCCTTGTCGCTGATGCTGCGGTATATAGTATCGGGTTCTTTAGGGAAAATGAGGGCTTGCCATTAAACAAGCTGGGGTATTCTGATGGCCACGAACCGACGTTCTTTACGCCTGGAGATAACTATTATTCGGCTTTTGTACGCTGTATAAAGAAATAAAATTCTTAGAACGAAAAACCATTGTTTATTAGGAGGATAATATGGAAATGATGGGGAGTACGTCAGACGAAAATGTCATAAATCCCTCGTGTGAGGGTTAGGAGGAAGGGAAGACGGGCTGCGGCCCGCCTTTTTTTTTATTTGGTATAATACTTTGTTTGTATTATCTAAATATGCTAAAATTTTGATATCTATTAAAAATTGCTTAAATTTTACTAAAAACGCTAAAAATTTATGATAAAACTATTGACTTTTTGAAATTTATGATTTATATTTGGTTTTGTAAACGGCACGGACTTACAAGTCGAGATGCTGTTTGTGTTAGGAGGAAACCATGAAAGATATACTAGAATACACTAGTTATCGTCAGTATATTGCGGATTACTACGCCGACAAAAAGGCCAAATCCGCGTTCACTTGGCAGGAGTTCACGCGGGCTGCGGGATTCTCTTCGCCGGTTCATTTGAAGTATGCGAGCGAAGGCAAGCTCAACTTGAGCGATGCGGCCGCACTGCGCGTGGCACAGGCCATGCATCTTGCCGGCTACGAACAAGATTACTTTTGCGAAATGGTCAAGTTTGACAACGCAAAAACGGATGCCGAGAAAAAAGCCGCTTTTAGCAAAATGCTTTCGATTGCAGATGCTGTCAAGGCAAAAATCATCGAAGGTGATTCATTCCGCTATTTCGAAAGCTGGAAAAATCCGGTGCTCCGTGAACTAGCACCGTCAATGCCTGGTGCAAAGCCGCTTGCGCTTGCGCGTGCCTGCCGCCCAGAAGTTTCTGCTGCCGAAGTGACCGAAGCGTTGAATTTCCTTGTCAAGGCGGATTTGCTCAAAAAAGATAAAGACGGTAATTATAAGCAGACCGAAAGAGGCGTGACGACGGGCCCTATGGAGGTGACTCCTATTGCTGTTCGTGAAATGCATCGACAGATGGGTGAGTTTGCTTTGGATGCCATTGAAGGCGTTGCTCAAGATGAACGCCATTTCTCGGGGCTTACGCTTGGTATCACGCGCAATGCTTACGAAAAAATTGTTCAGGAAATCGCTGAATTTCGCAAGAGGATTATTACGATTGCGACGCAAGATGACGGTATGGATGAAGTCTACCGTTTGAATGTGCAGTTTTTCCCAATGACAAATAAAAGTATTAATAAAAAAGGTTAGGAGGAATCATGAATTACTCTAAATTTGGCGGGCAGATTGCCTGCAAAATGGCGATGCTGCTTGCCTTTATATTTGCAGCGTGTTCCGAGGATGTTGGTAATTCCCCGCTTGCGCATGAAGGCGGCTACACGGAAGAACAGGCGTCTCTTGAAAATATTAAAGTAGTGGCGCAAGCAAGGCTGTTTGAAACAAAAATTGATGAAAATGACACTACTAAGGTCAAATTTGTTAGTTCAGTTCCTGTGGGCTCTGTTGTAAGAATGTCAGAACTGGATTCTGTCAATTTTAGCGCAACGGGTTTGGTTTACTATAGCCAATCTAAAGATACTTCGGGCGTGTTCAGTTTTGACAGTGTCTCGCTGAAGAGTCCTTATGTTATGCTTGAATTGTCTCCTTACGAATGCGGGGAATGGTATGACTTGACGGGTCAAGAGCGTAAATGGGTAGACGGCTGTGTCGTTAATGGAACTACTCATTATATGGTGTATAGTTTGATAGTTGATTTGCGAAAGGTTAAGAATGTCGGTATCAATGTGGCGACGACTATAGAGACTAAACGACTGCTGGGCTTGATTGGCCAAGGAATGAGTTTTGAGGATGCTAAACGACAATCCGAAAGTGAAATACTCAGTGCTTTGGGAATCTATGGTGTTCCTTATCGTTTTGATAAGGCTGAGTCTCAAGAAAATCAAGATGAAATCTTATTCGCGAGTTACGTGGTCGGCTTTACACCTAAAACTGAGGCTGGTTTGGCAAATGCGTTTGCTAAAGTTGGCTCTTTTAAAGCAATACCTAATGTGAAGAACGACTTTGTTGAAGGAATTGTTAGCTGGTTTGATGCCGAATGGATTGGCGACGATGTGAAGGTTCGTCTGCATGACCTTATGCATAACTTCATGGCGAGCTTGTGGGAATTGGATCCGTGTTCTGCTGGAAATGAGGGCTATAGCACTGCGTTCACCTATGATGTACACAGAGATATTGATTTTGTTTGTAAAAATGGAGCTTGGTCCTATTTAGTCCATTATGTGGTTCCTGATAGTGTCGGTGCTATTTTGGGCGAAATGACGGATTCCCGTGATGGATCGAAATATAAGACTGTTACATATAATGTTGACGGCGGTGCGCAAACATGGCTTGCAGAAAATTTGAAGTATAAATCTGCAGATGGTATTTATTTCTGGAATGATGCAATGGCTTTGCCGGATTCCATTGCGTTGATTCCTTATGAGGATTGTATTGAAGAAGATTCTTATACGAATTGCGATCGCCTGCAGGCGGAAAAAAGCAATCTTGATTACGAGAGACTTTGGGCTATAACGGATTCCGTCAAGGCGACTGGGAAAAACTATCAAGGTATATGTCCTGATGGATGGCATCTTCCAGATGCAAATGAATGGAAAAAGTTGCGTGCTTATGTGGAAGGAAAAGTAAATGTTCGCATGTTGGATTATAGAATGGATATGATGGCGATTGCCGGATTTGGAGAATCTGATAAAAAAAATGGAGCTAAGTATGCTGTAAAAATCGATAGCACGTTTAAAGCTTTAAATAATACTGATCTTGTGAATTCTACGGTAATCTCGATTTATAGCATTGGATCTAAATGGGCATATATAAGTCGAAAAGCGAAATTTAATGCTACGCAATCAGAATATCTAGGTAAAAATGAAGTTTCTGTTCGTTGTGTTAAGGATTAAATAAAGGAGGAATGTTTTATGAATATTAAAAAGTGGCTCATGGCGTTTTTGACGCCGCTTGCGTTAATCGCTTGTTCTGAAGTCGATAGCTTGGTGCCGAATGCTCCTTCGGGCGAGCCGTATGGTTTGTCATCGAGTAGCGATGAAGCTCCTGCTTCAAGTTCGAGTGTTGTGTTTGACGGCTCGAATGTAGTTTATAGGGGAATGAACGTTTATATTGCTCCATATGGGTCTGTTCAGATATATGAACTTGATTCTGTAACTTTTGATACCACGAGAAGAGTTCCTTATAGTTGGAATTTTAGTAGTAAACCTTTGTATTTGGTAACTCCTGATATCGATAGCATTGTTATTGATAGTTTGTCTTTGAAAAGTCCTTATGTTATGCTTTCGATGGATTATTCCAATCGACGCTATAATATTGTTGATGTTCGGGAGACGAATGCCTTTGCCGTTGACAAGAAGACGTACTTTGAAAGTATTCGAGCTCGTTATCTGATGAAATCTGGAATGAGTTTTGCTGAAGCCAAAAAACAGGCAAGCAAGGAAGTTCTTGAGTCGTTTGGTTTTTATGCTAATTTGTTTGATAAACCCGAAGCTGAAAATGTGCAAGATCCTAACTATAGAATCTACATGGCGTTTATCGAAGATTTTATGAAATATACGACAGAGGATACGGTTGTTGCAAAAATTGAAAAGTGCGGCAATCTTACTTGCAGTACGGAATTTTTGAAGACGCGATTCTTGACGGAATCGCTGAATATGCTGAATGACCTTAGTTGGAACATGACTCGTGCGGAGAATGATGACGATCTAGATCAGTATGCCATGTTGGACATTGAAAAATCTCGTCGGAATCTTCTCTTCTTGAAATCCTTCGTAGCTCATTTGCTTGATGCGGGCTTGTGCACTGCGGAAAATGAGGGAAAAGCTTTTGAAATTCTCGACAAAAACATTATGTTGACATGTCGTTCAGAGGGATGGGAATTTTCGTATAAAGAAATGAAACATTCCATGGGAACGATGACGGATGAACGTGATGGAAAAACGTATAAGACCGTGACCTATGATATAAATGGAAAAACGCAGACTTGGCTCGCAGAACGCTTGGACTATAACGCTTCTGAATTGCAGGTGCCTTGCGAACATCGAGCGAGCTGTTGTGGCATGTACGATGTCGGTGGCGCTTTTAGCTTGGACGCTTCGATAATTGAAACAAGAGAAATGTGCTTTCAGCGCCATTTGAAAGATTGCCCGGAGTGTGAAGAGTCTGATTTCTGGAATGAGTGTGAAGAAGGCCTTGAACGGAGTCTTGATACATTGAAGTATCGTCAACATATGGATTCTGTTATGGTTGAAAAGGGCGTGTATCAAGGCGTTTGCCCCAATGGCTGGCATATTCCCGCGCGTGGAGAAATGGATTCTTTGCTGGATTATATGGTGGAATGGTATAATCCGACTGTTCCGAAGAAGCACGAAAATATTGACAGAAAAGGGTTGGTCGGGGATTATTTGCATCGTACTTTCTTGGGGAATCCGACTGGATTTGGGCTGACTTCGGACGAGTATGATTTTTACGTGGTTGATGAATACAATAGGGCATGCTCTGCGGTAGATAGATACAGTTGCTATGGAGATGAATTTCCGAGTATGGCTGAATCGTATGTCCGCTGCATCAAAGACTAAATCGTTTAAACACGCATAAAAATATTTGTTAGGAGGAAAGGGAAGACGGGGTTCGCCCCGCCTTCTTTTTTTTGTAATGTCACCCCGGCCTGTGTGCCGGGGTCACCATCTCGTCGTTTATTGAAATCATTATTTCTGACATACGTCATTCTGACGCCGAAGGCGGAAGAGCAACCTCGAAAGGTGAGAGTCGCATCCATACTTATGCATGGATATGACCGAGCCGGAGAGGTTGGGGCTTGCCCCAGTCCATTATTTCAAACATACGTCATTCTGACACCATAGGCGGAAGAATCCATTATTTCTAGGTGTTGTTGTTTATTTTATTTATATCCTTAAATTGTTTAATTTTTTATTGATTTTTGTAAAAATGCTTAAATTTCTCTAAAAACGCTAATTATTTATCATAATAACTATTGACTTTTTAAATTTTAGAGATTATATTTCAATTTGGAAACGGCACGGATCTTCGGATCAAGATGTTGTTTTGTAGGGAGGAAACGATGAAGGATGTACTAGAGTACACTAACTATCACCAGTACATCGCGGATTACTACGCCGAGAAAAAGGCGAAATCTGCGTTTACTTGGCAAACTTTTACGCAAGCGGCCGGGTTCTCGTCGCCTGTATTCCTGAAATATGTGAGTGAAGGGCGCTCTAACTTGAGCGAAGAAACGGCAGGTCAAGTCGCTTTTGCGATGGGACTTTCTGGTTACGAACAGGAATATTTTGCCGAAATGGTCAAGTTCGACCATGCCAAAACGGACGAAGAAAAAAAGTTTGCTTTCAATAGAATGCTTGCCATTGCCGATGTGCATAAAGTCAGGATTATCGAAGGTGATTCATTCCGCTATTTCGAAAGCTGGAAAAATCCGGTGCTCCGTGAACTCGCTCCTGCGATGCCCGGTGCAAAGCCGCTTGCTCTTGCTCGTGCTTGTCGTCCTAAAATCACCGCTGCCGAAGTCAGTGAATCGCTTAGTTTTTTAATCAAGGCAAATTTGCTCCAAAAGGACAAAGACGGAAATTACGTACAGACTGAAAAATCTGTGACGACCGGCCCCATGGATGTGACTCCTGTGGCCGTTCGTGGAATGCACCGCCAAATGGGAGAATTTGCGCTTGAAGCAATCGAAGGTGTACCGCAAAAAGAACGCCATTTCTCGGGCCTTACGCTTGGCATTACTCAAAGTGCATACGATGAAATCGTTCAGGAAATTGCGGAATTCCGTAAAAGAATTATTGCGATTGCAACGAGAAATGATGCTGCCGACGAAGTTTATCGCTTGAACGTGCAGTTTTTCCCGATGACAAAAAAGAGTGTTGATAAGGATTAGGAGGATATCATGAATTACTCAAAAAACTGCGGACAACTTGTCTGTAAAAAGACAAACTTGCGATTGTTCCTGATTGCGGGCTTGAGTGTAATCTTGAACTTTGCTATCGCTACGTTCTTCGCTGTGGTGGTTGTAGGCTGCTCTATGGGCGGTTCCACCGAAGAAACGAGCTATTTAGGAGGCTCTTCTGAGGAACCCGCTGTTGAGGCTTTGCTTCCGAATATAAACGTGATGGGTGGTGCAAAAATGCTAGCTCGTAATGTTGAAAGTACTGAAGTCGTTGATAGTTCTGCCATGAACACGTGGAGTGTAGCCGCGAAAGAAGGTACGATTATAAGAATGGCTGAATTGGATTCGGTGACTTTGGATACGACAGGCGTGTTTTATTTTGCCAAGTGCAACGGTTATGACGGCGAATTCCGTTTTGACAGCGTTTCGCTGAACAGCCCGTATGTCATGCTTGAAATCGCGCCTTACGTTGAAGATGGTTCTTGGACGTGGGACGGAACATGGTCTTTTGATGCCTATGATGAAATTTGGGGAGAGTATCCGATAACGTATAGCATAATCGTTGATGTGCGGGATTCTGGTGGCGTTGATATCAACATCATGACTTATTTGGAGGCCGCTCGCTTGCGTTATCTTGTCCGTCAAGGAATGGACTTCGCGGCTGCAAAACAACAGGCTGATCGTGAAATTCTCAGTGCTTTTGGCTTGCCTGATGGTGATTTTCATTTCGATAAAAGCGGGAATATCGTATATTCTAAATATGAGACTGCGATGCTTTATATGAATGCGTTTACGTCTTATTGGAGACGGACGAATTCACCGATTATTCTTGCTGATGTGTTTGGGTCGTCAGGGACGTTTACGTCGGTAGATTCGATAAGGGACTTTTTCGCTGATAATGCGTATTCGTTCCGAGTCCGTATGAAATCCGGCCCAGGGAATCCCGCATTCTTGGATGGTTTCTTGGCAACCCTTTATGAACTTGGGGCGTGTACAGCGGAATCGGAAGGGCGTACTGTAGAACTTCCGTGCGAGTCAAAGCTGTTTAAGGATATTACGTGTGTTTCGGGCGCGTGGACTATTTTGGATAAGAATACCCCGGAAGAAATTGAAGAGGCTTTCTCTGTTACGAAAGGGACGATGACGGATGCTCGCGATGGAAAAGTCTATAATACGGTGACGTACAGTTTCGAGGGTTCAACTTATACCTGGCTTGCTGAAAACCTGAGGTATAGCGATTCGCTTATTCAGCCTGTTTTGGGAATTGATTCGGCTTTCTTTGTTAAAAATCAGGGCCGCGATGGTCAATTTGAAGAATACATCAATTCGCGTGATTCCTCGTATTGGGAAACTTATGCGGGATACGCTGTTTCTGACGTCATTGGTGGCGATTCGATTGTAATGGATAATGGGCATTTCCAGGGTATTTGCCCAGATGGGTGGCATATCCCGACTCGTAAGGAATGGTCTCGAGTATTTTACTTTGCCGAAAAAGAAAGTGGTGAATGTTATTCTCAGGATTGCAGGGAACAATTTGAGGTTTATGAGGGCTTTGGATGGTACGCCTCACGGTATTTGCACCAGATTGGGTTTGGCGATATTACGGTGGAGTATATGACATTTTTAGATCAGGAATACAAAGGTGCGTGGTCGGTATGGGTACTTACAATGGATAACTGGAAGCCGATTGATTACAATGTGTCTGATGATCCGGATGTGCGTATAAGTATCCGATGTGCCAAAAACTAATGGGCTGGAGGCAATTATGACTGGCGTTACAACAGAAGATTCAAATAACCTTGCTATGTGAGGAGGAAAAGAGGGGAGGCGGGCTTCGGTCTGCCTCCTTTTTTTGAATAGTCTCCCCGGATTTATTCCGGGGTCGGCGTACGCACTCGCTTTTGTATCGTCATTCCCGGCTTGACCGGGAATCTCCTTGAGGAAATATTGTATCTTTACTCTGTATTGTGCTTTGCGCGCAAAAAAGGATTTATTATGAAACCTGGGAAAACCGAACTCCGTTTGAACGCAGAAATTGAAAAGCGTGGTGCCTTGTTTGCCGTGCTGTTGGATCCGGATACATCGGACGAAGCCGCCTTTGTCAAGGCTGGTTCTATGGCTGCTGAAAACGGTGCGGACCTCTTGTTGGTGGGTGGTTCGTATTTGGGTAACTTTACGCTCCCCAAACAAGTGGCAGCCCTCAAGGCAAATGTCAACTTGCCGGTGATTCTTTTCCCGGGTGGAGCATCCCAGGTTGTTCCTGGTTTTGATGCCATGCTTTTCATGACTCTTGTGAGCGGTCGTAATCCGAACTATCTTATCGACGAACAGGTTCGTGGTGGTGCGCTTGTGCGTGCGCTCAACATGGAAGCTATTCCGACAGCGTACCAGCTCATCAACAGCGGCAAACGCACGACAGTCGAATACATCAGCGGTACGATGCCCGTGCCTGCAAACAAGCCCAAGCTCAGCATGGTGAACTCCATTGCTGCAGAATTGATGGGCATGCGTTACGTTTATCTCGAAGCTGGTAGCGGCGCCGAGGAACCCGTGCCGGTCGAACACATTGCCTATACCCGCAAGGCCACCGAAATGACCATCATCACCGGTGGTGGCATCAAGGACCCGCAGACTGCGGCCGTTCGCGTTGCTGCCGGCGCGCAGATTATCGTGACCGGAACCCTTTGGGAAAAGGTCAATGATCCTGCCTTGCTTAAGGAATTCGCTGCCGCAATCCACGTGAAAGGCTAAAAAGCGTCGCTTGTGAGCAATGAGTGCCTCGTATTAACGAGGCATGGTTGCGAGAGTGAGGCGAAATTTTAATTGCGCCGAACGGTCTGTAAGTGCGTTGCTTTTTTATAGAATATCCCTAATTTATAATTTTAAATTATGAATCCAATTGAAAGAAAGTATTAGTCAAAACGGCTAATTCCATCTACATTTGTGCCCGAAAAAAAGAGCTCTTGAAAAATTCATCTTAAAAACAATCTTAAGGAGATTGAATATATGAAGTTCAAGTTCATTGAAATGGCGGCCCTCATTATCGCTACGGCAGTATTGTTTGTCGCTTGCGAAAAAGTGGAAAACTGCCACTATGATGAAGCTGCCAAGACGCTCAAGTGCCAAGGTCAAACATACGCAACTGTCGAAACAGGTGGACGTGTTTGGATGGCCGAAAATGCAAATCTCGTGAATTTCGATTCTAGCTATTGCTATGGCAATAACCTCGACAATTGCAAAAAGTATGGACGCCTTTACGATTGGAAATCTGCAAACGATGCTTGCCCCACAGGTTGGGAACTCCCGAAACAGGCTGACTTTGAAAGTGCTGACCTGAAGGTGCTCAACATCGGTAAGGATGGCTTCCGCTATTACGACGGAAAATTTGCTGACGAAAATGTGAGCGCTAGTTTCTGGACTGCCGATGCATTCGACGATTCCCGCGCTGTGATGGTACGTGTACAGGATAAAGTAACGTACGAACATTACAACAAGAGTATTGCCGCCTCTGTCCGCTGCGTCAAGATTAAATAAAACTACACACACCTGTCACCCTGAGCGGCTCTGCCCCTATCACGCCGTTCAGGGTGACTTCTTTTTTTGAAGGAATGGCAGAAAACTGCCAAAATTTCCCTTTTTTCGCGAAAATCGCGTGATATTCGAGCTTGGGCTCGTCTTTTTTATTTA
Source organism: Fibrobacter sp. UWB12 (assembly GCF_900142485.1). Taxonomy (NCBI): domain Bacteria; kingdom Pseudomonadati; phylum Fibrobacterota; class Fibrobacteria; order Fibrobacterales; family Fibrobacteraceae; genus Fibrobacter; species Fibrobacter sp. UWB12. The sequence continues at coordinate 134,338 of NZ_FRAZ01000006.1, read as the reverse complement.
TAAATAGATATATTCAAAATGTGAGTGCCGTGCGTGTTGCGCGGCATCGTTTCGAGGTTTACGATGCAAAAACTTGTGATTGTTACTTATGTACTCAGGGGACTTGGCTTTATTTTGGTCCTGCTTTCGCTTTTTGGCCATGAAATCATTTTGAATCTATTCCCCGGTCTCGAGGGTATGTCCATTAATCCGATTTTCTATTCGGGCATCGTAGTGTACTTGATTGGAGCTGTCATATACTTCTTCATCAATAAAAAAGAAAAGGCCGATCGCCGTCGCCGTGAAATCGAGGAATCCTACAAGGCTGCAGGCCTCAGCGGTTCTGACGATGAATCCGACGATGAAACTCGCGATAATGATAGCGACGATAATTCTAACGAAAAGTGATTGCGTGTATGAGTGATTTAATGATTGAAATTGAGCACCTGCACAAGACGTATCGCAGTGGCTTTACTATGAAGCCGAAGCTTGCGCTTAAGGATGTGAGCTTCAATGTTGAAACAGGCAAGGTGTATGGATTTATTGGGCCTAACGGTGCTGGCAAGTCCACGACGATTAAGGTTTTGACGGGACTTTTGAATTTTGATTCGGGCAAGGTGCTTGTAAACGGTATCTCTCCGCGTGACACCAAGAGCCGTCAGTATATCGGTTATTCTCCGGAGCAACCTTACTTTTACGATTACCTTACAGGTCGCGAACTTTTGCGCTTTTACGGCAAACTTGTGGGGCTTAAGGGGGCGGAACTCGAATCCCGCATTGGCTGGGCTCTTGAACTTTTGCATGCGAACAAGGATTGGATCGATCGCAGATTGCGTTCGTATTCCAAGGGCATGATGCAGCGTGTGGGCATTGCTCAGGCTATTCTTGGCAAGCCCCGATTGCTCATTCTCGATGAACCGATGAGTGGCCTAGACCCGATGGGACGCCGCGATGTGCGCGAGGCTATCCAGCAACTCAATCGTGATGGTGTTACGATTTTTTACTCGAGCCATCTGCTTAGCGATGTGGAATCGATTAGCCACCGTGTGGCGATGATTGTCGATGGACACATTGTCCGCGAAGGTACTGTTGACGAGATTACGGAATCTTGCGGTGTAGAATACCATGTGCGCGTCCGTGAGGCTATTCTTGCTGCTGATTTGCCACGAGGAGTCTCTGCAACGGGCCATCCGCAGGAATACATTTGCGCTGATGATGTGGCGCGTGACCGTTTGCTCGGCTTCTGCCTCTCGAACGGTATTGCCGTAGAAAAAATGGACCATAAGCGTCCGAGTCTTGAAGATATTTTGACGGAGGAAATTGCCCGTGCAGACGCTTAAGCATATTGGCATTATTGCCCTCAATACGTTCCGCGAATCTATTCGCGACAAGATTCTTTATAATATCGGCTTTTTGGCGATTGCGCTTACGCTTTTTAGCATTGTGCTTGGTGAATGGTCGGTGTTTGATCGTGCTTATGTCATTAAGTCCACGACGCTTTCGGTGATGAGCCTTTCGGGACTTTTGATTTCCATCTTTGTAGGCATAAGCCTTGTGCAAAAGGAAATCCAGCGCCGGACCGTACTTACGCTCCTCTCAAAGCCTATCAGCCGTGCCGCATTTATTGTGGGCAAGTATTTTGGGCTTTTGGCTGTCGTTGCCGTCCACCTGCTTTTGCTGACAGGTATTTACTATTGCATCTTGTGGGTAACGAGTTCTAGTCCGACGATTAGCCTCTTGACTGCTATTTACTTGATTTTCTGCGAAATGGCGGTTGTGATTGCGGTGGCGCTTTTGTTCAGCAGCTTTAGCAGCACGGTGCTTTCGGCGCTCTTTACGTTGGGCGTTTACTTTGCAGGGCACTTGAGCGATCAGCTTTTGGAACAAGTCCGTTTTGCAAGCCGCATGGGTGAACTTCAAAGCACCTCCTCGGCAATTCTTGAAAAGGCTGCGGTTGTAATCCATGCCGTATTCCCTGGACTTTATCGATTTAACGTAACCAACTATGTTGTACATGGCGTAGCGCTTCCGGACATGTATTTGTTCTGGAATTCCGTTTATGCACTTGGTTATATTGGCGTGTTCCTCTCGATTGCGAGCTGGTGGTTCAGCCGGAGGGATTTCTTATGAGAAATCAATATATGGCAAAAGTTCTCGTTCACAACAAGGTTGTGTCCGAGGATCAAGTCAAGGCCCACTGGGGTGAAATAACCGACTCGATGGATATTGGTCAGGTTCTTGTTCGTGCAGGAATCTTGAAACAGTCTATGTACGAGAAGGTTCTTGCTTTTGTGCAAAACCTCGAGGCAAAAAATGCAAAGCCTGCAACTCCGGCGCATGCTTCGGCTCCGGTTAGTGCTCCTGCTGCAAAACCGGCTAGCGCTCCGGCAACTCCCGCGCCGCAAGCAGCCCCTGCTCCGGCGGTAAAATCAGCAGTCCCTGCGCCTCAACCTGCAGAAGAGCCCGCTATCAAAATTGAAGGCAACAGTAGCCTTTATGGTGAAGCGTCTTCTTCGACAGTCGTCATTGAAAAAGTCGAAGGGCTTGAATCGACGAGCATGGCGAATGTGCAAGTCCCAGTGGAAAGCGAAGCTCCGGCCGAGGAAAGCGCATCTGAAGAACTCCCGTCGCAGTTCGCCGTTGCAACTGGCGAAGGTAACGCCGTCGAGGCTCCAGATGTCTTGCACCCGATTACACCGCTTGCAAAAGTGATTGCTTATGCCCGCAAGTACAATGTGACTGATGTTTATTTGTACGCAGGCCGCCAAATCACGATGCGTCAATCAGGGTTGCTTTTTATCGCCTCTGAAAAAGTGCTTGAAAAATCGCATTTGATGGACCGCCTTTCCGAAGCTGCGGAAGGCTTTTCGGACGGCTATAAAATTGTAGTCGGTCGCAATGTCAGCAAGACTTTTGCACTCCCGGGTGTAGGTCGTGCTCGCATTTCTGTCACATGGAACGATGTGACTCCGAGTATTTCGATTCGCATAATTCCGATGGAATCGATAGCTCTTGAAAATCTTTACCTGCCCGAATTCTGCATGCAGTTTGCAACGCTTAATAGCGGCCTTGTGCTGATTGCGGGCCCGTCTGCAAGTGGCCGCTCCACAACGATGACTGCGTTTGCCGAATGCATTGCCGCAAACAGGCAAGTGTTTATACAAACGGTCGAAAAACCGGTAGAACGTTTGCTTTTGAATCCGAATGGCTCCATTGCTCAACGTGAGGTGGGCTTGCATGTGCGCTCCGGTGCCGCTGGCATCGAACTCGCCATCCGCACCGGTGCCGACGTGATTCTCTTTGACCATCTCGAAACGATGGAAGAACTTTCTTTGCTCATGCAGGCTTCGAACGCCGGCGCACTTGTCTTTGCTGTGACAAGCGGTAACAATATTCATGCGCTGCTTTCTAGACTTCTCATGTCCGTGCCGAGTGAAAACCGCAATGCGTTTGCATGTACGCTTGCCGACCAGCTCAAGGGCGTTGTCGTTCAGCATTTGATTCCTGTGGTGAATAACCAGGGGCTTGTACTTGCATCCGAAGCAATGAAGGTAACATCGACAATTGCGGGAATGATCCGCAAGGGTGATGTGTCGCAAATTGTTTCTGCAATTAGCGGTCGAAAGGATCAGGGCATTACGTTGGACGAATCCTTGCAGATGTGCGTGGATTCTGGTTATATCGATGGCGTTGAAGCGTGGAAACGTGCAAACGATAGCCGTCGTTTCGCGTCTTATCGTAAGGTTTAATAGCGGGGTTCGTCATGGCGTCAGAAATTGAATCTCTTTTGGAATATGCCCTGAATGTCGGGGCGAGTGACTTGATTGTAACTGAAGGGGCTCCTTCGGCGATCCGCTTTGCGGGGCGTGTATGCGCTATTCCCGAATCTACTGCGCTTCCGTTTGGCTCTTTGCTTGAATTTTTAGGAGCGCTTGATGGTGAATCGGGTACGTTTGTTGGCGGTCCGTGGCAGAATACCAAATGGCGTGTAAAGTATTTTCGCGAAGCTTTGGGTAACGCTGCGATTTTCCGCCCGTTGATGGCGGAATGTCCGGAATTTACAAGCCTCGGTGCGCCCGCTGCTCTCGATAGCTTGCTTGGACTCAGTTCCGGCTTGGTTGTTTTTGCTGGCCCAGCTTGCTCTGGAAAAACGGTTACGGCGACATCGTACGTTTCTGCCATGTGCGAGTCCGGTATTTTGCGTTTTTGCGATTTGGACGAAGGCCATGAACTTTCGGTGAAAATTGGCGAGAGCCTGAAACTTGTAAATACGGTAGGCTCTACTTCTGAAAAGTTGGAGCAGGGACTTCGTAGCGGAACGGACCTTTTCTGGCTTGGCGATTTCGACAGTTCTGCGTTAATCTCCATTTTGCGTGCTGCTGAGGCGGGAGCCTTGGTTGTTATGAATGTAACTGCAGGTAATGCGGTCGGTGTTGTCGATACGTTGCTCTCGGCAGTTCCTTCGGAAAATCGTGACCTGGTCCGCACGATGCTTGCCGCTGCACTCAAGGCTGTTGTTGTCCAGAGATTGTTGCCTCCCGCACAAGAAGGTGCCGTGGTTCCGCCAGCTTGGGAAATTCTTTTTAATACGCAAAATGTATCATCCCTCATACGCAGTGGAGACCATTTCAAGTTGCCTTCCATCATGGAGGCTTCCGCTTCGGAAGGCATGCTGTTGATGGATGATTGCCTTGCTGAATATGTCCGCTCTGGCTTAGTGACTCCCGAAGAGGCAGGTAGGTATGTTTCCAATCCCGCTAGGTTGGCTTAAGAAAGCGCTTCTTTTGTCGGTGGCTACTGTTGCCTCCGTTTATGTGACGCCGGTACAGGCGGCACATTCCGCTGATGAAACGCTCTTGAGCGCTATGCAATTAGTACCCGATTCGCTGCAGGCAAAGAAGACAAAGTCTGTGCTTTACCTTGGTGGTGGCGAACGCTCTCCTTGGTTCCATTTGGGTGCTTTGTACGCATTGGAAGAATACAAGATTCCTGTTGATTCTATTGTGGCAACTTCGTGGGGCGCCTGGATGGGTGCTTTGTGGTCGCTTGGTGTGTCGATTGACGATATCCAGCGCTTGATGATGGATCCGTATGTCATCGAACAATTGGGCGTGAATTCAATACATGCAAAGACAGAACACGACGCCTTTAAGCTCCCGATTTCTGTGGATGGGCTTCCGTCGCTTCGTGAACGTTTTTCGTTTTATGCAGATACGGCGGGGAATGTTTACCGCAGCATGCATGCGCTTGTTCCAGATACGGCGTCTATTGAACGCTCTCTTTCGCGCCTCCGGTTTGAAGAAATCCTTTTCCGCCAGCGTGGAACTTATCGTATCCCCTTTACGCTCTTGACTTGCGATAGCGTTATTGAGAATCCTTTATATGCCGATATTGTGAATTCGCTTCCGCTAGCGGGTAATGAAAAGTCGGGAGAACTTTGTCCGTACCAGACCGTGCCTTTGGCAAAAAATCCCCAAGAGGCTTCGTTAATCGTTATCTCGGACCCCATCCGTTACGAACTCGAGGGAAATGCTGAATTGCGTACGCTCAAAAAAGATGTTTTGACGAAATTGGGCGATGTGCAAGGTGTTTTTATAAGGGCTCATTCTATTCGCGATACATCCCGCAAATCCATGATTCAAGCGGGTTTTTCGGCAGTGGAACATGCCTTGCGCGAAATTATTCCGATTGTTGATGGTCGTAGGGAATATTCCGACAAGCAAAAATCCGAAGCTTGGTTTGAATTCAATCCAGTGTTTGACAGTCTTTCTTCGGAACACCATTCGGCTGTGCTTTCGTACTGGAATCTCAAAGATACTGGGTTTGTAGCTCCTGCAAATTTTGCTTATTCGATTGCATCTAAGGCTCCGTACGATACGATTTCGTTCAATATGCAATCCGATGGCAGTTTGTTGATTGATGTAGGCGTGCATCCGACGGTAGACGTTGCTGTAGGCGGTTTTGGCTCGAATGTGATTGGCGCAAATGCATACGGCGAATTGACGCTTAATTATGTGAACCAAATGGAAATTTCCTTGACATTGGCCGGTTTTTACGGAACCTCTTCCTATGGATTCCGTCCGCATCTTGATATTTCCAATCTGATAAATCGTCATTGGAAGTTTACTTTTGGCTACGACTTGATGAAGCTTCGCTTTTTAAAAGCGTTCGAAAACGATAATGTCCCCGGTGTAAACCGCTTTAAATACGAAACGAGGAATGACCTTTATTTGTCGGCAAAGTATGCAATCGACAAAATGCAATCTGTCGAGGTCAAGTTCTTGTTTGGTAGCCGTGAATTTGAATTATCTCCCAAGGCTGTGCCAGAAATTGACTTTTTTGATGATGAAATTGTAAATACAAGCAGTAATTACGAGACAAGTCCGGTGACACAAAGTGTCCATTATTCCTTGTTGAACGGTGAGGATGACCCGTGGTTTGCATCTAAGGGATATGCTGCAAATGCGTCTATTGGCTTGAATTTAATTGGGTATGGATTCCACCAGAGAAGTCCGATTTACGGGATTTATTCTTTTGACGGAAGGTTCTCTTATGCGCCGACGAAATACACGTCAGTGACGGTTGGTGCCGCGATGGGCTTTGATGCTTATCGTGATGGACATTTCAAGTTCCCCAAGAACTTTGACAATACTGCTATGGAAGATAGGTATCGCCTGCATGTTGCTGCAACGCCATGGTCAGGAGACTGGCTCGACCCAGAGCTCTCATCGCATGGGTATGCGATGCTTCGCGTGAACGGAGGCGTTCACCGCCAAGGATTTGGCGCCTGGCTCTCGTTTGCGTATATCCACGATTTTGAGGATAAGGCAACGGCAATGCTCAATTCAAATAAATTTGTAATAGAGCCCGCTCTTCGCTATGCATACCGTTCGTTTACGGTTTATGCCGGGCTCAATCGTGTTGTGGATACAGAGACTTTTGCCGATATCAAGCGTATAAAAAATTACCGATACTTTATCCGTATCGGCGATTACAATCTGTTTTAATGTACTGCGTCATCCTGAGCGCAGCGAAGACAACTCAAAAGGCGAGTATGCCCCAAGGCGAAAATGCCTTAAGGCGAGAGATGCAAGATAGCTTGCTATCTTATATCCGAGCCGATAGCATGATGCGAAGCATCTATGCCGCAGTTGTGCTTGCACAAATATGGCTGAGCCGTTTAGCAAGACGCGAAGCGTCAATGTCGCGACCATGCTTGCATGGGCATGACCGAGCCAAGGAGTTGGGGCTTGCCCCATCCAGTCAATTCTTGAGGCTAAGCTACTTCTTTTCGCCGCGATTCTTTGCGGCGACATCTTTATACTTGTTGTGGTCGGCGAGGTTCGTGCTAAAGAAATGCGTGTGCGAACCGTCGTCCTTTGCGACAAAGTATAGTGCTTCGGTCTTGGCGGGGAACAGCGTTGCTTCGATGGCCTTGCGACCCGGATTTGAAATCGGGCCGGGCATGAGCCCCGGGAACTTGCGGGTGTTGTACGGGTTATCGCTATTCAGCTGACTCTTGTAGATCGGGCCTGTCAAGTTCTTGAAAATGAACCTCACTGTCGGGTCTGCCCCAAGCGGCATACCGATGCGGAGACGGTTGTGGAATACTCCGGCAATGAGCGGGCGTTCTTCCGGGATGCCCGTTTCTTCTTCGACCACGCTTGCGAGTGTCAACACGCGGTGCCAGTTGCCAAGCGTTTCCCACATGGAACCTTTACGCTGCTTCATCTCATCGCGGACCTTGAGGTTCGCTGCGACCATCTGCTTGAGTATGGACTCTTCGTCGGAGTTGATGGCGAACGGGTAGGTGTCCGGCAACAGGTAGCCTTCGAGCGATTTACCTTCGATGCCGAGCGAGCGGGCAAACTTCGGGTCTTGGACGAGGTTGTTCCAGCGGTTCGTGTCTAGGCTCGGGAAACTCTTTTGGAGGTAGGCCGGGATTTCCCACGAGGCTCGACCTTCGGGGATGGTCACCTTGCGGACAGCGCTTTTGCCACTTTGGAACAATGCGCCGAGTTCATCGAGTGTCTGTTGGGCGGGAACTTCGTACCAGCCGGCTTTGAGGGACGGTTTGTTCATTTTGCACCACAAAGTGAAGGCAAGTTCGTCGTCCCAGACGTTCTTTTCTTGTAAAATTTGTAAAACTTTTGTGGGGGAACTGCCCTTTGGAATCTCCAAAATGACGGTATTTTCGTTGAGTGAAACGGCGCTCAACCGTTGATTTACGTGGAAATACGCAAAAACAGCGATTAGAACGAGGATAATGGCGGTAATTGAAAAAATCTTCTTCATTGCGTAAAAATTTAAAAGAAAATGCAACGGATTGGCAAAATAAAAAGTATATTCGTATAGCATTGTTGAATATTTCCCTTGTTTTGAGGATTCGCTATGAAAATGATGAAAAAAATTATGTTTGTCGCCTTCGCTTTGTTGGTTGCCTCTTCCTTTGCAGCCAAGAAGGTCAAGTCTAAGATTGGCGACGTGGAACTCACCAAAGAAAAAGATGGTGGCTCCGTAGTCTGCACGGCTAGCTTTAACGACGAAATGACCGTCTTGAAAGAAGGCGATACCGAAGTCCTCGTGAAGGGCAGCTGCGGTCAGGGCTGGGTTCCGAAGGCTAAGGTTGAATACGTTGCCCAGAAGGCTGGCGACAAGTCCATGAAGTTGGAAGACGTGGACATTGTGGGCTGGCTCGATAACCCGAGTGCCGTGTTCGTGTTGGAAAACGACGACATTGACTTTGACGGTGTGAACATCGACCGTGACTTCAAGGAATACTTGCAGCACACGATGGACCGTGAAACGATCGAAATGAGCAACGGCGAAAACTAATTGCTCTTCATTCACGAATGTTTAACCCGCGGCTAAGCGCTGCGGGCTTTTTTTATCCTTCAACCTACTAAAATTGCATATATTTAAATATCTGCATAAATCATTGCCGCAAATCGCCTAAAAATACTATCTTTGCGTCCATGAAATTTTCAGATGGTGTAAAAGACGGGCTTCCGATAGGGCTTGGCTATTTTGCAGTTTCGTTCTCGTTCGGTATTGCAGGCTCGAATTTCTTGTCGTGGCCGCTCGTAACGCTTATTTCCATGACGAATTTGACATCGGCAGGGCAATTTGCAGGGCTCCAGATTATGACGGATGCTGCCGGTACGTTTATCGAAATGGCTCTTGCGACGTTCTTCATCAACCTCCGCTATTCGCTGATGGCTATTTCTTTGTCGCAGAAAGTTTCTTCTGATTTCGGAACGGGAAAGCGCTTGCTTTTGGCAACGGGCATTACCGATGAGATTTTTGCCGTGGCTATGTCAAAACAACGCGTGACTCCGATTTATTTCTTTGGACTCATGACGCTCCCTTACATTGGCTGGTCTTCGGGAACGGCGGTCGGTGCTATTTGCGGCGAGATTCTCCCGGCGATTGTGACGAACGCTCTTGGCGTTGCGCTTTATGGAATGTTTGTGGCTATTGTCGTTCCGCAGATGAAGGTGCATAAACCGACAATCTTTGCCGTGGCAATTGCTGTAGCTTTGAGCTGTGCCTTCAAGTTTGTCCCTGCGCTCAGCTGCGTTTCTGTGGGTTTTGCGATTATCATTTGTGCCTTGGTGGCTTCCCTCGTGGCGGCGGCGTTGTTCCCCATGAAAAACATCAATAACGAAGATGAAGGAGCCGGCAAATGAATATCGACATGCAGACTTACGTGATTTATTTGCTGGTCATGGCAGGCGTGACGCTGTTCTTGCGTGCTGTGCCGTTCATTTTGCTGCGCAAGAAGCTCAAGAGCGTTTTCTGGAGCTCGTTCCTCGCTTACGTGCCGTACACGGTGCTCAGTGCAATGACCGTACCTGCTATTTTCTTTGCGACAGATAGCCGCTTGACGGGTGCCTGCGCCCTCCTTGCCGCGGTGGTTGCTTCGCTCCTTGGCGGTGGCCTTGTGACCGTTGCTGCGGTCTCGTGCCTTACCGTGCTCGGTGTTGACGGACTCATGCTCTTGTAGAATTCTGAATTTGGAATTGTCTCCGCGACGACTAAATTGTATATTCTTGCGTGTAATTTATAGTTTTTCGTTATTTTGGAGCTGAAATGGATATTGGAGCCCTTCATTTTCAAAATCCCGAGGCCTTTTGGCTGTTGTTGTTCGTGCCGCTGTTGATTGCGCTTTATGTTTATCGCCAGCAGCGCCGCAAGAGTACAATCAAGTTCCCGGCGCTTGCGCTTGCAAAGAAGGCGGTGCCGAGCCGTCGCGTGAAGTTTAGGCATATTGTACCGGCACTCCGATTGGCGGCTCTTGTTTGCTTTGTGGTGGCTCTTGCGCGTCCGCAGAACGCGATGGAAGTCGAATACACTTCGACCGATGGCGTGGATATTATGCTTGCGCTCGACGTTTCCGGTTCCATGAGTACGCTTGACATGCTTACGAATGCGGAACAGTCAAAGCTTGGTACGATGAATGCCGAACGTTTTTGGAAGAACGGCGATTTTTGGAAGTACAGTCGTTTGGGCTATGCTCAGGATGTGATTGCTGAATTCATTGGCAAACGCCATAGCGACCGTATTGGTCTTTCGGCATTTGGTGCTCGTTCGTTTACGCAGTGCCCGCTTACGATGGATTACGGTTCCCTGCTTGAAATCTTGAAGGCTAGCGATGATCTTGCCCGCGATACGCTTGTGAATAACAGGACCGCCATTGGCGATGGCTTGATGAACGCTCTTGCTCGACTCAAGATGTCCGATGCCAAGTCCCGCGTCGTGATTCTCTTGACTGATGGTCGTGACAATGCGAGTGTTGTCCCGCCGGTGCGTGCCGCCGAAGTGGCGAAGTCCCTGGGCGTGAAGGTTTACACTGTTGGCGTCGGCAAAAAGAATGGCAAGATTCTTGCGTTCCAGCGGAATCCGTGGACTGGCGATATTTCTTGGGGTGAACGCGATATCACGCCCGAAGAAGGCATTGACGAAGACGTGCTCAAGTCGATTGCTTCAAAGACCGGTGGCCGATTCTACCGTGCCGAAAACAAGGCCGAACTTGAAAAGATTTATTCTGAAATTGATGAACTTGAAAAGACCGAAATCGAGACGATCGCCTATGCCCGCTATGCAGAAAAGTTCTACCCATGGCTGTTGGTTGGCGCTCTCCTCATTTTGCTCGAACTCATCCTCGCAAATACAAGATTCGTGAGAATCCCGTGATTCGGCATCCAACGCTTCACTCGTCATGGGACTAGCCCCATCCAGTTAAGTTTTACTATTCCTTCGGTGCTGGAGTTTCGGGCTTGTAGCAGTTTTTCTTTGCTTCGGCGAAAATCTTGGAAATATTGCTTGTCGAAATGTTCGAAATTTCGGCAAAATGCAGGCTGAATGAAATCTTCCACGTTGTCATGTCTGCTTGCATGCTGTCGCGGTCACATTCGCGGATAAGCTTTTGACAGAACGCTTCGATTTCAGAGACTTCGTCGCGTTCCATCACAATTGCAAATTGGCTTTCGCCAGTTCTTGCCAGGAATGCGTTTTGCCCTCTACATTGGCGTTTAAAGAACGACGAAATATCTACAAGCACACGGTCGGACATTTCATAACCAAAATTGCGGACGATATCCTTGAAGTAGTCCACTTCCATGACGAGCAAGAACAGTCGCTTGCTAGGATCCTGGTGCTGTGTGATGAACTGGAGGTATTCGGTCAAGCGTATTTTGTTGTTTACGTTGGTAAGCGGGTCCGAAGTAATTCTGTACTTGAGGAGCGTGACGTAAACATGCAAAAGGGTTAAAGCAAAAATAGGGTCGGTGAACGGAATGTCTGGAACGAAATATTGAATAATGCAGGAGCAACTTGGAACAAGGGCTATGAACGAGAGATAGAACGCTTCTTTTCTATTCGTGGAATTCTTTTGCGAAAAGGCATGCTGGATGCCCAAAATCATGGTCGCGAGAATGTAGAGGAAATTCAGCCCGATAAGGAATGGCAAAAGCCTTCTGAACTGGAGTGATGTCGTGTGGCAATCGTTTGTGAATCCGTAAATGCTTATGCCGATGCAAATGAATATGCCGATGATGCTTGGGGTCGAGAATAGCGGGAACAGGTGCTTGTAAGAATAGACGCTTTTGCGGATTCGGAGGAAGATGAACGAGAACCATAGCTGGGCGAGGAGTAACGAGGAACTCAGGCTCAAAGCGTACATGATGGCATAAATGACGCAAATCTTTTGGTTGCTCAAGTAAAGGTCGCTTTGGGCATGGACCGAATAAAGCATCTTGGTCACCGTGCTCAAGACGATGTAGATGATAGTATCGATGATGGTAAAACCGAGAATACGCTCTTCTAGATGCCTAAGGATACTGTCTTTAAACTGTAGCAGCGTAATAATTAGTACTGCTATACAGATGATATTTATTTCTATCAGTCCTACGTATGACATCTCGCAACCTTAACCTTAGAGGAAATATAAATAATTGAAATCTTTTTGTATGAAAAGAAATGCATACAGTAGGAAGTAGGCAGTGGTTTGTAAACAGGATAATAAAATGAAGAATGAAAAATGAAGGATGAAAAATTAATTTCCCATTATTCGTTTTTAACTTTTAATTTTTCATTCCTAACCACTTTCTAAAACACGAACTAGTAACTGTTGACTAGTGTCTAGTAACTTCGAATTTTGTATATTCTTCTTGCCTATTTGAAATGATGCAATTTTATCGGAGTAGATAATGAGATTTGCAGAACCGAATTTTTTGTGGGGCCTTTTTACTCTGCCTCTCTTTGCGCTTCTCTTTGTGTATGCGTATCATCGTCGTAAAAAACTTGCAGCACGTTTTGTATCGCTTTCGATGCTTTCGAAACTTTCTACGAGCGTTTCTCCGTGGCGCCGCCTGACCAAAGTGCTGCTTTTGCTCCTGGCTATTGCATTTTTGTTTGTGGCGCTCGCCCGTCCGCAGTGGGGGCGCAAGATGGAACATGTGGAACGCCGTGGGCAAGATCTTGTGCTCGTGCAGGACGTTTCGCTTTCGATGCTTGCCGAAGACGTAAAGCCGAACCGCTTGGTTCGTAGCCGTCACGAAATTTCGTCCTTCCTCGAATCGCTCTCGGGTGACCGTGTGGGCTTGGTGGCGTTCAGTGGTGAAGCTCAGGTCATGGTTCCTTTGACACTGGATTACGGTACGGTGCAGATGGTGCTCCGCGAGCTCAATCCGGGCTGGCTCATGCCGGGTACGAACTTGGAAAAGGCTATTCGTAAGGGTATGACTTTGTTCAAAAACTCCGGTGGGGCAAGTCAACATTCGATCATGATTCTCATGAGCGATGGCGAAGAACTTGAGGCTGCCGCAGTCAATGCCGCGAAGGAAGCTGCCGAAATGGGCATCAAGATTTATACGATTGGTATCGGTTCTCGCGAAGGTGTTCCTATACCGCTCAAGGACAAAAACGGTGGAAGCGTTTACAAGAAGGACATGCAGGGTAATATCGTGACGACCCGCCTTGAAGAAGGAACTCTCCAAGAAATTGCAAATGTGACCGGAGCGCTTTACTTCTATGCTAGTCCGGGCGAGTTCCAGTTGCAAAAGGTCTTGACTGAAATCTCGACGCTCGAAAAGAAGGATCAGAGCAGCGACCGCATGGAAAATTACCAGGACCGCTACCAGATATTCCTCGGACTTGCCGCTTTGCTGTTCTTGATTGAAGCTATTGTTTCGGAACGTGGCCGTCGCCGCAAGCAGCTGAACGGAAGATTCAGTTAGTCTTTGGTCAATGGTCATTAGCTATTAGATATGTCTTGCCCGCATTCATGCGGGCATTTTTATTACAATACAAGAAGGAGATTCCCGCTCGGTGGCGGGAATGACATGGTTTGAAAAAAGGCCCGGCGCGCATGCGTCGGGTCTTTTTCATAGGAGGGATTGAAGAAGCCTTCCTGGTGGGGCTTGTGTCTCGACTGGAGAACTGTGCGGAAGCCGGAGGTTGGCTTACTACGCGTGTTGTGGCCACTAGGAAGGCTCAAGTATTAATATATGTCTATTTGCGGAATGGGGAGCAATAATCCTAAAAATGATTGGTCTATTTTGGAATGTTCCGCTTTAGTTTGCTATTTTCTAGTTGATGAATACGAAATATTTAGTTTCTACTGCGTTTTTGGCCTCTTTGGCTGTTTTGACCGCATGTTCCCTGATGCCGAAAAATGGCTCGAATTCCCGTAATACGGTGGATGTGTATGCCGCGGCTGCTCAGGATTCTGCGAATGTGTCGAGTTCTTGGGCAGGCTTGCCCGAACATTATAGCAAGATTGAATTTCCTGAATACAAATATGTAGCTCCGTATCCGAAGGATTTCCGTGTGGAAATTGCTGATGGTATCACGGGCTATATTGTAAGCGACAAGACGCTTCCGCTCGTAGACTTTACGGTTTATTTTGAAGAAAATAATTTGCCGCAGGTCCTCAAAGACAAGGCCGCCTTTGAAATGGTTGGTTCCATGATCCGTCGTGGTTCGGGTGGTGGAATTACTCCGCATGCCCTTGAAGATTCTCTTGAATTTGTGAGTGCCTCGATTTCTACAAGCGTTGGGACTTACCTTTCTGCTTTTGACATTAACTGCCTTTCTAAAGATTTCCCGTCGATGCTCGAACTTTCGAAGAAAGTGCTTACGGCGCCTGCGTTCGACAAGACTCAGCTAGAAATTGTAAAGGCAAACTTTGTCACGTCTTACGAACGCCGTTACGAAACTCCGGCGAAGGTGCTTGCTGCACTCAAGTCCAAGGTCAATTACGCCCCGAATCCGCGCCTTTGGGATGCAAACGCCAACGAATACAAGGCAGTGACTGCAGCCGATGTAAAGCGCCTTGCTAAGGGAGTGTTCTCCTCTAAACGCATCGTCTTTGCTCTTGCTGGCGACGTGGACAAGGATTCTGCTGTTGTGGCTCTCAAGAAGTTCTTTGCGGACTGGAAAGTAGAACCTGCGAAGACCGAAAAGCCAAAGCCGACACCGCTTACCTTTGCACGCAAGCCCGGTGTGTATGTGGTCGACAAGGATATTACGCAGGCTAACATCACCATGAACCAGCCGTTCGTTCAGCGCCCGCATCCGGATTACTATCCGACTGCCGTGGCTAGCTTTATTTTGGGCGGTGGCAGCTTCAGTTCTAGACTCATGAATCGAGTCCGTAGCGATGAAGGACTTGCTTACAGCGTCTACAGTACGGTCGGTAACGATTACCGCGACACGGCGATGACAACTATTGCTCTTCAGACGAAAGTGGAAACGATTGATTTTGCGTTGAAGCTCATTTTCGAAGAGGTTGAAAAGCTTGCGAAAGATGGCCCCACGGCAGAAGAACTGGAACAGGCCAAGAAGTCTTTGGTCGAAAGTTTGCCGAGCCTTTTTGACACACCGTCTTCGACAGCATCCATTTTTGCAAAGGGTGAACTTCTTGGCAAATCGGATGATCATTATTTAGATTATGTGAAGGAAATCACGGCTGTGACTGCGGAACAGGTCAAGGCGATGATAGCTAAGTATTTTGGTAAGGACAAGATGACGATTTCGATTGTCGGTCCTGTCTCCATGTTCGAATCGCTGAAGCCATTTACGGTGATTCCTTTGGATAGTCTTGAGTTCCGTTAATCTTTAAAAGCGAGGTGTCTATGCAGGGTAAGAGTTTGCATTTTTCGTTTTTGAGCGTATGCATTGGTGTTGTACTGGCGCTGGGCTCTTCTCTGTCTTATGCCGCCAAGATTATCCCGGCATCGGAAGTCTCACGCAAAACAATTTTGAAGAAAGTACACAACAAGGACGAAGATGTACGTTCTTTTTGTGCGGGCATGTTCAAGTGCCTTGATATTAGGTACGAGGCTTGTACCGAGAACGATATGAAGCCGTGGCCTAAACTTAATTATGACGAGGAATTCTGCGGCCCCTATAAGGAAATTGTAAAACGTGGTTTCTCGGTGGATATTTATAAGCCTATGGTGGCTGATGTTTTTTTACGTCTAGGCCGCCAGTACAGGGCTATTTATTCTAGCGAAGGAACTCTCCCGCTCGAAGTCAACGAAATCACGTTCTTGTTCGATAATATGCCGTTTACAGCGGACTTGATTAACGCTTATCTAGAATCGGAATACACTCTTGAATACAATAGCCATGACCGTCGCTATTTCTCGGGCGGTAATGGCCATGGACTTTCGGGTGATTTTTATTGGGCCTTGCAAGATAGTGCAGGTACAAAACCCATGTTGCGTAACATGTTCTTTGGCTATGGTTACGCACAAATTCTAAAGTGGTCTCTCAAGGGAACCGCAGTGGCGTTCTTGGATATGGACTTGGTCGCTCCTCGGAAACTCAAGTACAAGCTTACCGCTTTTGTATTCCCTGCAAATTCCGTCTTGAATTCGATTATGCAATTGCGCGTTTTCAAAAGTGTCGTGAATTCGAAGATTGACGATGTCGTGAACGATATCAAAAAAGCATCGTCAATGTATTACGGCGGAAATCGTCGCCCGCTTACGACAAATGCTAAAATGCGGACGCCCGAAAATCAGCGCCATATAACAGAATTTGATAAAGTGGTCTCTGGCGGCTCCTGGAAACTCGGGGATGCTCTCCGTCTTGAACGTTCTATGATGGAACTTAGCAAGCCGAAGGCAACGCCTGCTAAGCCTGCAGAACCAACGGAACCCACAGAAAAAATTTCTATAAAAAAGGATTAAAAATGAGTGAACCTAAGGACTTGGAAACTTTGCTTGCACGTGTTACGGAACGTCGCCGTGAACTCTTGACATCCGTTGTTAATCGTCGCACTCGTCATTTTTGCATGGTGCTCGAAGACCTGTTCGATCCGCACAACATATCGGCTGTTATCCGTACGGCAGAAGTTTTTGGACTTCAGGATGTGCACATCATCGAAGAAGACAATGCCTACAGTGTGAACAAGTCTATCCTCAAGGGTTCTTATAAGTGGATGAGCCTTTATTTGTACAAGAAGCGTATGCTTTGCATGGAAAAACTTCGCGCAAAAGGTTACAAGATTGCGGTCGCCAGCACGAACACGACGAACTCTGTGCTCGACCTCGATTTGAGCCAGCCGATGGCATTCTACTTGGGTAGTGAATTTCACGGAAACCACCCGGATACACTTGCCCATGCCGATTACGAATTTAAGCTCCCGCAGTATGGCATTACAGAATCCATGAACGTGTCTGTTGCCGGTGGTGTCTTGATGACGTATCTTGATGTGTTCATGCAGAAAGAAGGCCGCGAAAAATTTGCGCTCCCTCAGGCCGAAAGAGATGCTCTTTTGCTTGACTGGCTTGACCGTCATGTAAACGGAATTGAAACAAATAGCCCCATCGTGAGGGTGGAGGGATAATCCCCATATTTTTTATTACGCCTCCAATGCCAATCGTAAAATATGCTAGATTGTTTTTAGAATGAAAAAGAATACTGCTTTATATTTTTCTGTTGGCCTTGTCGTTCTTTTAGCCATTTTCATTTTGATATTTGGCATGATTTTCTTGAACGAGAAGGATCTGCGTGAGACTTTTGATGTGTACCATTTGCGCTTTACGCAGGTGAGTACGCTAGTTTTGGATGACCCGGTCAAGATTAACGGTGTGAAGCTTGGTCGAGTGGAATCGATTGAACTTTCTGGCCATCGCGTTGTTGTGACGGTCAGGCTCAAGTCTAATGTGAAGATCCCGAAGGATTCCGAAATCCGAGTGCAGAATATCGGAATTATGGGCGAACGCCAGATTGGCATGATTCTCGGAGATTCCGAAGAATACTACGTGCCGGGCGATACCATTACGGGACAGTTTGATGCGGGTATTGCCGAAGCACTTGGCCTTGCTGGTGAAGTTTGCGATTCTACAAAGGTGCTCCTGGAAGCGGTGAAGACTGCTTTGAATGGAACAATTGCAAATCCGGATTTTCAGGACCGTTTCAAGACACTCCTTGTGAAAGCAGAAAATCTTGAAGATCGCCTGATGTCGCTTGTTGTGACGACCGATCCGCAGCTCAAGAAGAGCCTTGCAAACCTCAACAAGGTGACTGTCAAGGTGAATGAATTGGTGGATGGCGTCAAGGAACCGATTAACGGTCTCTTTGCTGGAACGGATAAGGTTATGGGTAACGCGAACCAGTTGATTTCGGAACTGGAAGGCGTGACAAAGCATTTGGATGGGCTGATTGCCAAGGTGCAAGCCAAGATGGATTCAAAAGACAATACCGTCGGTATATTGCTGAACGATAGACAGCTTCATGACGATCTTGTCAAAACGGTACACTCCGCTGACAGCCTGTTCAAGATCATCCTGCAGGATGGCCTTGATATTAATGTGGATTTCTTCTGAGGAATTGATGATTACAAAGTTATTTACTGTTTCCAACAAATTGGGTATTCACGCTCGCCCGGCCGGTATGATAGTTGATATCACGGGCCAGGCCAAAAGTGATGTGTCCATTGTATTTGATGGATCGAAGGCCAACGCGAAGAGCATCCTTAACGTGATGATGCTTGCTATCCCTGCCGGTTCCGAAGTCAAGTTCGAAATCGATGGCGAGGACGAAGAGCTAGTCGTTCAGCAGTTGGAAAAGCTTTTTGATGACCACTTCAACGAAGAACCCTGCTGATTTTGTGGCGAAGCCCGCTGAAGGTTCTTCCCGGAAGTCTCCGAGAACTGAACTTGTTGGCGTGCCGTCGTCTCCGGGCTTTGCCATGGGGACGGTGTTCCCTGTTGCAAATCGCGAATTTTCTGTGGTCGATGAGACGCTCCCCGAGAGCCGCCTTGCTGCAGAAGAACAGATGTTCTTGAAGGCCATTAGCAAGACCTCCAAGGAAATTGCTCAGATTAAAGAAATTTCAGAAACCAGAGCTGGTGTCAAGGACAGCCTGATTTTTGCTACCCACTTGATGATCTTGCAAGATCCGGGACTCGTGAATGGAGTTCTTGACAAAATCAAGAAGAAACACAAAAATGCAAAGTGGGCGGTGCATGTCGTATTTAACGCATACATCGAAAAGTTCGAGAAAATAGATTCTCCGGCCATGCGCGACAAGGCGGCGGACCTTAGGGACCTGTACAACCGCTTGATGTCGGCAATGGATGACTCCGGACCGGTATTGGAGGACGTGTCTGACGAAGAAGGCATTGTCCTTGTTGCTCATGAGTTTGTTCCAAGTTTCTTGATGACGCTCAAACCGGGCCAGGTGAACGCAATCGTGATGGATACTGGTGGCCGTACAAGCCATGTCGCCATTTTGTCGAGAGCGTTGCAGATTCCTGCTGTGTCCGGTCTTAGAAATGTTGCGGCCCTCGTTAAAAGCGGCGATACAATTATCGTCGATGGTGCTGATGGTAAGGTTATCATCAATCCGAACGAAGACGATATCCGCAAATTCCATGAACGCCAGGAAATGTTCGAACGCCAGCGCCGTGAACTTTTCACGATGCGTCAGTTGGAGCCGATGACTCGCGATGGCAAGTACATTGTGCTTCATGCAAATATCGAAATTCCTACAGAAGCGGACAAAGTAACGGACTTTGGCGCAACGGGTATTGGTCTTTACCGTTCGGAATTCTTGTTCTTCAGGAAAGATACTCCGACTGAAGCAGAACAGGAAAGCGCATATAGACATATTCTCGAGAAGATGGCTCCGTTCCCGGTTGTCATCCGTACGCTTGATGCGGGTGGCGATAAACTGGTGTCGGGTGTTTCGGCAGTAAATGAATCTAACCCGTTTATGGGTTGGCGTTCCATCCGCGTATGCCTTGATCGCGAAGATATTTTCATTACGCAGTTGCGTGCTCTGCTGCTTGCAAATACAAAAGGCAATTTGCGCATCTTGCTTCCGATGATATCGAGCATGACGGAATTGCGCCGTGCAAAGGCTTGCATTGCGAAAGCCCGCAAACAGCTGGAAGACGAAGGTCATAAGTTGCCCGTTGTGAAAATCGGCTCAATGATCGAAGTTCCCGCTGCCGTAATGATTGTGGATAAACTTGCTAAGGAAGTCGATTTCTTTAGCTTGGGTACAAATGACTTGATCCAATTTACGCTTGCCGTAGACCGTACGAACGAACTTATTACAGATATGTTCCAGCCGCACCACCCCTCTGTGCTCAGCATGATTTATCAGACTGTGGTGGCTGCACACCGTGAAGGAATCCCGGTGGCTGTTTGCGGTGAAATGTGTACGGATCCGATGAGCGTTTTGTTGCTGGTTGGCCTTGGTGTTGATGAACTTTCAATGACTCCGTGGAGCGTGATGACCACGAAGAAAATTATCCGTTCTATCAACTTTGAAGATGTTCGTGAAGCTGCGTTGACTGTTTTGCAAATGGATGATGCCGAGAGTGTAAATGAGTTTTTGCACAAAAAGTATGCTCAAACCATTATGGAACTTGGTATATCTGGATTTGTGGGACAGGTAGAAAAATAAAAAGAGTTGGTTGGTCGATGAAAATATTTTATTCGTTGTTGTTTGCATGCACAGCCGCCTTGTATGCTCAGGTGGATGGATCGGCATATTCTTTGTATAAGTCTCCGTTTTCGGATCAGGAAATGGTGGCTCCGGATCAGTTCCAGGATGCTGTTATCCGTGCTGCTCGGGCAAAGAAAACAATGAATGATATTTCTGTTTCGCAGAACCATCGTGATTTTGCGCGTGCAGCCTATTACTATTACAGTGGTCAGTGGGATAGTGCTTATGCCGCCTACAATTCTTTGCGCAAGCGTGAACCGGAATTGCTTGGAAGCGTTGTGCTCCGTATGGCAAAGGCGAACTTTAAACAGGAACAGTACGCCAAGATGCGCGAAACGCTGCGCCTCGAAAAGAGCCTGGAAAATGACAGGGCTTGGCGCGAATCGGCGGACCGCTTGAGAATCGAAGCCTCAATGGCTGATTTTTCGCTGAATGATGTAGCCCGTGCAGATTCGCTGATGGCATTCCTTAATGGAAATCCGGATGGCGATG
Organism: Fibrobacter sp. UWB12; assembly: GCF_900142485.1. Lineage (NCBI taxonomy): Bacteria > Pseudomonadati > Fibrobacterota > Fibrobacteria > Fibrobacterales > Fibrobacteraceae > Fibrobacter > Fibrobacter sp. UWB12. Next base: position 113,394 of record NZ_FRAZ01000006.1, on the reverse strand, counting down.
ATGTCGATCCCTTAAAGTATCGTTACGCACGCTATTTAGAAGATTCTTACCAGTTGAAGCAGGCAAAGCGCCTTTACATGAAGCTTTTGACGAGCCGTACATCGTACAAGGATTCTGCGTATGCTTCAATCCGTCGCTTGAGAGAAGTGCTTGGCACGCCTGAAACGCTTGCTGAAAAAGTCGCTTATGCAAAGATGGCATGCAACAAGGACGAAATGAAAAATTGCCTGGAGTTGCTAGATTCTATCCAGATTCTGGATGCTCAGCAGGCTCAGAAAAATCCGGCTTCGGTGGTGGTGCTTGATGACCCGGCCTATGCGCGCTTGAAGAAGAGCACGCTAGATTTGAACACGCGTATTATGCTGTGGGAAAAACGCGCTGGTGCATTGCGCGCGTTGAACCGCAATGAAGATGCCATTGAACAGTATCGCAACTTGATTGAAAATGTAGAAGCGCGTCCGTCCTGGATCCAGGCGATTCTCAAGCTTTACCGCAAGGAAGCTGCAGGTCTCTTTGACGAAGAAATCCACATGTACGATTCGCTTTTGCAGGACGTGAGCCAGTATAGCAACGAAAATGCCAATAATCTTTGGTTGCGCGGCTTTGAATTTGAACAGAAGTTGATGTACGACAAGGCGATTGAGTGCTACAAGAAACTCATTCACAAACGTTTTAAAAGCAACTTAAAACGCCAATGGGCGAGATTCCGCATAGGCTATTGCTACTTTAAGCGTGGCATGTGGGTTGAAGCTGTTGCATATTTCCGTGATGCAACGAAAGACCCGTTCTTGTGGAGTGGTAGCGCTTCGAGAATGTTCCTTGGCGATTCGTACATGAAAATGGGCGAGGATTCGCTTGCCCGTGCTGCGTACCTCGATTGTATCAAGGATTTCCCGCTCTCGTACTATGCTCATCGCAGCCGTACTAAACTTTTGGAAAAACGCTTGCTGCCGGAAGATCAGATTCCGTATGCACATGGTGTAGCGATGTCCCATGCAGCAACGATTGACTGGATCCGCTCGGTGAACAAACTCGGAAAGCCCGATGCTTCGTATAGCAAGGAACGCTTTGAAAAAATCAAGAAATTGTTCCTCTATGGTTTTGAGGAAGAAGCTTTCAGGCTGTATGAAGAAGTCAAGAAGAAAAACTTTAAGCGTCTTGATTTCCTTTACGAATACGGTAAGCTGTTCTATGAAATGGGCGAAACTGCTGCCGGGTACAGACTTGCACGTCAGTTCCAGGCGAAAATTGATAGACGTTTGTTGATGGCTCCGCCGATTGACGTGTTGCATTACCTCTTCCCGGTGCCGTACGCCGATCCGGTCGTTTACCATTCGGGGAGCAATATCGATCCGTTCTTTGTGTATAGCGTGATGCGTCAGGAATCCATTTTCGATTTCCAGATTACATCGCCCGCGGGCGCTTGCGGCCTTTTGCAGATTATGCCTGCGACGGGAAAAATGCTTGCGGACAAGGAAGAAATTTCGAACTTCAATCCGAAGCGCCTTTACAATGCCTATATGAATATTCGCTTGGGAATCCGTTACTTGGTGGATCTCAAGGATGAATACAAGAACGACTACATGTACGTGCTCTGCAACTATAATGCAGGCCCGAAACCGACGAAGCGTTGGCAGTCCGAAAGCGAAGGTCTCCCGTGGGATTTGCGCGTCGAAGAAATCAGCTACTGGGAAACCCGCGACTATGTCAAACGCGTCATGGGAAATTACTGGATTTATCAGGAAATATATCGAGATAAGTAGTATCTAGTAACTCGATAAGTTCTGCCAACTGCTATGTTATTTCTTCTTTTAACCATCGGTCCGGCGTTCCTTTTTGCCTGTGGAAACATTCTTGAAAAATCGGGAGTATCTACTGTAGGCAAACGCACGGGCGGTACTTCTAGACCCTGGGAATTTTTCAAGGGCGTTATCACGAATAAATTTTGGTGGCTTGGCATTGCATGCTCTGGGCTTGCAACGCTAGGTTATTACATTGCCATGGCCCAATATGATTTGAGCCAGGTGCAACCGATGATGGTCTTGAATCCGGTGCTGACGGCACTCATGGGTTTCTGCATTTTGAAAGAAGTCTTGACCAAGCGTATTGTCGTGGCGATTTGCTTTGTTGTGGCTGGCCTTCTTTATTCTGTCGAAAATCTTGGCGAATCGACTGCTGTGCAGAATATCGGGAGCCTTTGGGCGTATGCAGGTGGGCTTTGTTTTGCAACGTTAATTGCGCACCTTTGGGTAAAAGATCGCGAAGTGGTGGACTCGCTCATTATGGGCGTTGGTTTTGGACTTTCGGCTGCGTTTTATAAGAGCCTTGCCATGGATTTTGACCTCGACCACATCGAATTTTCTTCGGTGGCGAACTTGCTTATGGATTTTAGGACGCTTGGCTATGTCGCTACTTATGGCATTGCTTTTTTGTACTCGCAAGTGTCTTTTTCGCGTGGACGAGCCCTATTTATTATCCCGTTCAGTGCGGCAGTCGGTGCTGCGGTTCCGACATTAGCGGGGGCTCTTGTTTTTTATGAAGCGTTCCCGATAGGGAAGGTTATTTCGGTCGGCTTAGTGCTCATTGGTGCCTGTCTTTTTATTGTTCGCAGGCCGAGAAAAAAAAAGATTGCTTAGTTTGTCTGTATTGTCGTTGGACCCTTAATAATGGCTTATAAAAAGCCTTTATTTTGCCTATGGGTGATAATGATTCGTGGTGTAATTGCTATTTTATAACATCATGAGTTTCGAAACTAAAATTGTTTGCATTGGTGCAGGCTACGTCGGTGGGCCTACCATGACTGTTATCGCTGACAAGTGCCCCGATGTTAAGGTTACCGTAGTTGATATCAACCAATCTCGCATTGACGCTTGGAATAGCGAAAATCTCCCGATTTTTGAACCCGGCTTGGATGATGTTGTAAAGCGCGCTCGTGGCCGTAATCTGTTCTTCAGCACGGATATTCCTGCAGCCATCAAGGAAGCGGACATTATCTTTGTGTCGGTGAATACCCCGACGAAAACGTTTGGACATGGTGCCGGTAAGGCTTCTGATCTCCAGTATTGGGAAAAGACCGCCCGAAACATTTTGGAAATTGCTGACGAAGGAAAGATCATCGTCGAAAAGTCGACGCTCCCGGTTCGTACCGCTGCGGCCATGGAACGCATCTTGAATTCAAACGATAAGGGCCTTCACTTTGAAGTGCTCTCGAATCCGGAATTCCTTGCAGAAGGTACCGCCATTAACGACTTGTTTGAGCCCGATCGAGTGCTCATTGGCTCCCATCAGACGGAATCGGGCCTTGCTGCCTGCCAGAAGCTCGTTGATGTTTATGCTCACTGGGTGCCGCGCGATCGCATACTTACGACGAACCTCTGGAGCTCCGAACTGACGAAGCTTACTGCAAATGCATTCCTCGCACAGCGTATCAGTTCCATCAACTCGATTAGCGCTCTCTGTGAACGCACCGGTGCAGATGTCGACGAAGTCGCTTATGTAATGGGCAAGGACCGCCGTATCGGTCCTAAGTTCCTCAAAGCTTCTATCGGTTTTGGTGGTAGCTGCTTCAAGAAGGACATTTTGAATCTCGTTTACCTTTGCGGTTACTACGGACTACCGGAAGTGGCTGCCTATTGGGAAAGCGTCGTGAAAATTAACGAGTGGCAGACTCACCGCGTGGTGGACCGCATGCTCGAAACAATGTTCAATACTATCGCCAGCAAGAAAATTGCCGTGTTCGGTTTTGCGTTCAAGGCCAATACGGGCGATACCCGTGAAAGCCCGGCGAACCTCGTGGTTCGCGACTTGCTTGCCGAACACGCACTGCCTGTCGTGACTGATCCGAAGGCTATCCCGGATGCCAAGCGCGACCTTAAGGATGTGATTGATCAGGTTTCATTTGAAGAAGACCCGTACAAGGCCGCCGAAGGTGCTCACGCCGTTGTCGTCTGTACCGAATGGAAATGCTTTGCTGAACTTGACTGGAAACGCATTTACAGCTCGATGGCGAAACCTGCCTTTGTATTTGATGGTCGCAATATTTTGGATGCGGACGCCCTTAGGAAGATTGGCTTTGAAGTAACAAGCATCGGAAAGGGCAAAGCGGAGTAAAAATTTTACTAAGAGATAAATATTATGGCTTCTATTAGTGTATTTGGATTAGGGTATGTCGGTTGTGTTGGAATCGCCTGCCTTGCAAAGCTAGGTCATCGAATGATTGGCTGCGATGTCGATGTTAATAAGGTAAATCGAATTGCTGCCGGACTTCCGACAATTGTCGAAAGGGATATTGATGAAGTTTTGCAGGATGGCTATAAGGCCGGACTTATTTCGGCTACATCTTCAGCTGTTGAGGCGGTTGCAAAAACGGATGTATCGTTCCTTTGTGTCGGTACACCTAATGCTCCAGACGGACGCCTTGATACAACATATTTGATGTCTGCTGTGCGTTCGATTGCCGAAGCTATTCGTTCTAAGTCGACATTCCATATCGTCGTTATTCGTAGTACCGTGCCTCCTGGAACGAATGCTGCTGCTGCGGAATTGATTGAAAAGGTTTCGGGAAAACGTGAAGGAATCAATTTTGCTGTGGCCTCGAATCCAGAGTTTCTCCGTGAGGGTATGGCTGTTGCCGATTATTTGAATCCTCCGTTGACTGTTATTGGGTGCGAATGTCGTCGAGCCCTTGATGCTCTTAGAAATCTTTACGCTCCTTTGGGTAGTGAAATTGTAGAAGTCGAGCCGAAAGTTGCCGAAATTATCAAGTTTGTCAATAATTCATACCATGCCTTGAAGGTTACATTTGGAAACGAAATAGGCGCAATTTGTAAAAAGCTCGATATCGATAGCCATAGTGTTATGAACTTGTTCTGCAAGGATACCCAGCTGAACATTTCGCCGTATTACTTTAAACCGGGATTCGCTTACGGCGGCTCTTGCCTTCCTAAGGATTTGCGTGGTTTGAATTTCTTGGCCGAATCTCATCAGGTCGAAGTTCCTGTTCTTTCGTCGATTGAAAACAGCAATAACATGCACATTCGCCGAGTGCTAGACCGCGTGCAAGAAATAGGCGTGCGTTCTGTGGGCATTGTTGGGCTTACTTTTAAGGCGGGAACGGATGACTTGCGTAATTCGGCCGCAATTCGTTTGGCCGAAGGCGTCTTGGGCAAGGGTTGCTCGTTGAGCATCTATGACCGCTATTTGAATATCGCTCGCGAAAAAGAAACAAACCTGCGTGAATTGAATAAGCGTATTCCGCACCTGCTTCCGCTTCTTGTGAATGAAGTTGAAGATGTTGTGAAAAATAATTCACTTGTCATTATTACCGTTCGAAATCCTGAGATCTCGGAACTGATTCGTAAGAAACCTGAAGTTCATTTCTTGGATCTCGTTCGCTTGAAGGATCCGTCTGTAGAAACGCTTTCTAATTACGAAGGTTTTTGCTGGTAAATTCTATGGAACAGTCTTTGAAGGAACTTTCGGGAAAGAAAGTTTGCATTGTCGTTGAAAATCTCCCGGTCCCTTTTGACCGCCGTGTTTGGCAGGAAGCGACATCTTTGCATGAAGCAGGTGCCGAAGTAACCGTAATTTGCCCGAAGACAAAGAAGTATCCTCAGGAATATGAGGAACTTGATGGTATCAAAATTTATCGCCATCCGTTGCCAGAAGCAAAGCGTTCGCTTGATTATTTCAAGGAATATTTTTGTGCACTTTATCATGAGACTCGTCTCTTGTTCAAGGTGTTTAGAAAGCAGGGCGTACAGGATGTGATTCATGCTTGCAATCCGCCTGACTTGATTTTTATAGCGGCGTTCTTGTTCTTTACATTTACGCGTTGCAGGTTCCTTTTTGACCACCACGATATTAATCCGGAACTCTGGATTGCAAAATTTGGCAAGAAAGGCTTGGGCTACCGCGCGATGATTCTGGTGGAACGTCTTACGTACTTTTTTGCAAAGCATGCCATTGTCACGAATGAATCGTATAAGGAAATTGCGATGCGCCGTGGCAAAAAACGCGAAGAGGATGTGACGATTGTGCGCAGCGGTCCAAACCTCTCGAAGTTGAAAATTGGCCCCGCCAAGCCGGAAGTTAAGAAAGGCTTTAAGTATCTGATTGGTTATATCGGCGTGATGGGCAAGCAGGAAGGCATTGATCTTTTGCTCAAGTCTGTCGATTACATCGTGAACAAGAAGGGCCGCAAGGACATCCGCTTTTGCATTATGGGCGGGGGACCTTCTTTGGAAGAACTTCGCGAATTGAACAAGACGATGGCGCTTACCGATTATGTGGAATTCCCTGGTCGCGTGAGTGACGAATTCTTGGCCGATGTGATGAACACGGCTGATGTGTGCGTCAATCCGGATTTGCCTTCTGAAATGAATGACAAGTCCACCATGAACAAAATCATGGAATATATGGCGTTCGGAAAGCCGATTGTGCAGTTTACGCTCAAGGAAGGTAAGTTCTCTGCACAGGAAGCTTCGCTCTATGCAAAGAATACCGATACAGATGACTTTGCCGAAAAAATCCTATGGCTTTTGGACAATCCTGAAAAGGCGGCGGAAATGGGCGCCTTTGGTCGCAAGCGTGTGCAAAACGAACTATGTTGGGATTATGAAAAACCGAAGCTGATTAGCGCGTACAAGAAGTTACTTGGACTGTAAAAAGGAACTGTCTTTGCTTCAGAACAATTGATAAATGAGATCCGGTCTATTATTGGTTGATGATTAGAATTCTAGTTTTTCCGCAAAAAGAGACTCCTCAGAATAGTTATTTGGGGAATATAACTAGTGTTATTTCCGACGAATACACCGTTGTTGGTGTTAATGAAGCCATAAAACGAAAATGGGGTAGCCTTTTCTTTTATGATGTTGTCCATCTAAATTGGTTAGAAAATATTCGTGGCAAAAGCCGGATTAAAGTTTGGATGAACTTTATTTTTCGCTTTGCTACCTTGATTTATTTTAGGTTGCGAGGAAAGCCTATTATTTGGACAATCCATAACAAGGAAGTCCATGGGCAGGAACTAGGAAAGTCTTTTTCTAGAATAATGATGAGATCGTTGCTGAAATGGAGCACCCGTATTCATATTTTATGTGATGCAACGTTTGATGAAATCCCTGCTTTAGAAAAATACAGGAATAAAGTTGTCTGTATTCCGCATGGGGATTATATACAGAATTATCCTAAATCGGATTTGAATATTAGGGAAAAATATGGAATAGCAGAATCAAAGAAGATTGTGTTATTTTGTGGAAAAATTGATCCCTACAAGAATATTGATGTTCTAGTTCGTGCATTTGAACAGTCAAATATTGGACAAAGTGATTTTGTGCTGCTCGTTTGTGGATCTTGCCGTGATTTATCGTATAGGAATAAGATTGAACAAGCTGCACAGGGAAATGAAAATATCATTTTGGACTTTAATTTTATTCCGGTTGACCAGATGGAAGCCTATTTGACCCAATCGCTCTTGCTGGTTGCTCCGTATGATAAACGATGCACTTTGAATTCAGGTACGTTGTGGATGGCTTTTTCCTATGGCAAAACAATGATATGCCCGGAAATTGGATGCATTCGCGATGTTTTAAAATCTACGGATGCTGTGTATTCGTATGATTATGATTCTGCCCAGTCGCATGAAGATTCCCTTATAAGCGTGTTTAAACAAGTGAAAGAAGATTTCGCTGATGGTAAGCTTCGCATAAAGGAACAGAATGCTTTTGACTATATCGAGAAACGGTCTTGGAAAAATTATAAAAAGTCTTGGATTTCTTTGTATCACTTCTAGCAATGCCTAATATGAAAAAAGAAACCTTTCTTTCGTTTGTCAAAAAAAACGGCTTGAGAAAATATATAAAGTGGTTAGGAATATTTGCTAAATGCTGTATAGCCAAGATACTTCTTGTTTTTATTGGGAAAAACAGGAAGTATAAAGATTTATGGGTCTTTGCAGAACGTGGAAACGATGCTAGAGATAATGCAATGCATCTGTTCCGTTATGTTTGTAAGAAGTGCCCTGATGTTAATGCGGTCTATATTATTACAAAAGATTCGCCTGATTTAAAAAATGTTCAGGATGTTGGCCGAATTGTTTATCATGGGTCTTGGCAACATTATTTATGCTATCTGGTCGCAAAGAAAAAAGTGAGTGCGCATATATTTGGTGGGGCGCCTGAAAGAAATCTCTTTTTGCGAATGGATCATGTTTCTTTCTTGAAGAAATTATTTGTAAAAGGAAAATACGTGTTCCTTCAGCATGGCGTGACTCAAGCAGATGGACCTTGGTTACACCGAGATAAGGTTCGGTTTGACCTCTTTGTCACGGTCTCGAAAAGGGAAGAACAATTTGTCATTGAAAGATTTGGTCATCCTGCACAATGTGTGAAATCTTTAGGTTTTGCTAGGTATGACGCTCTTCCGTTGACTCATCAAAAAACAAAAAAAATACTGCTGATGCCGACCTGGAGACATTATTTATCGAAATGTACGGCAGAAGATTTTGAAAAAACGGATTATTTTAAATCGTTTAATTCGCTGTTGAATAGTGAACGTTTGCTAAGTTTGCTGGACCAATATGGCTATGAACTGATTTTCTATCCTCACTTCGAAATGCAAAAATTCTTGCATTTGTTCACAATTCCTGAAAAGAATGTGATTGCTGCATCATTTGAGAATTATGATGTACAAAAGTTGATGATTGAATGTGACATGATGATTACGGATTATTCAAGTGTACAGTTTGATTTTGCATATATGCAAAAGCCTATTCTGTTGTACCAGTTTGACCGTGAAGCATATCAAAGCGGACACCAGGGAAAAGGCTATTTTGATCCGGATCAGGATGCTTTCGGCCCGGTCGCAAAATCCTTGGATGATGTCGTCGTGCATGTGGAATCTATGTTAAGCCAAGATTGCAGAATGTCGGATCAGTATATGGAACGGATGAAGTCGTTCTTTTTGTATAATGATACGCAGAATTGCTTGAGAAATTTCAATGCAATTAAGGAACTTTAAAATGAATGTCCTGTTTGTTTTTAATAATCCTTTAGATGCGATGGCTGGTGGCGTAGAACGCGTAACGGTTTCTGTTATGCGGGGGCTTTTGAAATATGGAATACAATCGTTCTATTTGCAGGATACAGGAACCGAAACTTTGTTTGAAGGTAAAACTGTTGATGTAGAACGATTCTTTTTAGACAAGTCCATTGATGTTGTTGTACAGCAACTTGCTTGTGATTGTGTTGTGAGTCGATATCTGAGCAACAAGGCGAAAAATATTCCGTACATTGTCGCATGGCATACTGCGCCGCCTACATTCGTCAAGTCCTGGCGCGTGGCTTCCACGAAAACGTTCGGTTCTGTTAGTGATGAAATAAAGCGCTTTGTCAGGATGGCTTTTTTCCCTATTTTTTATTGGAAAGAATTGAAACGCTTTCATGCTCGTTGGGGTAAGATAATCCCGAGGGTGTCTAAAATTTTATTGCTTTCGAATTCGTTTGCCCCCTTCTTCCAGAAAAATCTTCATGTATCTTCGGATAAGATAACTGCTATCCCGAATATATTGTCATTTGACGTGCGAAATGACAAATCGATTATAGCTCAGAAAAAGAATGAAGTGCTGATTGTTTCGAGAATGAAGGAGCCTCAAAAAAGAATTTCTCTAGCTTTGAAAATATGGCGAGAAGTGGAGAAAAGCAAGATTGCAGAAACTTGGACATTGAAAATTATCGGTGATGGCGAAAATTTGCAGGACTATAAAAAGCTTGCTGCAAGAATGAATTTGAAGAATGTCCAATTTATGGGGAAACAAAATCCGCGACCATTTTATGAAACGGCTGCGATGTCTATGATGACATCGTCGTTTGAAGGCTGGGGGTTGACTCTTACGGAATCTCAGCAATTTGGAGTTGTTCCTTTGGCGTTTGATAGCTATGCATCTATCAAGGATATTATATTCGATGGAGAAAATGGCTTCTTGATTCCTTATGGAAATTTAAAGATGTATGCTCAAAAGATGTTAGATTTAATGAAAGATGATAACATGAGAGCGAACGTTGCTTTGAATTGCTTGGAGTTATCTAGTCGGTTTGACATAGAAAACGTTTTGCCGATGTGGAGGGAAATGCTATGCTCTATCTAGCTCTTTTCTTGCAATTCTTTTTTTCAAATTTGTCCATTCCTGCAGATGTTGTGGGTGGCATTGTTGCAAGTATCGAGAATTCTTCAATGGCAGAATTAGTGCCTGATTCAAGTGGCACTTATCTTCGATTGAAGTACCCTAAAGGTTGTTTTGGCACATCTAGAAAAAATGGTTGTGCGTTGCAGTTTACGATTCCGCTTGAAAAGGATAGTGCCGAAGAATTGTGGTGCTCGTACGAAGTTTATTTCGAAAAGAATTTTGATTTTAGAAGTGGTGGAAAACTGCCTGGATTTTGTGGTGGAAAATGCTATACCGGTGGCAATACGCCGAAAGAAGCCGATGGCTGGAGCAATCGTATTATGTGGAAGAAGGACGGCTTCTTGACGCAATACGTTTATTCGGCCCCCCAGAAAGGGAAATATGCAGATAACATCAAGTGGGATTTAAATGGTAAGTTTGATCAGAAGAAAATCACCAGAGGCCAGTGGCATAAAATTGTAATGCATGTTGGGCTGAATGATGTTGATTCTCTAAATAATTATTCTAGAAACGGCTATATTCAAACGTGGTTTGATGATAGCCTGGTCGTGAAAGAAGATTCAATGCTCTTTAGAAATGGGCGTGATCAGAAAATAGACAAATTCTATTTCTCGACATTCCATGGAGGAAACGACGATAATTATGCGCCTCGATGGGATTCGTTTATTCGTTTTCGTCGCTTGAAGATATCACGAGATCGTGCTGATCACTTTCAATAGATTTTTGTAGCAGTCCAAGTGATGTTCCGATAAAGAGGATGCTCATTTCGGTATTTCTTCCGATTTCTCCCGAAAGGATTAGGAACACAATGAGCATTGATGTTTGCAATATTCCTTGCGTGGCCAAATGCTCGTTTGCTTTCCGATGTCTATAGAAGTAAAAGAGCATTTGCCCATAGAATATCAGTAAAGCGAGCGCTCCGAATAAACCGATATCCAAGAGGGTGTAGAAGACGATGGATTCAAGCCCCTCTGTTTCTTCCTTAGAGTAATACATTCTGTTGCCATCGTCATCGCTTGCTAAAATCGTATGGTTGGTAAAGTAAAGACCATGGCCGAATACTGGCCTTTCTGCAAATTCGATGAGCGTAAACAAAAGCTGTTGTTGCCTAAGAGAAAGAGAACTTCCGCCTTCTTTTTCTTCAAATGATTCTAAGGCAAATGAAGACAATTGAAGGGCGATAAAACCATAAAAGATGATTGCAAAAAGTCTTTTTTTAAGTGAAAGTTGCATTGTGAAATAGATTAAAGAACCTAACAATATGCAACCAAGCGCTGTTCTCGACCCTGATAATATCACCGCTCCTGCCAAAACTGCAAGGACTATTTTTACTTTCTTTATGTCAAACTTTTCCGGGGCTATTTTAAGATAAGCCAAGGTGAATAGGAACATGGTGCTAAGCAGTGTTCCTAAAGCCGTTGGATGTTTTGTTGTAATAGAAATTCTCGGTCTCCAGCTAGAAGAGTATAATCCTTTCGTAATTCCTGCGGGGCCGAACATGTCTGTATTTTTTGTGGACGGGAAGGCTGTTGCGATGATTTCTCGAATGTAGTTGTGGTTTAACAAATATTCAAGAAGTCCGCAACCGGAATAAATTAGGAAGAAGAAGAACAAGTGCTTTGTCAAAATTTTTTCATCGATATCTTTCGCGCAGATGAATACTGCAATTATGGGTATATATTTGTCGAAACAATAACGTAAAGAACTGTAGAAGTCATGCGAGTTACCGCCATTTGAATAAGTTGTCAAGAAATAAGCGATAAAGATTACTAACAAACCTGTTTTTACAGGAAACGATGCGCACGTTCTTCTAAATTCGCTGCTGTTAAAGAGAATTTCTTTTGCGAAAAAAATGTAGGGGATAAGCTGGAAGGGGGTCAGTTCTGGTTTTGCAATTAATGCAATATTGATGTAAAAGAGAATGTTTACAAGAATGAGAGAGAGTAATTGCTGCTCCCGGTTCCCCTTGATGACCAAAAAGACTAAGGCGAAAAAAAGAATATATGCGAATAACGATAAAACAAGCATGATTACCCCTATTTTTGAATTTGCTGCCTGAACTTATCGTATTTTATAAAGAACCAATATAATAACGGCATGAACTGGAATACTTGTGCTCGCCTAGTTAGTCGTTTGTCCAGAACGAATTTGTTTTCGCTGAAAACCTTGAAGTGATGCTTTTTGATTTCTGCCAATAAATTTTTGTGGTTGCCCTTTTGATGGTGCACAAAACAATATCTCTTGGCGGTGAAATTTAAAAAGCTTGAGACGGCTGCTCTCAAAAGAGCAAAGTGTTTATTTTCCCTGTAATAGGCGATTGCCTCTTGTTTTGCTTCAAGTCCGTCTAGCGATTTTGGATTTGTGATGGCTTTTGAAATTCCGGTATCGCGGAGGAAATAGTAATATAGTTCCTGTGACGTATATGTAATTTTCGATGACGAAAGCATCGCTTTGTATGAAAAGAATTCGTCTTCGTTGAATTTACCTACTTTAAAACGAAGATTGTTGAAGACGCTCTTTTTGTAAATCTTATCCCAAGCTACAACGGATTGTGTTGTATATTCTTTTTGATAAAGTCGTAAAGCGGCTTCTTCTCCGGAAAGCGTTTCGACAACGGGGGCTTCGTTTGATGTTGTTACATCGTGTGTAAATGGAACGAAGTTGCAAATGGCAATGTCGGAACCGTTCTTTTGCAACAGTTCAAATAAAACTGCAGCCATTTCAGGGTGGATGAAATCATCCGAATCCACGAAAATGATGTATTCGCCTTGGGCAATGTCTAGCCCTGCGTTTCTAGCATCGGACAGGCCGCCATTTGGCTTGTGAATGACCTTGATTCTAGAATCTTTTTGCTGGTACTCGTCGCAAATTTGGGGGCAGTTATCTGGAGATCCGTCATCGACCAAGATAATCTCAAGGTCTTGATATGTTTGATTAATGATGCTGTCTACGCATCGATGCAAATAAGGCTCGACTTTGTAAATGGGAACAATTATGGAAATGAGAGACTGGCCCATATTGATTATTTGTTCCTCAATTCATCAAATTTGTCTATTAGTGATGCCGATTTGGTTGTAGATATTTTGCGGCAGAAGAAACATCCGCTTTGAATAATGTCGTTATAGTCGTTGATATCGAGAGTGCGGGGAAGCGGTTCTTTTGGAACTTTCCTGGTCCAGTCGATAAAGCGGAGATTCTTGGGGACGATTTGGTTTGCCAAAGGTCCGTTCAAGATAATCATGTGGAAGAACGATTCGTCCGGCACGAAAGTTAAGTAAAAGCGACGAACGAACCATCGATTATTTTTGCAGAAGTCCAATACGTAATCGACGACTTCATTGCTTAGGGAAAACCATTGCGATCCGTAATAGAACGTTTCTTTAAGGGGCTTTCGAATGGTAATATGACGGATGAGCTTTTTTTGGATGTCGTCTGTATGCCAAAGAATGTTTTTCCAACGGCCTCTTCGATTGATGAAGTCGTTAAATGTGTATATCTTAAGACGCCATTCGAATTGGCTTCCGTCTCTAATTTCTAAATAGCTCTTTGTGTTGTTTTCGAAGAACTTATCGAAGGCTTCGTTTGTGGAGCAGAAATAGTCGGTACCGGAAAGTAAATGAAAGTAGGAAAAGTTATCTGCGGCTTTTGCTTCTTTCAAAAGGTTTAGTGTTGCTTCTACAAGGCTAAAACCACCCCAGTTGCAGCTCACGCGCTTCTTTAAAAAAGTGCAGTTTGGAATCTGCTTAAGGCAGGAAAAATCTTCCTTTGATTTTTTATCGATGTGTATGAAAAAATAGTGATTGGGGGCTACTAAGCTGTTTACTAATCTTGCTACAAATTGGGGATTGCTATGGGCAAGAATAAGAAATGCGTGTTTGCGAGCTGACATGAAAAACCTCAATTAAAATATAGTTATTATCCATGTAAGGGTGGGCTTAGGGGCTTGGTTGCGACCATCTAAATAGCCTTAATGTGGAAGCTTGTTTTGCCGTGGTTTTTGTCTTTTGCTATCTTTGCGTTTGCAATTTGGAGTTTTATAAAGAGTAATAGAAAGTGCCCACTCATTCATCGAAAAACAGGCAATTCGTTGTCAATATGGCGGCATCGTTAATAACTTTTGTCGTCGGTTTGGGTATTCGTTTTGGGTTGACTCCGTATATCGTAAGAACCATTGGCCCAGAAGCTTACGGGTTTATCGGATTGTCTGCAAATATTCTTACTTATACAAGTCTGATAACTATTGCTTTGAACTCAATGGTCGGACGTTTTATCACCATTAAATATTGTGAAGGGAATATCGATGAGGCCAATAAATATTATGCTTCGGTATTCCTTTCGAACATAATTCTTGCATTCGTCATCACGTTCGTTGTTTCTTTGTGTATTGTATGGCTAGAGTACCTCATCAATATACCAGAAAATTTGGTGTTTGATGTTAAATTGTTGTTTGCCCTTATGGCGATAAACAATATTATAGGCCTTCTCGCAGGAACATGGACTATCGCAACGTTTATAAAAAATAGACTTGATTTAAGTAATGTCCGTACTATTATTGGAACAGCAATAAAGGCTTTGTCCCTGATTTTATTGTTCAGTTTCTTTAAGCCCCATGTTTGGTATCTTGGTTTGGCAGGAATGCTTCTCACTATATACACTGCGTTTGCAAACTATAGGTTCACAAGCGTTTTAACGCCAGAACTTGGTGTAAAAAAAGAAAACTTTGAGGTTAGCAAAATTGTAGAGCTTTTGAAATCGGGCGTGTGGAGCTTGATTTCGAGACTAGGTGAAATCCTCGGTCAAGGCTTTGATTTGCTGCTTGCAAACCTGTATATTGGCATGATTGAAATGGGATATTTTGCAATTACAAAAAATGTTCCTGTTATTATTTTAGGACTCTTTCAGTCGATATCCGCGGTGTTTGCGCCTACGATGACGAGGTACTTTGCCGAGAAGAAACATGACGAGTTGCTCAATGAATGTCACAAGTCTATTCGAATTCTGTCTTTCTTTACTGCGATTCCGTTAACGTGTCTTTATGTTTATGGCGATTCATTCTATAGGCTGTGGCTCCCGAGCGAAAATGCTGATGATTTGATATTCCTTACTATTTTAGGTACCTTTGCGTTAGCGTATACTTTGCCTCTTGAATCTTTCTGGAATATATTCACTATAACAAATAAATTGAAGTATTCTACGCTGTTCATGTTAGGCAATAACGTCACCGTATTCTTGATTGTTTTCGCTTCGATGTTTATTGTCGAATCTTCTGAAATGAGGTTGTACGTTTTGGCCGGAACCCGCTCTTTCTGTGGTATAATCAGAGGCTTTGTATTTTTGCCTATGTATGGTGCTCGTTGCCTGCTTTTGCCAAAGACTACGTTCTATAAAAACCTCTTTAAGGCACTAGCTTATTTTATCATATGTTTGGTAATTTGTTTTGGTATAAAGCACTTTTTTGAACCTACCTCATGGGCTCAGCTGGCTTTGGCATTCTCATTAGTAACGGTTGTGTGCATAGTTACTGGTGCTTACATTATCTTGTCTAAGCTAGACCGCGCCTATTTGTTGAAAAAGATAAAGGAAAAAGTTTTTTAAATTAGGAGAATCCTATGATCCCCAAGATAATCCATTTCTGTTGGCTTAGTGATGATCCCTATCCAGAATCTATCCAGAAATGCATGGATTCATGGAAGGAAAAATTACCCGATTATGAAATTTGGAAATGGGATTTCAAGAGATTTCCTAAAGGTACTGCCAAATGGGTTGACCAGGCGTTCGAAAAACGAAAGTACGCCTTTGCCGCTGATTACATACGACTTTACGCCTTATCCAATTATGGCGGCATATATCTAGATAGTGATGTTGAAGTTTTAAAATCGTTCGATGACTTGCTTCATTTGCCCTATTTCATTGGCATGGAAAACACGCCGAAGGGAATTGAGGCTGCAACTTTGGGATGCGAAAAACATTGGGGCCTGATAGACGATTTGTACAATCGCTACAAAGACAGAGAATTTATAACAACTGACGGTGCCGTGCAAATGACTCCTATGCCCGCTATTTTTAGAAAGTGCATTGAGTCTAATTATGAATTGCGGTTTATAAAAAATCAATCTGAATTTGATTACGACAAGGATGTTGTCAATGTGTTCCCTGTTGATTGGTTTAGTCCAAAGACTTGGGATACGCAAAAACTTGAGGTTACCGAAAATACGTATTCGATTCACCACTTTGCGGGCTCGTGGTTGAAAAAAGAGCCCATTCAAATTAAAAGAGATTTAAAAAACAAACTGAAAACTTTTGGTAGAAGTGTTTTCTCGGTTTATAAAAAATATTTTTATTTCACGCATCCTTATTCAATCATTTCAAACATTCCTTTAGGACACTATTACTACCATTCTTGCAATACATCATCGCACTCTCCGTTTACGGAAGTAAGCCTTTATGATGATGACTTTTTCAATGTTGTTGACAACCTGTCTTATGTAAAAGACTTTAATTTGAAGTTTATTAGATCGTCTGAATCAAAGCATCAAAATGATTTGGATGATTTCTTCTCGATGGCTGCCGTTGAAAACTTTGATATCGAAATACATTTCCGAAATTTGGATTCCCGGAAAATTGCATTAGAAAGTTGGAACGACGGCATGAAAAGATTCAACGTGAAAAATGCCAAATGCATTTATGTCAAGGCGGATCCGACTACGGAAGAACTCGATCGTTTGTCAAAATACGTGAATAAAGTATTGCTGGTCACCAATCGAGAAACTTCTTACCCTTATCAAGTGGTCACGCCAACATTAACGAAGTTCAATGAAAAAACGTTATATTGGTTAAACGGACCGCTTATAAGGAAAATTGCCCGTAAATTCGAACCTGTGAAATAATAAATCTTTCGATTTATTAATACTTCCCGTATTTGTAGCCGTATCCATCGCTATGCCCGTGTTCGTACTTGTTGATCACGAGGCTTGCGTGAACGTCGTTGTTGCCCTTGAGCAATTGCTTCATGCCATCCTTGATAGCGTCAATGCTATGGCGGTTGTACTCAATGACCATAACGATTTCAGATACAACGCGGCAGGCGAGAGCGGCATCAGTAACAAGCATTATCGGCGGAGTATCGATGATGATGAGATCGTACTGCTTTTTTAACTCTTCGATCATGGCGGCGTAATGCTTGGAACCGAGCAGTTCGGAGGGGTTGCTCGGAACGTTGCCGCATTGCATGACTTCAAGATTTGGAACTTCCGTTTTGCTGATGACTTCAGCGGGAGTTGCTGTGTGTAAAAGAATCTGAGAAAGTCCTTTATCGCGCTTGATTCCAAATTCTTTATGCAGGCGACCTTTGCGGAGGTCTGCATCGATGAGAAGGACTCTTTTGCCTAATCCTGCGAATAGCGCTGCAAGATTGACGGAAATAAAGCTCTTGCCGACTCCAGGGATGAGACCGCTGACACCAATAATGGATTTGCTTTCGTCTTCCATGCTAAATTCAAGAGAACTGCGTAATGCACGGAGCGATTCGATTGCCACATCATCGGGTTCGACTACAGCGAGCGGGCGAGTGCCTTTAGTTCCGTTGGGGTTCCCCTTCGGTACTTTGGCGTAAACGCTGAACCCTGTTTCGCGTTCAATAAAGTTCGCGTCTCGGACACCGTTGTTAAATTTGCTCTTGATCGAGATGA
Organism: Fibrobacter sp. UWB12; assembly: GCF_900142485.1. NCBI lineage: Bacteria > Pseudomonadati > Fibrobacterota > Fibrobacteria > Fibrobacterales > Fibrobacteraceae > Fibrobacter > Fibrobacter sp. UWB12. Next base: position 95,523 of record NZ_FRAZ01000006.1, on the reverse strand, counting down.
TAAGTGTACCAAAGAGTAAACCGATGAATAAAGCAACGCATACAATCATGGATTTCTTGGGCTTTATAGGACTGGAAACTTCTTCGGCAAAATCGATAATGCGGACGGAACCCACTTCACCGGCAGAAACGAGTTTAAGCTGTTGAATGTTGTTGAGCATGGTGGTGTACATGTGCTTGCTCATGTCAACTTCATTCGTCAGTTTCAAAACTTCTTGCTGTGTATTCGGAAGTTTCTTTGTTGCTGCGTAGTTGCTTGCAAGCTCGCGTTTCAAGTTGCTTTCTTGATCTTCCAAGGTCTTGATGGTCGGATGTTCCGGCTGGAAAAGGCGGACTGCGCTTTGTTTTTTCTGCTGCAAGTCCAGCAAGCTTTGCTGCAACTTGTTGCGCTTTTCCAAAATCAGTTGCGTTTCTGCACCAATGTCAATGGAACCGACTTTGTTGCGATAGGTGTTGAACTTGAGTAGCGAACTGTCCATTTGGGCTTTGACGTCGGGAAGCTGCTTTTCTAAGAATTCAAGCGTCTTTTGTGCTTCGGCGTTTCGCTGTTCTACGTTCTGTCTCAAATAAGATGTTGCAATCTCGTTAAGGATTTTTGTAGCGCGGTCAGGGTAGATGTCCTGATAGCTGAATTCCAAGATTCCGGTCTTTCTGCTTTTTTCCTTGACTTCAAATGCCTTTTTGAATTTTGCAATAGCGTCAAGACGTTCCAATTTGTTGAGCTTGAATTTTTGTCCGGCAGTTGCATCCATGTGGAATACGCTAAAGATGAGTGTGTCTCCAGCGTAAGGAACTCTATATGTTTGTCCAACAGTTCCTGTTAAGATTTTATTGTTATTGTGATCATACAGGTCGAATGAAGTGCTGTCTACTGCTGTTGCTATCCAAGGTCCCCTTTTTTCATCCTTCGGGATGGATTTCCAAGGCACTTCGAATTGGCTGAGTTCCATGCGGCCTTCGTGGTGCAACAATCTGTCCATCTTGTTTATCGGTGTTGCCGTGTATTGCAAACGCAACTTTTCCACAGCTTCGCCGATGATTTGACGGCTGTAAATGAGTTCTATTTCGGTTTCAGCAGGGCTTGCACTGGCAAAGAGGCTGGGAAGTCCGCCCATTAAGCCGACACTTTTGTTATTCTTGGATTCGATTTGGAGCAGGGCGTCTACCTTGTAAACCGGACGAATCCACATGGCGACAAAAACGCCAATAATTCCGGCAAGAATTATGCACGGAACCATGATTTTCCAATTTTTGACGAATTCCTTTAATAAATCAAAGAGGTCAGTTTCTTCTTTTTTAGAAGATGCAGCCATAGAACCACCACTGTGTTAAAATTATTTCCTTCACTCGCTAATCAAGATAGCAATTTTTCTATTATATCAATGATGAGAAAAATAATTGCTGCGTTTTTTGCGCTTTCAGCGCTATCTTATGCTTACCTTCCTGGCGAATCGGGTTTTGTTTCGCTAGATGGTGGGCATGGTGTTTTCGGGAACCCTGCGGGGCTTTCGTCACTTGATTCTAAGGGGGCGCTGCTCTCGTACCAATTCGATGACGGCATTACCGAGCTACGGATTGGCGGTAATTTGGACCGTCTGGGTGCCGGGTTTGAGTACCGTTTTAACGATAAGGGCATGGACGAATCGCGTTGGAACTTGACGTATAGTTTCCCGCTTTTTGACCGAAGTGCTTTTTTAGGCAGCCGTTTTATGGCGTTTCGCAGTGCGGATTTTACGGGGACGGAGTGGACGTTTTCTCCCGGTATTTTGATTCGCCCGTTCCGCTTTATTTCCCTTGGCTATTCCTGTGATAATCTGCTTTATTTGGGGCCTGCTTCTATGGAGCGCATCCATAATGCAGGGGCGACTCTTCGCTTGGGGAGTTTCTTGAGTGCAAGTTACGATGTCGAAAATTGGAAGGAACATCGTTTGCTTTTGGAACTATCCCTTTACGGATACCGATTTGGCTTTAAAATGCCCTTGTACGGCGATGACGATGAATTCGCTCTCACGCTTTCTACTTCGTTTGGCGGGCATGTCGATGCTTCCCTCAAAATTTTGGATGACTTTTTGCCGAAGGGCGGAAGTATCGGCTTCCATTCGGCGCGTAATCCGCAGTCTTCCCATGCGGCGAAGATTATACGTGTGCCGCTCAATATGGAAGTTTCCGAAGTGGAAAAGAAGTTCCTTTTCTTTGAACCTTCGTCCATTGGCCTCATGAGGGTTCGTAATTTATTCGAACATTTGCTTCGTGATCCGGCGGCAGGCCTTGTCGTGCTTGATTTCTCTGGGTATACTGGCAATTTGGCTATTTCTGAAGAAATTAACCGTTATGTGAAAATGCTTAAATCTCGCGGGGGCCTTGTCATTGCATATATGGATGATGTTCGTCCAGCTGTACTTATGGCTGCAGCAAGTGTAGACCGCATTGTAGTGGAACCTTCGGCGCATTTTACGTGGCTTGGGCTTGGTGGCGGAATTACGTTCTACAAAGGATTTTTGGATAAACTAGGTGTCAAGGTCGAGTTCTTGCGCCATGGTGCTTACAAGTCTGCTGTGGAACTGTACACGGCGGATTCCATGTCGGTAAATGCTCGCGAAAATGTAGAGACGCTTTACAAGGATATTTGGGAATTGATTCGTATGCGATTGGCTTCGCGGATTAAGACAGGATCGACTCCAGTTAATACGGAAAAACTAGATGAACTTGCACAAAAACCTGTGATTACTGCGACAGGGGCAAAAAAAGCAGGCCTTGCAGATACGACTCTTTATATAGATCAAGTGCCGAGCTATGCTTTAAAAACATTCTTCGGAATAGATGCTCCTTATGCTGGATTTAGAACATGGTCTCCGTCAAATACGAAAATCTTTGATGAAAGCTGGAGCCATCGTACGAAAGTTGCATTGTTGAATATCAATGGAACGATTGATTCTAAAATGGAAACGGCTGTACTCGAAGGTTTGCGTAGACTTCCAGGCATGGGCGTGAAGGCGCTCCTTGTGCGGATTTCTTCACCGGGCGGAAATGCAATTGCATCCGATAAAATCTGGGGTGCGCTCAAGAACTTGAATCGGTTTAATATTCCGATCGTTGCTAGTATCGGAAATATTGGAACATCAGGCGCCTACTACATTGCATGTGGTGCAGATAAAATAATTGCAGAGCCGTTTGCTATTGTCGGAAGCATTGGTATCTATGGCGGAAAAATTGATGTTTCAGGTTTGATGAAAAAAATAGGGCTAAGAAATGAACCGGTGAAGACTAACGATTATTCTGATGCTCGTTCGTTTGCTCGCCCGTGGACAGACACGGAAAAGGCTGCCCTCCAGGAATACATGGATGATTTCTACAACCGCTTTACGGGAGTGGTTTCGCAGGCGACTGGAATTAATCAGGCCGTGGTGGATTCCGTGTATGGCGGTGGCCGCGTGATGGTGGGCTGGAAGGCAAAAGAGGCCGGCCTTGTGCAAGGACTTGGCGGTTTTGATGATGCACTAGACGAAGTGCGTAAACTTGCCGATATCCCCAAATCCACGGATATTGAACTTGTTCAATTGAATACCGAGGATTCGTTTATCGTTCCGTTTGCCGATACAAAGGCGTTGAGCGATTTTGTCCGCGATATGGAGCGCACGCAATTCTGGGCGATTGAACCGGGGTTGATTAATGGTTATTAGTAACTGCGCCGGAGGCGCGAAATTATGTTTGAAATTGCTTTAACTGTTTTTTGTTGTCTTGCGGCTTCTGCGTTTTGCTCCGTGACTGAAGCTTCGTTTTACAGTGTCCCGCCTTCGACGGTAGAGCTACTGGAACGGCAAAAGAAATTTACGGCGCGTTACCTCAAGCATGTGAAGGATAATATCGACCGTTATATTGCATCGGTGCTTGTTGTGAATACGGTTGCAAATACTGTGGGCGCTTCCTTGGCGACTGCCCTTGCGGTAAAGCGATTGACTCCTTCGCAGGCGATGCTCCTTCCCGTGGTGCTCACGATTCTCATTTTGCTCTTTGGCGAAATCACTCCGAAAACGCTTGGTGTGAAACAGGCAAAAATCTGTGCGCCACTTGTGGCTGTGCCGTTCTATTACATTACAAAAGTGCTGAGCTGGACTGGAATTATTTGGCTTTGCCTTACGCTTACCAAGCATTGGACTCGCGAAGATAAAGAAAAGAAGGATGTGAGTATCGAAGACATCAATAGCCTTGTGAGTCTTGGTTTGCGAGAAGATGTGATTGACCGCCAGCAGGCACTTGTCATCAAGAATATTCTTTCGCTCAAGTCGCTCCCTGTGCGTCGTGTGATGACTCCCCGTCAAGTAGTCTTTACGCTTTCTGCAGATAGCACGATTGGCGAGACGTTGGATGAACGTGGAAACTGGCCGTTTTCCAGAGTTCCGCTTTACGATGGAAAAAAGGATCAATGGATTGGAATTGTGCTCCGTCGAGATGCATACAACCTTCTTGCGGAAGGCAAGCGCGATGTGAAACTTCGTCAGCTTATGCGTCCAATGCAACTTGTGCCCGATAGCCTTATGACCGACAAGCTGTTGCTACGATTCCTCAAACAGCGTGGGCACATGGTCGGTGTTGTTGATGAATTTGGTGCGATTGCGGGCATTGCAAGTCTCGAAGACGTGCTCGAAGAAATCCTTGGGCGCGAAATCGTCGATGAATTCGATGTTGCCGTGAACCTGCAAGAAACCGCCCGCCGCAAGTCAAAAGCGCTCGCCTCCATGCGCAAGGAGAAGAGTAAACAGTAAGGATAATTCGGAATTGTTGCTTTGTCATGCCCGATTGTCACCCCGGATTTATTTTCTTTGATCACTTAGTGCTTTGACGCTTTGCGTCAGCATCTTCGGCTCAATCATGACAGTCTGCAAGCAGCCTGTCGCGACACTCGCCTTGAATGCAACTAGCACTTATGTGAGCGTGATCCGCGTATGGGGACGGGGTCGCCATTAATACATTTGTTCTAAGGTAGGGACGTGTCATCCTGAGCGGAGTCGAAGACAACCTCAAAAGGCGAGTGTCGCAACCATACTCGTATGGGTATGACCGAGCCGAAGAGGTTGGGGCTACTAGCCCCATCTAGTGACGTATTTCTAATGACTATTGCCCAAAGACCATTGACTAACAACCAAAATACTATACTAATTAATATAATTATATCAATTGATAGAATGTCTAACCCGCCAAAATACTACTTTTTTCAAAAAATACACTTTTTTACCCTTGAACCATCCCGTAAAAGCATCTATATTTACCCTGCTTTTCTCGGGGCGCCTGTGCCTCGGAATTTCACTCACTAGAGGATTTACATGAAGACCATTACGGTAAACCCGAAGACTGTCTCCCGCAAGTGGAAGCTTGTGGACGCAGCTGACAAGCCGATGGGACGCGTTGCAAGCGAAGTTGCTCGTCTCCTCATGGGCAAGCATAAGGCCATCTATTCCCCGAACGTCGATACTGGCGACTTCGTGGTTGTTATCAACGCTGAAAAGGTTGCTGTTTCCGGCAACAAGGCTCTCCAGAAGCAGTATTTCCACCACACCGGTCACATTGCTGGTGAACGTTGGATCAACTTTGCCGACCTTTTGGCAAAGCACCCGACTGCTCCGCTCGAAGCTGCCATTTGGGGCATGCTCCCGCACAGCGCTCTTGGCCACAAGATGATCAAGAAGCTCAAGATTTTTGCAGGTGCCGAACATCCGTTCGCTGCCCAGAAACCCGAAGTCGTAGAACTTTAATTTAGAACGGAGAAAACTATGGCTACAGCAAAGAATAAGAAGATCTACCGCGGCACTGGCCGTCGCAAGAACGCCATCGCCGCTGTGATTCTGAAGCCGGGTTCCGGCAAGCGCACTATCAATGGTCGTGATTTCAAGGAATACTTCCATTCTGAAGTGCAGAACATGATTGCAAACCTTCCGTTCGCCATCCTCGGCAACGCTGAAGAATGGGACGTCGAAGTTACCGCTCGTGGCGGTGGCATCGCTGGCCAGATGGGCGCTGTTCGTCTCGGCATCTCCCGCGCACTCGTTGCTAACGACGCAGAAGTGAAGCCGGCTCTCAAGAAGGAAGGCCTCATGACTCGTGACGCACGTGCCGTTGAACGTAAGAAGTTCGGCCGCAAGAAGGCTCGTAAGCACTTCCAGTTCAGCAAGCGCTAATCTGCGAATTTGCTTTTACGGAAAACCCTGGTTCTCGCCAGGGTTTTTCTGTTATTACAAGACCGTTCGGCTCTTTTGCAAGCACGAGAATGTGATATCGCCTCACTCTCGCCTCCACGATTCGTTGATACGAATCGCTTGAGGCTCACGAAGTCTCCGCTTTTCGGAGGCCTTTCCTTTATATAAAAAATGCCCGGCAAAGCCGAGCAATCAAGCCACTCGCCGAAGGCGCTAAAAATTGTCGTCGCGATCGAACATGTGCGTTACGAATTCCACGACGAGCGTTTCGTAGGCGTCATCGCTGAAAATCGGCTTTTGCATCAAGTCGATAGCTTCCTGCGAAAGTGTTCCGGTCGTAGCGAGTTCAGCTCCGCCCTTGCGGTACTTGTCGCGAAGCATGTTCAAACGACGCGGACCGCCACGATGGTCGAGCGCGCGCATCTGCGGGCATGCAATAAGCGTGTAGCCTTCATGGCCAAGGATGATGTCGAACTGCTTGCGGATAGGCTCGTAAACCACGTCCAAGTCCATCCAGGCGCAGCTTGAAAGCAAAATAATTTTCTGCCCTTCTTTCTGGAACTGTAGCCCATGCAGGTGCGAATTCATGGCGTTGGCGCCGTCCTTGAGCTTCTGACCCATGTACGGATGAACCATGCCCACAATGCGGTCCATCAGGACTTTCATTTGTCCGGGAATACTGAAGAGGAAAAGCGGAAAACTCCAAATAACGATGTCTGCATTCGTAAGTTTCTCGCGAATCATCGGAACGTCATCGTCCTTGATAAAGCAAGATCCGTCCTCGCGTCCCCAGCAGCTAAGACAGCCGCGGCAGGGCTTGATGTGCATCTTGTCGATAAAGATGTACTCGGTCTCGTAGTCGCCGTTCTGTTCCAATCCTTCGACAAAAGCCTTTGTCGGGATAAGAGTGCCACTACGTTCATTTTTTGGACTTGCGACCATTACGAGTATTTTCTTTTTCTCAGCCATGCGCGCAAATTTAGAAAAGTTTTTGTAAATTATTTGAACATCAAGGCGATTGGTGCACGACAAGACTGATATAGACCGGTGAAATAATGTCAATTATTAACGAAATTCAAAAAACTCTTTTTGAAAAACAAGATTTAAAGTTTCAGGCTTTCCATAGCAAGCTGATCCCGACGACGGATGCAAAGTCGATTATCGGCGTACGCACTCCTGACTTGCGCGCGATTGCCAAGGAATTTGCAAATCACCCGGATGTGGAAAAATTTTTGTCAACGCTTCCACATAAGTATTATGACGAAAATCAGGTGCACGCTTTTATTTTGTCTTTGATAAAAGATTACGATGATTGCGTTTCGCATATTGATGCCTTTTTGCCGTACGTGGATAATTGGGCAACTTGTGACCAAATGCGCCCCAAGGTGTTTGCGAAGGCCGCGAATCGTAAGCGCCTTTTGAAAGATGTTGAACGCTGGATGAAAGCTCCCGTGACGGACGTTTACACAGTCCGCTTTGGTATCGAAACGCTGATGTCGTTCTTTTTGGATGATGACTTTGATCCGAAATTTTTAAAGTGGGTCGCGAAAATTCGCAGCGAAGAATATTACCTGAACATGATGGTCGCATGGTTCTTTGCAACGGCACTTGCAAAGCAGTATGAAGCGACTTTACCTTATATTGAAAAACGTGTACTCGACGCTTGGACACATAACAAGACCATCCAAAAGGCAATCGAAAGTTATCGCATTACCGATGAGCAAAAGGCTTATCTTAAAACTTTAAAATTATAGTATCTTTGCAATATGATTGAATATACAGTACAGACCGTAAAGACCGACAATTTTGAAATGGATTACCTCAAGTTTGGCACGGGCGCGCGCCCGCTCGTCTTGCTTCCGGGTATGAGCCTTAAAAGCACTATGGGCATTGCCTCGATGGTGGCTGATTCATATAAAATATTTGCAGATGATTTTACGGTCTACATGTTCGACCGCAAGAAAAATTTTGGCGAATCGTACTTGATGGAAGAAATGGCTGCGGATACCGCTGAAGCGATGTCGGCTATCGGTATTGAACGCGCATGCATGATTGGTATTTCGCAAGGTGGCATGATTGCACAACTCATTGCAGAACAGTTCCCGCAAAAAGTCGAACGCTTGGTGCTTGGCTGTAGCGCTTCCCGCTTGAACGACATGTCCCGCGCGGTGATGACGGAATGGAAACGCCTTGCCGATGCCGGCGATATCGAATCGCTTTGTTCGAATTTTATAGATAAAGTTTTTTCTGCTGAAACAATCCGCAAGTACAAAAAGAGCCTAATGCGAATGAACACGAATGCAACGGAGCAAGACATGAAACGTTTCTGCGTGTTGGCTCGTGCATGCCTCGCGTTCGAAGCGTACGAAGGCCTTTTGAAACTCAAGTGCCCAACTTTCATTTTGGGAGCTGAACTTGACCAAGTTTTGGGCGTAATCGCTTCCCGCGAAATTGCAGAAGTGCTAAAGCAAAATGGCACGCCGGTGGAACTGTACGTTTACGAGAACTATGGCCACGCCGCCTACGATGAAGCCCCGGATTACCGTTCAAGGATTTTGGAGTTTTTGAAGAGGTAATCCCTGTTTGGTAACTTATGGAAACGTTGCTTTTGAATTATTTATACCTAGTAAGGAAAAAAATGTTGCGTAATACCTTGATGCTGGTGAGCTTAGCTTGCGTATTTGTTGCTTGTGGGGATGATTCCAGTTCCTCTCCTGTTGTTGAATCATCAAGTTCTGAAATTGCTATAATCGTATCGTCTTCGTCTGTAAAAAGTAGTTCATCTGAACGGAAGTCTTCTGTAGTGGAATTGTCATCTTCTGCTGAAAGCTCGAGTTCTTCGTCTTATGTCGAAAAGCATTTAGCGTGGGATTACATGAATCCGGCGATTTTTTACGGTGAATTCACTGATGAACGTGACGGACATGTTTACAAGTATATTGTACACAGCAATTTCCGTATTATGGCGGAAAATCTGAACTTTTCGGATTCGGTGAACTATCCGAATTTACGGGGCCAAACATGGTGTTATCAAGATAATTTGGACTCTTGTTCTAAATATGGAAGGTATTACACATGGTCAGCCGCTTTGAATATCAATGCTAGATACAATACAGATTATTATCGCCATGAAGAAAATAGAGATTTTTATTTGAGAGTTCAGGGAATTTGTCCAAAAGGATGGGAACTTTTTGTAAATGAGGGAGACTGGAGAAATTTTATATTCAAGTATATAAATCCAAATAATTTGTGTGCAAAAAAAGGATGGGATGAAAATTTATGTACCGATTCGTTAGGCTTTGCCGCTTTGCCGAATGGTTTTTATAAGGATGGCAAATTTGAGAAAGTTGGTGAAGAGTTTCGTTATTGGGAGCCTTGGGGGCAAAGTATGGAAACTTCAAATCACGCTGGGCAACTTGGTGGTCTTTTGCTTGGAGACTCTTGGGGGTGGTGGGGTTCAAGTCAAACTTTGAAATCTGTTGGGGGCGCGGTCCGTTGCTACCAGATGATTCCCAAAGAAGAGAGGAGTAGTTCCTCCGCTTCTGGAAACGAAAACCTTTGATTCTGCCTTTTAATGCGTCGCCACAAGCGGTGTGAATTTTTCTAGAGGCTCGTTTTCTTTCATGGCGCGCATTCCCGCCCTAGACACGCCTCCCTATAATTTCTATCTTTGCGCTAGCCCAAGCAATATCGCCTGGGCGTAAACAATCACCGGCTTGCAAGAGTCGCTTCGGTGGCGCGGTACAATTAATATTGAACTTCGCTTTGTGGCTTAATTGCAGTCCGGGTAGTAACAACCGAAAAGGAAAATATACTATGGCTAATTTGCCTTCCGTCGAAGATCTGCTTGCTGCAGGCTCCCACTTTGGTCACCAGACTCAGCGCTGGAATCCGAAAATGAAACCGTACATCTTGGCAGAAAAGAACGGCATCTACGTTCTCAACCTCTCCAAGACTCGTGACCTCCTCGAAGAAGCTGCTAAGGCTGCTGCCAAGATTTCTGAATCTGGCAAGACCGTGCTCTTCGTTGGCACGAAGCCGACTGCACGTCAGTGCGTGCTCGACGCTGCTGCTACCTGCAACCAGTTCTCCGTCACCAACCGTTGGTTGGGCGGTATGCTCACGAACTTCCAGACTGTTCGCAAGTCCATCAAGAAGATCGACAAGATCGACGCTATGGAACAGGACGGCACCTTCCAGGCTCTCTCCAAGAAGGAAGTCCTCGACAAGAATCGTGAACGCGCCAAGCTCCTCGACGTGTTCGGTGGTATCCGCGAAATGGTGAACCTCCCGGGCCTTCTCGTCGTGACCGACCTCGCTCACGAAAAGATCGCTGTTGCAGAAGCTCGCCGTCTCCACATTCCTATCATCGGCATCTGCGACACGAACGTCGATCCGACCCTCGTGGACTACCCGATTCCGGCAAACGACGACGCCGTGAAGTCCCTCAAGCTCATTGTGGACTACATCGCTGCTAACGTCAAGCCGCGCGTCGCTGCTGAAAAGAAGGAATCCAAGGAAGAAGTGAAGAAGTTCGACAACGGCGAGGACAAGTAATATGCAGATTACCGCTTCCCTCGTTAACGAACTCCGCCAGAAGACTGGCGTCGGCATGATGCAGTGCAAGAAGGCACTCACCGAAACTGACGGCGATATGGAAAAGGCTTTGGAACTCCTCCGCAAGCAGGGTGCTGCTGTTGCTGCAAAGCGCGCAGACAAGGCTGCTAAGGAAGGCCGCGTTTACCTTATCGAAACCGCAGACAAGGCTGCTGCTTTCGAACTCACCTGCGAAACCGAACCGGTTTCTAACAACGACGACTTCGTTGCTCTCGCTGCTTTGGCTACCAAGGCTGTCGAAACGCAGGCTATCGCTTCCGTTGAAGATCTCAAGAACGCTGTTGTTGACGGCGTCAAGATCAATGACCGCCTCCAGGACGTCCTCGTGAAGATTCAGGAAAACATTGACTTCCGCAAGTTCGCTGAAATCAAGAAGGTCCCGAACTCCGTGTTTGGCGTTTACAGCCACATGAAGGGCAAGATCGGTGTTATCACTGAACTCGCTTTCGAAGGCTCTGCTGACGAAGCTGCTCTCAAGCAGGCTGCTAAGGACATCGCTATGCAGGCCGCTGCTTTCGCTCCGGTTGCATTGAACGATGCTGCGGTTCCGGCTGAAACGATCGAAAAGGAAAAGGAAATTGCCAAGGCTCAGATCGAAGCTTCTGGCAAGCAGACCAAGCCTGAATTCATGCAGCGCCAGATTGATGGCCGCGTGGCTAAGGTCCTTAAGGAAATCGTTCTCGAAGACCAGGAATTCTTCATGTCTGAAAAGAACCCGAAGAAGCTCTCTGTCAAGGACTACCTCCAGGAAGTCGTTGCAAAGCAGCTCGGTCTTACCAGCTTGAAGGTCGTGAACTTCATCCGCTTCGAACGCGGTAACTAAGCTTACGTCATTGCGCAAGCGCATGACGCTTCGGTTATCCAATACGTGTGCAAGCACCCGTGCTGTATAACCTTGGACGTCATTGCGAACCCCGTAGGGGTGAAGCAATCTCTAGCGAAATTAAATTGGTCGTCCCTCGCGGGGCGGCCAGTTTTTTTGTTCTATACAAATATTAGAATAAATTAATCATTAAATGAATGCCACAGGAATATTCGCCAGCCGTTGATGGTGCTGGTTCTTTCTTCTTCTATTCCGCCGTTGTGAATGTTGCCAAAACTTTTGCCGGTTATCTGATTCAAAATGGCTTCGAGTACATCGACAACAAGCTCGGGGCTGTAATGCCGTGTCGCCTCCCAAGCGGTGGGGGATTTGTTTTTAAGCGTAATATGTTTGACTGCAAGTTCTCTTTGGTCATCCATTTGGCAAATGATAGCGGGAACAGCCTGAATGCCTAATTCTTCTAGTTTGGCGTATGCAGCTGTTGCTTTGGACTCTACAAGCATGTCGTCTATGAGACTTTTGACTTTAGAAGAATGTTGAATTGTCGGACAGATTTTCGTGTATGCTTTGCTTGCAATAATCTCGTTCTGTTTTGCTAATTCATTCTTTACTTCGTCTGTTACGGGAAAAATTGAACTAAGATAGTAGCCGCCCGAGTATCCAAGGGCTAGAGAAACAATGGATTTTTTGCCATTGAATAAGAATAAATTCGAATCGTTGCGGTTTTGCCTTTTTTCCTTCTTGCTGTAAATGTATTTGTTGATAATGATTTCTTTTGAAGGAATATCTCCTTTTAAAACAGTATCAATTGCAAAGTCGATTTCGATGTATGCGCTTTTTGTTCGCATGATTTTCTTGATTTCATTTGTATCGACTTGAAGCGTTCCCGTGAGAATATATGGAGATTGAGCGATGCTTATCCATGAGTTGTCTTTGGTGAATCCTTCAGATATTTTCTTGATAGCGCTTTCGAATGCGGCTTTATTTTCAGGCGAGTCTTGAAGCCTCTTCTTTAGCGGAATCGCACGCGGCAATCCCGACTGCAATTATAAATGTCGCGAGAATGAAAAGAAAATTCTGTTTTAAGTTATGCATACATAGGCAAATTACAAAAATATCAATGTAAATTTGCTTAAAAGAAGGCTCACAGAAACAAAAAGCCCGTGGAAAGATTGTATTTTAAATCTATGAAGTTTGTTCTTGCATTGCTTTTATCGTTAACTGCCGTTTTATATGCGCAGTCCTCGAGTTCCCTGTTTACAGGAATTGGAGAATACTTAGCAGAATTAATTGGTGATGACGTGAAAAGCAATGAGTTCTGTAAAGCGAATACGACTGGCCTTAACCTTCTTATTCTTGATGGCTACTTTGTTGTTGACCGCCATGTTGGTGGTAGAATTGCTTCGATTGAAGTTGATGCTAGTTCCACCCGTATTTTTACAAGCGATATTTCTCGCGAACATCCTGTTTGGACTAGAGTTTATGGCGTTTCTCAAGCATCGCCGGATTCAGTAATTAATGTCCTTAAAGAAATACGAGCGAAAAACGCTGATAAAGTTGACCGCGACGAGATAAATGTTTCGTTCCCGTATCAGGATGAAAGTATTTACAAATACAAGAAGTTTTTTGGAAAACTTAAGGCCGCCGGATTCTCGAAGATAAGGTTGCTTGCTAAAGAGGAAGAATTTAGCGATAAGGTATATAAGAATCTTCTGCTCAAAAAATACAGCAAGGAACAGATTGAATCGTGGGAAAGTTCTAAGCATTCTTGCAATAAACAATGGTTGCACATCACGGACTCAAAGCTTTCATACTCTGCACATAAACCTTTAAAATGGGATGGAATAAGTGATCCTGACTTTTCAAAGAAGCCTGCTAAAAGAAGAAAAGCTTCGCATGTAAAAGAGATTGTCGATAAAAACAAACCAAAACTTTCAAGTATTCGTAAGAAATACCGAATGCAGGCGCCTCGTTTAAAAGAAGTAAAAAACAGTGAACATCCAGATGCAGAAATTCAATACGACATCGTAGTAAAATTTACTATTGCGCCCGATGGAAAAATTAGTGAAATTGAAGTAGTGTCATCATCAACAGGAAATGAAAAATTTGACAAAGCAATATGTGACGCAATTTCCACATGGACTTTTGATGAGGCGGATGATGTAACTCGCGTAACCTTGCCGTTAAAGTTCGATAAAAAGTAAGTATGGATTTGTGATAATGGATCGAATGAAACGACTGCTATTTTTGATTGCTTTGTTTGCTAGCGTGGTGATGGCTACCGTGGAGCCTGAGCGAGCCCATTTTGAAGGCGGAACGGATCATATTATTCATGAAAATGGCCTTTGCCGTATAAATTCTTTTCCGCTCAATGATTACATTAAAAGCAATTATGAGGCATGGCCGTTTCGCCCAATAGATGAATACCCTGCATGCTCAATCCGACCGATGTACAGTTATCTTGCGCCTAAAGAAGGCGGCGGATATCAGGCTTTTTGGAGTATTCGTGATTCGATGTTCTATTTGGATAGTGTGACTATCAGTGCGTGGACGCGTTCATTTGATTATGAATCGTCTGGGGCTCCCAAAATAGTTTCTGTTCGCGTTCCTCTGCAAGAAATTATCTTGAATAAAACTGCTGAAAAAAAGAATGAGCCTTTGGTTGCCGATTTTGTAAATGGATTTCTTAATTTTTCATGCATTCAGGGATATTATAGAATTCAAGTAGAAAAAGGTAAAGTTTTGTCTTTGCAAAAGAAGGAATATGAACGGGAATTGGACGAAGCGCAGTTTCCTTTATTTAGAGGGATGATTTCTAAACATGTGAAGTCTCTGAAAACTATGCCCGGAAAAATTAAGGAGACAAAGTCGCTGAAACTTTATCAGAAAAACCAGACTCCGTTTGCATCGTATTATCATGTGTTAGATAGTCTTCAGCAGGCTTTAGATGACAATGGAAAAATGCAGTATATTCAAGAAGCCCGTCTTGATTCACGTTTTAAACGATTTGAAGATTTTTTCACAATCAATGCGGTGAACACTTATTATTATGGATTGAATCAATGTTATAGTTTTTATGTAGCCTTGAAAGGAAAAACTCCGTTTAGGGAATTGATTCTCCGCCTGTATAAGAGTGATATGGCGGAATCGTTTGATGCTGATCCTGTTGAAAATGTTAAACTGTTCTTAAAAACGCTTATGGCGGTCCGTAAAAATCCGTCATTTGAAAAATGGCTTGAGTATAAGAAACTTTTGAGAAATGATGGAGGAATGAGCCTTTCTTATGAACAAGATTTTATTGTTGTGAACGAAAAAATTTCCAAAGATAGTGTTTGGAAAAAACTTAATATGTCGGGAAATTATGTGGCGACACTGCAATTTGGCGAAGGAATCGTGCCGTTGTATGTATTTATGTTGAGTGATAATGGCGATGTTCTTGTATCGGTTGCGGATGTTCAGAAAGGGGAAGATTTTTTCAATATTGCTATTGATCGTTTTTCTCCTTGGAATCACCGAGGATTTGCATCTCATATGAAACGATGTGAAGAAAATTTTTCGGAATCGGATCTTCTTAATCTTTGTGATTACGTAATCATCCGCCATGACGGTAAAATAGAATACGGCCCAAAGAGCGGTAAGCCGTAAGGTGGGTTGTGATGAGCAAATCTGTATGAGTCTAGAATGATGAACAATATCTATTTCTATTCGCTATATGTTTTTGGCTTGGTTCTGTTTGTCGTCGGCTTGTTTCTGCCACCGATACCATCCTTTTGCTTTGTTATGTCCGCCATTGGCTTGGTATCTATTTTGACGTATGTTCTTTTTTTATGGAAACTTGCATCAAAACTGCAAAAGTTTAAATTTACCTTGTCTGTATTTGGGCTTGTTGCCTTTTATCATTTGGCGTGGCTGCTTGTTGGTTTATTGGAAACGCAACTTCATTGGTCAAACGGCCCGGAGAGCATTTTGTTCTTTTACTACATGTCGATTAGCCCTTTTAGAATCCTTCCGCAAATTTCCACGCACGAAGGCGTGAACATGATTCTTTATTCAATTGCGATTCCTGTGTCTATTGCTCTTTGTGTAGATGGGGTTGTTTTGCTGTTCAAAAAAATCAAGAAAAAGTAGGCCTATTATTAAGCTTTTTGAAAACGGTGGATTCGTTCTTTTTTCTACATTTTCTCCCGTTCAAAGATAAGGACTCGCTTATGAATATTCTCGTCGTTGGTAGCGGTGGTCGCGAACATGCCATCGCTCTTGCAGTCAAGAAGTCGCCGCTGTGCGACACTCTCGTGTGCGCTCCGGGCAACCCGGGCATGGCAAACCTGGGCAAGTGCGTGCCGGTGGATGTGGCCGACCCGAAGGCTATTGCCGACCTCGCCGTCGCCGAAAAGATTGACCTCGCGATTATCGGCCCCGAAATTCCGCTGGTCGCTGGCGTGGTGGATGAATTCCGCCGCCGCGGTCTCCGCGCTTTCGGCCCGACTGCTGCTGCTGCCGCGCTCGAAGGCTCCAAGGCCTTCAGTAAGGATATCATGAAGAAGTACGGCGTGCCGACGGCAGCCTTCGAGACCTTCACCGATCTCGCCTCTGCCAAGAAGTTCCTCGCCGAACACCCGGCTCCGATCGTGGTGAAGGCGTCGGGCCTCGCTGCGGGCAAGGGCGCTATCGTCTGCATGACCGACAAGGAAGCGAACGACGCTGTGGAAGAAATGCTCGGCGACAAGGCGGTCTTTGGCGAATCCGGCAAGACGGTCGTGATTGAAGAATTCATGGACGGCGAAGAAGCTTCCATCTTCGTGGTTTGCGACGGCAAGGACTACGTGATTCTCTCTTCTGCCCAGGACCACAAGCGCGTCTTTGACGACGACAAGGGCCCGAACACTGGTGGAATGGGCGCTTACAGCCCGGCTCCGGTTGTGACAGACGCTCTCCTCGACGAAGTCAAGAAGACTATTATCGAACCGACCCTCAAGGGTATGGCCGCCGAAGGCAAGCCCTACACGGGCGTGCTCTACGTGGGCATCATGGTCACGAGCAAGGGCCCGAAGGTCGTGGAATACAACTGCCGCCTCGGTGACCCCGAATGCCAGATTGTGCTCCCGCTCTATGACGGCGACATGCTTGCCTTGTTCGACGCTGCCGAAAAGGGCGAACTTGCCAAGCTTGGTGCTCCGAAGGCTCCGAAGGGTAGCTCAGCTATTGTCGTGCTCGCAAGCGCCGGCTATCCGGGCTCCTACGAAAAGGGCAAGGTCGTCACGGGTATCGAAGAAGCCGAAAAGAATGGCGCCCAGGTGCTCCATGCCGGTACCAAGATGGTCGACGGCAAGCTCGTGACCAACGGTGGTCGCGTGTTCGGCGTTGTCGGTCACGGTGCAACGCTTCAGGAAGCCTTGAACATCGCTTACGCCGCTTGCGAAAAAGTTCAGTTCGAAGGCAAGTTCTACCGCAAGGACATCGGTAAGAAAGGCCTTGCAAGACTCGCAAAATAAGGAAACTTAAAAATGCAGATTAATGAAGTTCCGAATGCAAAGGTCGGTATCGTTGCGGGTAGCAAGTCCGACCAGGAAACTGTAGACAAGATCACCGCCGTGCTCGACCAGTTCGGCATCGTGTGGGAATTCAACATTCTCTCCGCTCACCGCACCCCGAATGCTACGGCAAAGTATGCTCGCGAAGCCGCCGGGCGAGGCCTCCAGGTCCTCATCGGTGTTGCTGGCCTCGCTGCAGCCCTCCCGGGCGTGCTCGCAGGGCACACGATTCTTCCGGTAATTGGCCTGCCCTGCGCCGGCGGCCCGCTCAACGGCGTCGATGCACTGCACTCCATCGTGCAGATGCCCCCGGGAATCCCGGTGGCCACAGTCGGCATCGGCAACGGCAAGAATGCCGGTTACCTCGCCGCCCACATCGTCGCCATCGCAGATCCGGCTGTCCGCGAGAAGCTCATTGCTTACCGCAAGAGCCTCGGTGACATCGAAGGCTAAGCCTTCTAATTCAGAATTAAAAACGCTGGCGTTTCGTCAGCGTTTTTTGCTTTTTTGTCACAGTCTCTTTGATTTTGCGCACATGTAGCCGTATCTATCGCTTTCGACTTTTATATATTGTCCTTATCTTAAATTTTGTCCATTAATAAAGAGTTTTGGGGCCTATGTTTTATCGTGCTTTGAAAAGTGTTTTGCTGGGATTTTTATTGCTCTTGGCCGTGCCATTTGCCGGTCATGTTGTTTTTGCTCAGTCTGGCTTGTCTGGAGGAGAGGCTGGCTTGATTACATCCTCAGATCCTTGCTCAAAGGGAAGGCTTGGGGAATCTGGATTTGCTGCAGCAACCCAAGGACAAATATCATTTGACTGTTGGACCTTATTAAAAGATAGTTCTAAAAAATATTCTTCCTCCTCATCCGCGCAGTCCTCAAGCGCAGCGCAGTCTCGTGTTGCAGAAGCTTTAGCTAATCCACAGTCCTCGGCGACTCTCGTAGCGCAATCGTCAAGCTCCATAGCTTCTTCCTCCGCTTCACTCCCCAAATGGCAGACCCTTCCAGAGATGAAGGCTCCGTGGATGAAGGGCGAAAAGTTGTCTTACACCCTCAGCTGGGGGTTCATTACGGCTGGCTATGCTACGCTCGAGGTTAAACCGCGCAAAGACGGCAAGACGGAATTCCTGACTTTTGCAACCGCCAACAAGACTGTCAATAAATTTTATCCGGTACACGACACTGTCTACACGCTTGTCCGTAACAAAGGACTCATGACGGATGTGTTCCGCAAGACTCTCCACGAAGGAACTTTCCACAATAAGTCGATGATCCGCTTCGACCGCAATGCAAAGAAGGCTTTCCTTTCCGATACGGTTTTTAAGGACGCTGTCAACCACTACGTAAAGCGCTCGGCCGATACGTCTGTGACCATCGAAGGGCTCGAACACAGCATTATGTCTGCGTTCTACCTTGTGCGTACCCTACCTCTCAAAGAGGGCTCTACATCTCGTTTTGCTGCAGTGAGCGGGGAGAAACGCTACGAACTCAAAGTCGTTATCCACAAGCGCGAAAAGATTAAAACGGATCTTGGCGAGTTCAATACGGTCAAGGTCGAGCCTGTTTTGGATGGCGATGGCATTTTCAAGTCCAGCGGCCGCATTTTTATCTGGTTTACTGACGACGACAGGCGCCTTCCGGTACTCATGCAGTGCGAAATCAAGCTTGGAAGCATCAAGGCTGAGCTGACAAAGGTCGAATAGGCCTATTTGAAACTTACAAAATTGTAAAATCAAACGAAAATACAACTTTTACATGAAGTTTTCGAAAAAAACTTCTATAAAAAGTTATATTCCAAGCGTGGTTATTTATCCGAGGCTTTTTAATGCTGAAAAAATTGTTGTTGCTGTTGTGCTTGGCTAGTTTGGTTGCATGGGCTGCTCCTTCGAAGGGGCGTAAAGCGTCTATGAAGAAAAAGGCAGCTCCGGTTGCCGAAAAAACGGTGGAAGCTCCTGCTGCCACGGCTGATTCCGATGATGGCTTTATGTCTGTCACGGAAGCATCTTCATCTTCTGCCGTCAAGGCTGCTGATGATGACGAAGAAGAGGAAAATGTCGAAACTGCTACGGCTGGCATGACTGCAGCCCAGAGAAACGATTTTCTCACTCGTAAAAAGTTCGAAGAAGAACAGCGTTTGGATGAATATGCAAACTCCGAACGTCGTCGTGACTGGCTTAAGGATCGCTTGATTTTTGAAGTAGGTCTCGGTTCTCGTATGCCGTTCATGGGTGAATCTGGCATGGGCATGGGCTTCGGTGCCGGTATTGAATACATTACTCGCTGGCATATTGCCGCCTTTGCTTCTTTCGGTATGTTGCCGAAGGTCAAGGATAGCGAATTTGATTATATGAAGCTCGAAGGTGGTACGGGCTATAAAGTTGGCCTTAACTACTACTTCTTCCCGAAGATTCCTATTCATTTGGGCTTGTCCGCTTCTTACGGTACGGTCTATTTCGACCACGACATGGAACCGGATGCCGATGGCCTTCGTAGCTTGATTTCTGTTAAGGGTTATCAGTTTGACGTGTTGATTGCTTACCTTTCTAATGAATGGTACTACTTGCAATTCTCCTTCGGTATGTACTATGCTCCGGATCTTGGCAAGGCTCCTGAAAAGAACCCGAGCTTCAAGAAGACGAGAGACTCTCAGACCGAAGCTGTCGATACATATGCTTCTCGCGTTGTGGGCAAGCCGAATGGAATGGACAAGACGGGTATCGTGTTTGGCATTACGATTGGTTATGCCTTCCCGGAATTCTTCCCGGATGATACCGAAAAGCGTCGCCGCCAGCGTGAAAAGGAACGCAACAAGGCTGCTGCAGGCACCAGTGCCTGGAACCGCTAGTTTAAGCGCATAAAAGTTTAGCCCGCCAGTTCATGGCGGGCTCTTTTGTTTTTAATACCCATGTCCGGAATCGAACCGGAATACCTTCCTTCGGAGGGAAGGACACTATCCATTGTGATACACGGGCCTATGCCGTTAAGGCGGGTATAATATAGTAAAAAAGGCGTTTGTCACCCCGGCTGGAGCTTGCCCCGGACTGGTTCCGGGGTGCCGGGGCGCCTTTTCCTAGTCTATCAATTTCACTACAAGTTCATGCGGTTCGGCATCAACGACGAGTGCATTGTGGAATTCGCCCACGTCGCCATCACCTTCGATGACCTTCACGATATCGTCATTTTCCATCGAGTTGCCTTCGGTGCGGCCATAGAAGTGGTATTCGCTTTCTTCGGCGACCTGGTCGATGATAATCTTTACTGTCTTTCCGATCATATTCTCGGCGTATTCGGCAGCGAGTTCTTCCTGGAAATCCGTGACCGCTTCGAGCCTTGCGCGGGCATCGCTTTCGTCCACGGCAGGGAGGTCCATTTCCATCACCGGAGTACCTTCTTCGGGGCTGAACACAAAACCGCCCAAATGGTCAAATTGCACGTCTTGCAACAGTTCCATCAGCTCTTCAAAATCTTCGTGCGTTTCACCGGGGAAACCTACGAGTACCGTACTGCGGAGCGTTACGCCCGGAATGCGTTCGCGGATTTTGTGCAAAAGATCGACAAGTTCTTTTTTGCGGTAGTTGCGCTTCATGTACTTGAGCATCTTGTCGCTTGCATGCTGGATAGGCATGTCCACGTACTTCACAAGGCGCGGTTCGTTTGCCATCAAGTCCAAGAGTTCATCGTCCACGAACATCGGGTACCAATAAAGCATACGGATCCACGGAATGTTCGTGTTGTCCAAAATGGCGCGCAAAAGTTGAGTTAACGTGCCGCCTTTCTTGCCCTTTTCTCGTCCAAAGTAAGTCGTGTCCTGTGCAATCAAAGTAATTTCCTTGACGCCCTGCGCTTCGAGGTCTTTGGCCTCAGCAACGATATCTTCGATAGAACGGGAGTCCTGCTTGCCGCGGATGAGCGGGATGGCGCAGTAGGCACAACGGCGGTTGCAACCTTCTGCTATTTTCAGATAAGCGTGGTGTGGGAATCCACCCAAGTTCATGCGGGCAAGGTTCTCAGCTTCACAGCCTTGCGGGGCGACAATACCCATCTTCTTCAAAAGTTTGCCGGGCTTGTACGTGCCGACCCAGTAGTCCACCTCGGGCAGTTCCTTCATCAGTTCTTCGCCGTAGCGACCGCTGAGGCAGCCTGCCACAATGAGCTTCTGCTTTGCTTTTTTCGCTTTAGCTTGTGCGAGAATTGCGTTGATGGATTCTTCCTTGGCGGCTTCGATGAAACCGCACGTGTTCACGAGGATGTAGTCCGCTTTGTTTGCGGAATCGCAGGTAGCAAAACCTGCATGGAGCATTTCGCCGACGAGGTTTTCTGCATCGACCTGGTTCTTGGCGCATCCAAGATGCACAACGAATACTTTTGGCTTTTTTGTAGGCATACCCCAAATATAGATTTTACGGCAGGGAGGTGGTTTTGTCGTTGGCGTCTATCGATAAATCTTGGGGGCTTTGCTCAAAAACAATTAAAATCTTGAACTTGCCGAAAGAATATGGTGAAGCCTTTGGTCGGTAAATAACAGTCGGAAATTTTAACTAAATTATTTTCTAATAATTTAACATAAGGATTGTTTATATGAAAAAATTTATTCTTGCTTCTGCAATTTTGCTTGCATTGGTTGGCTGTGAATCTAGCACAAGTTCTAGCGACACTGCCTTGAAGTGCAACGTTACACGCTCTGCAAATTCTGTCAAGATTGTTGAATCGATGATGGATGGCGCCTATTATTATGAATCGACCGTGACTGTAAAGCTTGGCAATGATGGCTACTACTATTCGGAAATCGTATCGAAAGAAACCGTTCCTGATGCAGGTGCAGCCGCTGAAAACTGCGCTGAAGAAAGGGAAGAAGCAACTCACTGGTTAGATGGTTCCTATCAGGTCCAGTGCTATGGTAACACTGTTGAAACTCACGAAGTCAGCTCCGATGCCGATTTGGACAAGCGCGAAGAAGAATTCAACTATCTATGCAAAATTTCAGAAAGGGCCGGCGAAGAAGGCCTTGAAGACTACGAAGATTGGGATTAATTGATTCTAAATTGATTTAAGTTCAATTAAAAAAGGCTCCGCATTGCGGGGCCTTTAACAGTTCGTTGCTTTTGTAAAATTACATGTCTTCGCTTGCGCCGGGCTGGCCAATGCGATCGTTCTTGCGATTGTCCACCCAACCGGCATAACCCTGCGGTGCGAGAACTTCCTTGCCGAATTGCTGTGCGTTTGCGATAGTGGAGAAGTAGCCAACGCGCACGCGGTAGAACGTGCCTTCGAGTTCACCGGGATTTTCGACTTCGGCAACGTAAGCCTTGATGCCTTGGTCAGAAAGTTTGCTTACAACGCTATTTGCGGCTCTTCTAGAAGGCTGGATGCTCACCTGAATCACGAACGGGCCGGAAGATTCCTGCTCAACGCTAGAGACTGGTGCCGGACGTTCTTCGACCGGAGCGCTCTTTTCTTCGCTGAGGGATTGGATAGGTACCAATGCGGGTTCTTCTTGAGCAGGTTCTGGTGCCGCTTCCTGGACAGGAGCTGGAGCGGGTGTTTCGACAACAGGCTTGGCTTCGACTTGAGGTGCGGGTTGTTCTTCCTTGCTACCGCAGGCGCAAAGTAAGGCGCAGGAAAGGGTGATTGCCCCGAGTAAAGATACCGATTGCAGTTTCATGGGTGAACTCCACATTGAAAAAATTTTCTCCAGCAAATTGGAATAATCTTACAAAGAATATACATAAGTCTTTGATACTTCGCAAGTTATGAAGATTTATTTTTATGAAAAAAGTTGAAATTTTACAAAAAAATACAATAAAAAGCGAATCTTTTGAGTATATTTGGTGCTCAAATGTTTATTATAAAAACGTTCCGTTTGCAGTTCCTCTCAAAAATGGTTGTTTTATCCGGTAAAAATCGTTAAGGGGTCTAAACAAGGTTTGTTAAGTTACATATATTTTTGCATGTAATAAAAAACGATTTTTGATGTAGTAAAAAGAAAAGGTTTTTTATGGGCTTCAATATGCACGGACTGGCGTTCAAACAGTCCATGATGACCCTAGTCGGTTTCAGCATCGTATTCGCGACGTTGTTCGGGGTTCTCAGTTTTCAGGTGCAAAGCGAGCTTTCGACACTGCTCACAGAAAAAGGCGAAGAAATCAGTCTCGCGAATGTCGCCATAATCGAAAAACTTTTTGAAAAAGGCAAGAAACTCGGCGACGAGTATGCCGAAGTGCTTGGCAAGGAAATGCTTTCGGGAAAGGATCTCGACGACTTCTTGACTCAGGCCGTTTTTGATGCTAGGCAAACGCTTCCGCAGGTGCTGGCCGTTGTCGTTGCCTACGAACCGGGAATGGCGCCCAAGTCCAAGTGGCACCAGGAGGTGATGCGTCTTGCCCAATATTCAGGATCCGAAATCAAGTTGATAAAGGGTGGCGACTATCTTGAAAAGACTTGGTACAAGAGCACGAAAAACTTGCAGAAAGGGCTTTGGCAGGAACCGTTTGTTGGTGATTTTATCAGGGAGCCGATTGCGATTTACACGGTGCCGATTTATCAGAAAGACGCTTACGGGAATACCGTTTTTGCGGGTGTCCTTTGCGTGGATATGTCAATTGCGTTTCTCAAGGAAACGGTGGCGTCAATCCCCGTGTCGAACTCGGGCTACGTCGTTGTGTTGTCTGCGAATAATACCATTATCGCGCACCCTAAGAACGAGATTGTTTTCAAAGAGAGCTTGTCCGACATTTCTGGAGGAGTTGGCGCGCAGGCGGTTACGGAATTCGAAAAGACCGTGCAAAGCATGAAGAAGGGACTCTTCATGGGGACCACAGCCGACGGTAAGGATGCTGTCATTTACTTCAAGGCGATGGAATCGAACGGCTGGACGTTCATGATTGTGTGGCCTGCAAATGAATTTATGGAGAGTCAGCGTTCCCTGGAAAAAATGTTTGCGTGGATGTGCTTTGCGGGCTATGTCGTGATGCTGATCCTGATATTTGTGATTTCGACCAGAGTGTCCCGTCCGCTTAAAGAACTGGCTGTGGCGGCTAACAAAATGGGGCAGGGCGACTTTGATGTGGAAATCCCGCACCTGTCGGGACGCGATGAAATTGCGCAGTTTGCATGGGCGTTCCTGAACATGCGCACGTCGCTTAAAGAACACATGGAAAAGCAAAAGGATTTGGACCGCATCGAAAGCGAACTCGATTTTGCAAAGGATATCCAGATCGGATTCTTGTCGATGGACGAGAAGGAAGAGGGCTCCGAAGATCCGTATCATGAATTGACTCCGTTCCTCTTACCGGCCAAGGAGGTTGGCGGTGATTTTTATGATTTCTTCAAGCTGGATGATGGCCGCCTATGCGTGGTCGTGGGTGATGTTTCGGGAAAGGGCGTTCCTGCGGCACTCTTTATGATGGTTTCTCGAATTGTTTTGAGGACCATGGCGCAAAACTTGAAGTCCGTAGTCGAAACGCTCGAAAAGTCGAATTACGAACTTGCTAAACGAAACCGTGCGAACATGTTCGTGACGGTGTGGATGGGCTTTATCGATTTGAAAACGGGACATGTTGAATTTGCTTCGGCGGGACATAATCCGCCTGTAATCCGGCATAAGGACGGTTCCGTTGAATTTGCGAAGAGCAAGGCGGGGATTGTGCTTGCGGCAATGGAAAACTCGCGTTACAGACTGCAAACGCTTGACCTTGCTCCTGGCGATATGCTGTTCCTTTATACCGATGGCGTGACGGAAGCGACTAATGAGCATAATGAATTGTTCGGTAACGATCGATTGCTCGACGCGCTTTCTATTGGTGGAGGAAAGGGCACAGGTGAAACATGTCGTTTTGTTAAACGCCAAATCGATGCGTTTGCAAAAAACACCTCGCAATTTGACGACATTACCATGCTTGCAATGGAATATAAAGGGGGTAGTGCTCTTTAAGCAGGAAAGCACTTGTGAAAGTGCTTGGAAAATGTTACCCTTGACAGATTTTAAATATTTAGGTATATTTGGCTATCAAAAAATTGAATTTTTAACCAAAGGATTATCGTGATCGGCGTTATTGTTAAGTCCAACGAACCTTTCGAACGCGCTCTCAAGCGTTTCACCAAGTCTTGCGAAAAGAATGGTATCATTTCCGACGTCAAGAAGCGTCAGCGTTTCGAAAAGCCCTCCGAAGAAAAGAAGCGTATTGAAACGGCTGCTCGTCGCAAGCGTCTCAAAGAGATTGCTGACCAGAACCGCAAGCGTCTCTACTAATTCGATTTCTGAATCGGAAGATTTTTGCTAAAATTTAATGAGTTGTCGATGAATGTCGATGACTCATTAGGTGTTTTATAAAACTTCATCGCTTGGGCGAGGCGTTTCTAATCGCTCGGGATCAATATGAGTTGTGCTTTGCTTACCCAGATTCTTGATGACATCAAGACCGCCATGAAGGCTCATGATGCTGCAACACTTGGAACGCTCCGTACGCTTCATTCTGATATCAAGAACGAAGCCATGAAGGCTGGTGCCGCTCCGGCTCAGATTATGGATACCATTACGGATGCAATGTGCATTGACGTTCTTGCCAAGAGCGTAAAGCAGAAGCAGGAAGCCATCGAAATCCTCAAGAAGGGCGGTTTCATGGACAAGATTCCTGAAGAAGAAGCTTGCATCGCTTTGTACCGCAAGTACATGCCTGCCGAAATGAGCGAAGAAGAAGTCAAGGCCCTCATTGCCGAAATCAAGGCTGCAACGGGCGCCTCTTCTCCGAAGGACATGGGAAAGATCATGAAGGAACTTTCCCCGAAGGTCAAGGGCCGCTTTGATTCCAAGCGCGCTTCCGCCCTCGTGCAAGAAGCTCTTAAGTAACGCAAAGAGGTTGGGGCTTGCCCCATCCAGTCATGCTTTGTCACCCCGGACTCCGTTCCGGGGTCGCCTTTTTTATATTAAATCTGTATGCCCAACACTCAATCAAAAATTCAAGAACTTGAACTCCTCTACAAGATCAGCTCCATTTTGAACCAGAGTCTTGATTTTGAGACTGTTGCGCATCCTGTATTGCAGACCGTTGAATCGGTGATGGGGGTTGAACACGCCACCCTCACTTTGTACAATCGCCATACCGGCGAAATCTCTATTGAAATTGCAGAAGGCTTGAGCAGCCGCCAGGCGAGCAAGGGCCGCTATAAGGTGGGTGAAGGTATTACCGGCCGTGTCGTTGAAACCGGTAAGCCCATTATCATCCCGTCTGTTGCGAAAGACCCGGACTTCTTGGACCGCACGGGCCGCGGCAAGACCGAAGACAAGGCGTTCCTTTGCGTCCCGATTATCATGGAACAGGAAGTCGTTGGCGCCTTGAGTGCCGACGAACACAATCCTGACGAAGCGAACCTCAATGACCAAATTCATTTGCTCGAAATTATCGCGCAGATGCTTGCGACTGCAGTAAAACTCCGCCGCCAGGCCCGAGAAGAAAACGAAATCCTCAAGGCCGAAAACGAACGCATGGCGATGGAACTCAAGGCACGTTTTCAACCGGATAACATCATCGGAAAAACGCCTGAAATGCAACAGGTCTACA
The DNA here is from genome assembly GCF_900142485.1 of Fibrobacter sp. UWB12. Taxonomy (NCBI): domain Bacteria; kingdom Pseudomonadati; phylum Fibrobacterota; class Fibrobacteria; order Fibrobacterales; family Fibrobacteraceae; genus Fibrobacter; species Fibrobacter sp. UWB12. Next base: position 68,805 of record NZ_FRAZ01000006.1, on the reverse strand, counting down.
TGCAAATCGACCAGGTGGCTCGAAGCCCGCTCCCTGCGCTCATTGTGGGCGAGGTTGGGACAGGCAAGGGGCTTGTTGCAGAAGCCATTCATTTCCGTTCTGACCGTAATTTAGGGCCGTTCGTGCGAGTGCATTGCGCGGCCCTCCCGGAGTCCGTGTTGGACCGGGAACTTTTCGGTAGCGAAAAGGGCGCCTTGGTTGGCGTCGTCAACGAGGCGCCGGGCCGCGTAGAACAAGCCGAAGGCGGAACGCTATTCCTCGATGAAGTCGCTGAACTCACCCCGAACTTGCAGATAAAGTTGCTTCGACTTCTGCAGCAGGGCGAAATGGAACGCGTTGGAGCGCGCTTTCCGAAAAAAGTGAACGTGCGCGTGATTTGCGCAACGACAAAGAACCTGCAGCAGATGGTTTCCGAAGGAACCTTTCGCGAAGACTTGTACTACCAGCTTCACATAGTCCCGATTTACGTTCCGCCTCTTCGCAAGCGTCGCACCGATATTGTTCTTTTGGCGGATTACTTTGTAGAACATTATTGCCGTTTGGTGGGCAAAAACGTTCGCCGTCTTGCTCGCGGAACGATCGAAATGCTCATGAGTTACCCGTGGCCGGGCAATGTGCGTGAACTCGAAAATGCCATTGAACGTGCGGTTCTCTTGACCGAAGAAGATGTCATCTACCCGCATCACTTCCCGCCGACGATTCAGACAGACGAAACGAGCGGAACCCCTGTGAGCGGAAATCTCAAGTTGATGGTCGAAGCGTACGAACGCGACATCATTTGCGATGCGCTCAAGAGTTCCAAGGGTAAAATGGCTGCTGCCGCCCGTAGCCTTTCGACTACTCCGCGCATCTTGACTTACAAAATCAAGCAACTCGGCATCGACCTTGCCGCCTTTAGCAAGTAGCTTGTTTATATTTTACGCCATGGAACTCACACAGCTCAAATACTTCCTAGAGGTGGCGCGTACGGAGCATGTCACGCAAAGTGCAAAGAACCTCTGTATTGTTCAACCGGCCCTCACGCAAGCTATACACAAGCTCGAAGATGAGCTAGGTGTATTGCTGTTCAAGAATGCAGGGCGTAACATCAAGCTTACGGACAGCGGAAAGTTCTTTTACGAAAAGCTTCAGCCGCTTTACGAAAATATGATGGCGCTTCCGGCGCTTTTGAAAGAAACGGCGAACAAGCAGAACAACAACGTGAAGCTGAACGTTCTTGCGGCATCGACGCTCATTACGAGTGCTGTGATTGAGTACAGGCGTAGTAATTCCGACATCGATGTGGATATTGTGCAGAATGAAGAAACGAGCGTCTTTGACATCTGCGTTCGTACTTACGCGAATTACAGGCCGGAACTGGACAACACCGAAAGTGACGAAACTTTTGTCCTTTCCGAAAAGATTTTCTTGGCCGTTCCAAATACCGCGCAATACAAAAAGCTCAGTTCCATATCGTTGTTTGACTTGAAGGACGAAAAATTTATTCGTCTTTATGGTTCAAAACAGTACCGCCAGATTTGTAATGAACTCTGTGATAGCATCGGATTCCATACGAATGTAACGTTTGAAAGCGATAACGCGTCCGTTGTCAAGGAGGCTGTTGCTGCGGGTATCGGAGTTGGATTCTGGCCGGAACTTTCGTGGGGAAAAATGGATCACAAGCGCGTCCGTCTTCTCGAAATTACCGATACGGACTTTAAGCGCGATATCGTCATTTCGCTCCGTCGCAACAAACAGGATAATTCCAAGACGGAACAGTTCTACAATTTCCTGACGAAGTACATTCTCCGTCGTCGTCAGCAATGCAAGCGAAAGTAGAGAACGAAAAAGCCTTCACGTTTATCGTGAAGGCTCTTTTGTAAAAGTATGATTCAACAATTAGTTGAAAGTGAACGAGGCGACAACGGCAAATGAGTTGAAAGTGGCTTCGCCTTTATAACCGACAAGTTTAGTATCGGCAGAGGAATGATTGTATGATAATGCAACGCCTATGCCGAGTTCATTATTCACCCACCATTCCTTGCCTACAGACAGGTTAAAACTGAAATTGGCGTGGTGCTCGGTGACGACTCTGCCACTGGCACAAAATTCAGAGTAATCTGCTAAACCGGCCGTAGCGCTAAAATAAATGTTGGATTCATGAGGAATGTAGTATGTAATACCGGCACCAAAGACGAGGACTTTGTAGGCTTCATTTTTGAGAGGTAACGTTGAAGTTTCGCCTTCGCTGTTAGATGCTTTGATGTCTGTAACGATTGAACTTAAATTAATGGTGGCGTGTAAAATAACATTAGGGACAATGGCTCCGCCTATTTTAAATCCTGATTCGAGCTTCGCACCTTTACTCTCTATTTTGACGCCTTCAGTCTTTATCTCATTGACGTAATTTCCATACCCCAAGCCGGCGATGCCGTTCAAGAAAAAGCCATCATGTGTTTTTGGTGCCGATGCAGCGAAAATGCAACTTGCAGCAATTGCGATGAGCAAAACGATTTTTCTCATAAACAAATTCTCCTTTTTATATTCGGGGTTAAAAAAGGCCTCTATGTAAAACACAGAGGCTCCATATAAGTTTTTATACAGTGATTAGTTGAACGTGTAGGATGCCACGATGGAGAACGAATTGGAGGAGGCTTCGTTCTTTTCACCACGATAGTTACCGTCAGCGGAGTGATGGGAGAACGAGAATGCCACGCCGAGAGCGTTTTCATCGTTCAGCCACCATTCTTTGCCGATGGCAATGTTGAAACCGAAACCGGTATCGAGATTGTCGAAGCTGTAATCGTTATTGTTGACGGAAATACTGATGTCGGTAATTCCGAAAGAGGCGCTAGCGTAAATATTTTGTTCAGGGACAACGTAGTAAGTTAAACCACCACCGAGCATAAACATGTTGAATCCGTCATGTTCAAGAGACTCTTCGTCGCGCCCGGCTTTGAATTTGAGGTCTGAGAAAATGGAGTTGCCAATGAAGGTAAAATGAAGGATTAAGTTGGGGTATATTGTACCGCCGATTTTAAAGGATGCCTCAAAAGCGCCTCCATCGCATGTAATCTTGCCGAGACCGCCTTCAATCTTGTCTTCAAAGCTGGAATAACCTGCGCCCATTGTGGCGTTCAAGAAGAAACCGTCATGAGTTTTCGGTGCGGAAATTGCAAATGCGCTCACAGCTGCGAGAGCAATAGACAAAAGAAATTTTTTCATATAATGTTTTCCTGATAAGTTTTTTGTTTTATGCAAAGCTAATAAATCGCAGTTTTTTTCAAAGCGTTTAGATTTTGATTGTGTGTAAAAATACGTTTACGTGTATCTTGGTGATACAAAGTTGGCTGTTTATCAGAGTGTTCTTGTGTTTACGGGTGCAATTTACCGCTCTCCTGATTACTATCTTTACCCACGTTATGATTATCCATTCCTTCAAAATGGGCTTCCAGTGATTGGCGCCGTTAGCTTCTTTCTAACCACTAATCACTAACCACTAACCAATTAACTAGAATCATGCAATTCCGTCCTGTAAAAGAACAGCTTGAAATTTTGATGCGCGGCGTTACTGACATTGTGCCGCAAGACGAACTCGAAAAGAAACTCCAGAAGTCTTACGACACCGGCGTTCCACTCCGTATCAAGATGGGTGTGGACCCGACGGCTCCGGATGTCCATTTTGGCCATACGGTCGTGATGCGCAAGCTCCGCCAGTTCCAGGACCTCGGTCATACTGTTGTGCTCATTGTGGGCGACTACACGGCACAGATTGGCGACCCGAGCGGCCGCAACAAGGCCCGTCCGCGTCTCACGCACGAACAGGTGCTCGAAAACGCAAAGGAATACCAGGAACAGTTCTTCAAGGTTGTTCGTCGCGATCAGGTTGAAATCCATTACAATGGTGAATGGTTCTCCAAGCTTCCGTTCAGCAAGGTTACCGAACTCATGGGCCAGTTCACTGTCGCCCAGATGCTCGAACGCGAAGACTTCCATAACCGCTATGCAGCCAATACGCCGATCAGCCTGCACGAATTCATGTATCCGATGATGCAGGGCTACGATTCCGTCGCTATCAAGAGCGACGTGGAACTCGGCGGTACCGACCAAAAGTTCAACGTACTCCGTGGCCGCGACCTTCAGCTTTTCGAAGGCATGGAACCGCAGATCGGTCTTTTCATGCCGATTCTCCTCGGTACTGACGGCAAGGTCAAGATGTCTAAGTCCATCGGTAACTACGTTGGCCTTAACGAACCTGCTGACGTGATGTACCACAAGATTTACAGCCTCTCCGACAGCATTGTCGAAAACTGGTTCGAACTTTTGACGAACATCCCGCTCGAAGAAGTCAAGCAGATGATGGCTGATGTCGCTTCGGGCAAGATGAACCCGAACGAAGCCAAGCATCGCCTCGCTATCGACATCGTGACGCAGTACTATGGTGCCGAAGCTGCCGAAGCAGCTGCCGCCAAGGAACGTGAAATTCACAGCGGTAACGCCATTCCGAGCGATGCTGCCGAATGTAGCGTTGATGCCGGTTCTTATGGCGCTCTCGATTTCCTCGTGAACATCAAGGCTTTTGCTTCCAAGGGCGAAGCACGCCGCATGGTGCAGAACGGTGGCGTCAAGATTGGCGGTGAAAAACTTGCAGACCCGCAGGCCCAGATTGAAATCAAGGGTGGCGATCAACTCGTTGTCCAAGTGGGCAAACGCAAGTTCTACAAGGTGAACTTCTAAGGTTTATCATGTCTAGGGAAATCTTAGTTCTCGGTCTCAATCCTGCATGGCAGAGGGTGTTCTTTCTGGATAAGTTTACTCCAGGCGAAGTGCACCGCATCTCCAAGGTCAAGGAATACGCTTCGGGCAAGGGCATCAACTGCTGCCGTGTTTTGCAGCTTTTGGGTGGCACTCCTCGTCTGATGCATTTCCTAGGGACCGGACATGGCGAGAAAATCTTTGACGAGCTTTCTGTTTGTGGCATTCAGCAGGTTCCGATTTGGATTCGTGAAAACACGCGTATCTGTACGACCATTGCCTGCAATGGCGATACAACGGAACTTGTCGAACCATCTCCGATGCTTGCCGATTCCGAGAACGACGATTTTGCACAAACGCTAACGGACCATTGGGATTCCACGCAATACGTTGCTCTCTGTGGAACGTTCCCGCAGGGCTTTAACGCAAAGATGTTCAATGATCTTGACTTTAATGGCAAGCATATCTTTGTCGATGCGATTGATGGAATCGATGAACTTCTTGCGAAGGGCGTCGAACTCTTGAAAATCAATATGCTGGAATACTGCAAGCTGCTTGAACGCTTGAGCATACCGTTGGTCAAGTCTAGTCCGCAGTTCTGGAAGATGACGGCAACGGCTGTTCTTGAACGCTTGCCCATCAAGAACCTTGTCGTGACGGATGAAGATTCTCCTGTTCGTGCTTTCCGCCTCATGGAAAAGAAATTCCAGGGAGTCCAGCTCCAGCCGCCAACAATTACGGTCAAAAATGACATTGGCGCTGGGGACTCGTTCTTTGCGGGCTGGCTCTATGCTTTTGAACAAAACTTGAGTTTTGAAAATTGCTTGGCCAAGGCAACGGCCGTAGCCTGTGCTCGTTGCGAAGTGGAACGCCCGTGGAACTTGAGCCTAGATCGTGTCGCTGAGTTTGAAAGCGAACTTGCTGGAAAGGTCGAACGTCTCGAATAAGGTTTTGCCATGGAAGACCTTTTTGTTCCTTTGTTTGCCTTTGCGTCGAACGTGGAATTCTTTGGAACCTTCCCTGAATGTCAAAACTTTGTTCAAAAAAACATTCGTTTAGGTGAAATTGTTGAATTGCCCGATGGCCGCGGTTTTGCGGTCGTTCTTGGTGTTGGCTCGCTTCAATTTTCTACAAATTTGGCTGTATTGCTATCCCGTTTTGCTGCGGAAGGCCCGTTTACGCATGTGGTGCAGGCGGGAATTTGTGGCGCCTATCCAGGGCGTGGACTTAACATTGGTGATGTTGTTCGAGTCGATTCCGAGAGGGTAGGGGATTTGGGCGTTGTCGAGCGCGATGGAACATTTGTTCCTTGGCACAAAGTTTGCAATGACTCCGAAAATGCGCAAAACTCGATCTCTGCACTCGTCTACGAATCTTCTTCGTTGCGAGGCGTTCCCGATGGGCTTGCAAAATTGAAATCCGTGGCTGGTCTCACTGTAAACTGCTGCACGGGGACAGCTGCGATGGCCTCTGAGCGTGTCGAAAACTTCAATGTCGATGTTGAATCGATGGAAGGGGCCGCCTGCTTCTCGATTTGCCATGCTTTCGGCATGCCCTGCCTCGAAATTCGTGCGGTAAGCAACTTTGCTACCGACCGTGACAAATCCACCTGGCGCATTCCTGATGCTCTTTCTGCCCTTCGTACGGTTCTAAGCTCTACCCACTAAATTCAGCCAACTAAATCTTATGCAACTCTCTCTCGGTATTTCCACTTGCCCCAATGACACGTTCATTTACGAAGCCTTGATCCAGGGGCTCGATAATTCCCCTTTCGAATGGAAAGTAACGTATGCCGACGTGCAGACACTCAACGAAATGGTTATGCGTGGCGAACTGGATGTGGCAAAAATCAGTGCTCAGGTCTATCCGCAAATTCGGGATACCTACCGTTGCCTCGGTTGCGGGGGCGCTATCGGGTACGGCTGTGGCCCGCTTTTGCTCTCTTCGGAGGGGAGTACGTTCAATCCGGACCTTTCGACAACCCTTCCGGGCGCAAATACGACTGCTGCGCTCCTTTTTAAGTTCTGGTACGCCCATAAGTTCAAAAACGCCCCAAAAATCGATTATGCGCTGTTTAACGAGGTCTACCAGGGGCTCTTGAGCAAAAATACCCTCCAGGGCGTCACTATCCATGAACACCGTTTTACGTGGAAGCGCGACGGACTCCACCTTTTGCAGGATCTGGGGGCCTTCTGGGAGCAAGAAACAGGTTCTCCGATTCCTCTGGGGATTGCAGTTGCCAAAAAGGAACTTGCCTTTGCCGAAATCGAATCTGTCGAACGCGAAATCCGTCGCAGTTTGCAAATTGCCCGCCAAAGGAATAATCCGGTAACGCCATTTATTGTCGAAAAAGCTCAAATCGATGACGAAGAAGTCATCCGATCCCATATCGCGATGTTTGTGAATGATTTTTCAGAAAATGTCGGTGAGGCGGGTTGGAGGGCTTTGGAGAATCTGTGGCGGTTATCACACTGTTGATAAGTTGTTGAATTACTCTAAACCTATGTAATAGTTTGTAAACGTAAACGTAATTTTGCAAAACAGCGAATTTTTAGCAAAAACTTTATTTATTTTCCAAAAAGCATCTTTTTTTGGAGTTTGCTTATGAGTTTAGTAAACGATCTTGAACTAGAAATTGAAAATTTCAAACGCGAATACGAAAAGTTCGAACGCGGCAACAAGTCTGCTGGTACACGCGCTCGCAAGGTCTTGCAGAATATCAAAAAGACCTGCCAAGAGATCCGTGTTTCAATTCAAGGTGCAAAGAAGGAGGAGGAAAAGGACGATCTTCCGAGCGAGGATTGACAGATAAGTTTTTCCCCAAAATGGCTATACCTGCGTATTTTTTACACGAAAAATGGCGTTTTTGACGAAAAGTATTTGACTAAAGTCATTTTTGAAGGTATATTCCACCATGGGTTTTGTGTTTGCCAAACAGGCAAGCGTATGTTTAACGAATTTAAGTGTTCTATGATTGGAGAAACGTAGCAGTATGACCCTAAAGAAACTGGTCTTAATTACGGCCGGGGCGATGCTTCTTTCAGGAACCGCCATGGCAAAGAATATCAACGTGCCTGGCGATTTCGCAAAGATTGCAGATGCTCTCGGAAATGCGGATGCCGGGGATACAATCCTTGTCAAACGCGGTGTTTATAACGAAAACATCACCTTGATCATGGGTGTTGTTCTTAAAGGTGAGGACCCATTGTCTACCATCATCGATGGTGGCCGCCGCGGTCCGACCGTCATGGGTACTTCGGGCGCCGAAATGTCGCACTTCACTGTGAGGAACGGTCTTGAAGGTATCCTTTGCGAAAACGCAGCCCCCTACATCCATCATTGCTATGTGATCGATAACCATGCAACGGGTATCGGTGCTTTTATTTCTCTGCCTTGGCTCCGCAACAACGTGGTCTACGGCAACCGCTGGTCCGGTATTCTCGCCTGGGGTGCTAAGTCTCTCGATGCTTACATCGAACAGAACGTTGTGCTCCGCAACGGCTACTCTGGCCTTGCTTTGAAGGGCCCGACCAACTTGGTCGCCCGTAACAACATCTTCATGGAAAACCACTACTACGGTGTGTTTGCTGACCCGGCTGCCGGTCAGACGAAGGTGGAATACAACAACATCTACAAGAACTACTATCCGTTCAACCAGTTCATCAAGGTGAACCGCACGAACGTTTCTTTGGACCCGAAGTTCATGAACCCGTCTCTCGGTAACCCGAACTTCTTCTGCCAGTCCACTTCCCCGATGATCAAGCGTGGTAAGGGCAAGTTGGATATCGGTCTTACTGCAACTGACGTCGTCAAGGAAGAAGAAGCTGTCGAAGAAACCCGTAATCCGGATACCGATGGCGATGGCCTTTGCGATCCGTGGGTTTCTGAAGAAGGTCTCTCCGAAAAGTACGCCGGCACTTGCTCTGGTTTCGATAACTGCCCGGAAGAAGCCGAAGACTTCGATGGCTTCCAGGACGACGATGGTTGCCCGGATGCCGACAACGACCGCGACGGTCTCTGCGACCCGTGGGTTGAAGCTAAGGGTATGCTTTCCCAGTACGCTCACATCTGTAAGGGTGTGGACCTCTGCCCGGAACAGGCTGAAGCTTTGAACAACTACAAGGACGACGATGGATGCCCGGACGAAGTTCCGCAGCCGCCGAAGAAGGTCTTCGTTCTTGAAGGTGTGAACTTCGAATCCGGTAAGGCTACCATTACTCAGGACTCCTACATCTCCTTGATGAAGGTTGTCGATATCATGGAAACCTTCCCTGAAGCCACATTCGAAATTGTGGGTCATACCGATAACATCGGTAACAAGGACAAGAACATGACTCTCTCCGCAGACCGTGCTAACGCTGTGAAGAATTTCCTTGTCGAAAAGGGCATTGCCGAAAGCCGTATGACTACAAAGGGCTTGGGCGATACAAAGCCTGTTGCTTCCAACAAAACACCTGAAGGACGTGCGCAGAACCGTCGTATTGAGTTCACCCGCACGGATATTAAGTAAAGGAGTAGGTGATGTTGCGTACTAGTTTCATCAAGACGTCCGCTCTCGGACTTGCCGTAGCCAGCACATCTTTGTTTGCAGAGGCCACCTACACGCCGAATAAGTATCAGCAGAATGACTGGTTTGCCGAATTTGGTGGTAACACCTCTATGTATGTGAACCCGGCTGGTATTTCTGAAACTGATCAGCTCGAATTCAGTGCTGCATTCTTTAGCACCATTAGTGGCGAAGCTAGCCAGGAATATGTCAGCTTGACATACCCGATTGACTACAAGCACACTTTGGGCTTCTCTCTTTTCGAAAACGGTGCTTCCATTGAAGGTGGCGAATCCTATAGCGAAATTGCCGCTCAGTTTGGTTACGCTTACAGACTCTTCCACTTGCTCTCTCTCGGTGTCGACCTCTCTGTCTTGTACATCAACCAGTTTGATGAACTCAAGCAGCTCACTGTCGGTGCTGACGTAGGCTTCAGCTGGAACCCGCTTGCTTCTTCGAAGTATGGTTACTTGCTCATTGGCGTTGCCGTGCAGAACCTCCTTGCTCCGGCTGTCAGCGAAGCTGATGGCGACGGTAGTTTCAAGTTCGTGCTCATGGGCGCTGACGATGCTTACAAGATTCCGACGAACCTCAACATTTCGTTGTTCTATCGCGGATTCAACCGTCTTCTCGAATTCAAGGCCGAACTCTCCGTGATTGACCTCATCCACGATTCTAAGGAAGGTGGTAAGGGTTGCAACCTCGAAATGAGCTTCTCCTTGACCTATTATCTTTCTTCTCACCTCGGTGTCCGCGGCCGCTTCACTAAGGAAGGCTACCCGGTCCTCGGTGCTACGGTTAACGTCAAGGATGTCAGCATCTTCCGTTACCTCGCTCTTGACCTCGAAATGTCTCACGACGATCTCTGGGCTAAGAAGAACCGTGGCTTTGTGTGGGCTGTCAAGCTGACTTCTCGCTTCGGTGATACCCGTGAAGAGAAAATCGGTGAAGAACGCTATCGCCGTTTGAAGATCGAACCTGAAAACGACTACCGTGCTGCAATGCGTCTCTACTTGAACCGTGAATTCCTTGCTGCTGCTTATGCATTCGGTAAGGTTCAGACCAAGTACCCGGCATTCCACCTTGTCGACCAGGCTGCTTTCTATAAGGCAAAGTCTTTCGAAAACCTCCGTATGCACAAGGCTGCTAAGTCCATCTACGAAGATGCTATCAAGCGCTATCCGCAGAGTGACCAACGCGCCAAGTACCACTTCCAGTTGATGAACATCGACTATAAGGAAGGCAAGTACACGGAAGCTATGAACAAGTATCAGAACATTGCTCAGAAGTTCGGTGAAAGTGACGTGAAGGCTGACGCTGACTACGTTGCTGGCCAGATCAAGTTCGAACAGGGTCTCTATCAGGAATCCGTTGACTTGCTCGCCTCCATTCTTCCGGGTAACGCAAACTACTTCTACGCTCGCTATACCATGGGTATTGCTAACAGCCGTATGAGCAAGTTTGACGAAGCTGAAAACTGCTTCCGCGATATTACGGAACAGCCGGTTTCCAACCAGTCTGAACGCGATCTTCAGGACGCTGCAAGAGTTAAGCTCGGCCACCTCTTCTTCTCTGGTGAAAAGCCGGACATCGCAGCAGCTGCTCAGATGTATGGTCAGGTCCAGAAGGAATCTCCGGTGTTTGACGAAGCTATGCTCGGTATTGCTTGGTCCTTCCTTAAGGTTAACAAGCCGGATGAAGCTATCAAGCCGGCTAAGTGGATCATCAGCAACCTTCCGGAATCCTTCCTCGTGTCTGAAGCTTACCTCGTTATGGGTTACTGCTACTTCATGAAGAAAGATTACCAGAACGCTCTTGAAGCTTTGACTCAGGCTGAATCTCGCACGGAAAAGCCGATTGTGTCTGTTGCCGCTCGCGACAGTGCTCGTCAGGCCTACGATGCAATGCAGAGCCAGTTCGATTCCGTTCAGGTTATCGCCTTGGATCTCGCTCGCCAGTTGCCGACTCCGCGTGTGGAAAGCAAGCGTGAAGCTTTGCGTCCGACGTTCAACAAGGCTAACCAGGCTATTGAAGATTACGCAACGTTTATGCAGAGATCTATCCAGAGTGACCGCTTTGAATCTAACCGCAAGCGCATTTTGGAAGACGCTGGCTTTACAAAGGCAACCCTCATGTCTAAGATGGGTGGTGCAGGCGGAACCAAACAGTCCGGACCTGATATGCCCCCGTTGGAGGACGACCTTTAGTTAAAATTCGGGCCCGCTTAAAACCGGGTCCGTCCTTTTTATTTTTAGAAAATCATAGGTGGATAGAGAACGATGAAAAATCTATTGCTCGTCTCAGCAATTGTGTGCTCCATGGTAGGAACATCTTTTGCTGCATCGGACCCGTGTAAGGATAAAACAACCGAAGCAAAGAATCTTTACGCAAAGTGCAAGTCTATTGGAAAGGGCAATGCTGGTTATGATCAGTGCGCCAGCTCCTATAGAGTGATTAAGAACCAGGCAGAACAGGCTTGCCGTTCTGGTGGTCTTGACGAAAAGGGCATGCGCGATGCTATTGCTCAGTGGGAAAAGCAAGTTGAACGTTGCGCCGGCAAGATAAGCAACCGTTGCGCTAGCTCTTTGCAGCAACTTGGCCACTATCAGTTCCAGCTCGAAGAAAAGCAGTTCCTCGACAAGAACGCCCAGTATGAAGAAGATGTTGCATGGTGCGCTGACCGTGATAACAAGCCGGCAAAGTGCGCTAACATCAACCAGTTCCCCAAGCCGGATCACCAGAAGTCCTTGGGTTACTTCCTTGAATACATCGACAAGTATCCGAAGGAAGCTAAGGCTCCGACCGTGATTTACCAGGCTGCTGCTGTGCAGGAAGCTAGCGGCGAAGACGACAAGGCATACAAGCTTCGTATGCAGCTCGTCCGCGACTTCCCGGACAACGGTCTTGTGCCGAAGGCATGGCTCCGTATTGCAGAATACCACTTCATGAACCGTAAGTTCAAGGACGCTATCAGTGCCTATAAGAAGGTGACTGGTTTCGAGAACCTCACGGGTAAGGAAGCTGCACTTGCCATGTACCACTTGGCAGAATCTTACTACAACACGGCTGAATACGAAATCGCCGCAAAGCAGTACTTCGACTACATCGTCGGTGCTGACAAGGGTAAATACCCGAACGACTTGCGCGCTGAAGCTATGGACTTCATGGCTGCTTCCTTCTCTGACTTGGAAGGTGGTGGTGTCCAGGAAGCTGAAGCTTTCTTGAAGGACAAGAAGGTTGCTTTCAAGGACTCTGTCTACTACCGTATCGGTATGAAGAACAAGGACCATGACCGTAACGAAGAAGCTGTCCAGTCCTTCAAGCGCTTGATGAACATTAACCCGGACTACATCGACGCTCCGCTCGCCGATATTGCTATGATCGAAATCTTGATCGTTCAGCAGAAGTTCGAAGATGCTCAGGCACACCGCTACGAAGTGGTGAAGCGTTACGACCGCAACTCTTCTTGGTACAAGAAGAACCAGAAGTATCCGGAATCTGTGAAGAATGCTGAAGCTGCCATCCGTGGCGCTATGCTCGACATTCCGCAGTACCATCATGCTCAGGCTGCTAAGCTCACCAAGGAAGGTGATATCGAAGGCGGCAAGAGACAGTATGCAAAGGCTATCGAAGCTTATGAAGCATTCTTGAAGCGCTATGCCAAGGAACCGACCTGGGATGAATACAAGGTTCACATCAACCTCGCTCTCGTCTATCAGGAAATGGGCCAGCATGCTAACGCTGCCAAGATGTTCAACTGGATCGTTGAAACTGACACGACTCGCTACGGCCGTCGCGAAATGGGTTCTGCCGCTCTCCTCTCCAAGGATGAAGCTGGTTATAACGCCGTTCTCATGATGGACCAGGCTCGTGAAAATGCTCGCAAGACTAAGGCTAACGATGACGCCGTTCAGGCTTACAACTTGCCGGAAACCAAGGCCTACTTCGACCAGGTCGACAAGTACATGGCTAAGTTCGGTAAGAACAAGGAAGCTGCAGAACTTGCATACAACGCTGCTATCGTTCATTACGATGCAAAGCAGTTCAATGTTGCTGTGAACGTTCTCCGTAAGCTCAAGAAGGACTTCCCGAAGCATCAGTACATTTTGCTCATCAGCCGTATGCTTGCTCAGTCTCTCTTGGAATCCAACCAGCTCGATGAATCTCTCACCGAATTTGAATGGCTACTCAAGCAGTACAAGGCCAAGGAAACTCGCAACGACTCCATGGCTGCTGAAATCGAAAAGGCTATAGCTTACGTTCTCTTCCAGAAGGCAGAAACCTCTGTTAAGGAAGGCAAGAATGAAGCTGGTGCAAAGGCTTACTTGGACCTCGTAAAGCGCTACCCGAACATCGACATTGCTGACAAGGCAATCTTCGAAGCTGCTGCCGCTTACGAAGCTACCAACCAGTACAAGAAGGCTGCTGAAACCTTCATGCTCCTCCCGAAGAGCTATGCTAAGTCTCCGCTCACGGTTAAGGGTGTCTTGCGTGCTGCAAGCAACTACAAGAAGGACAAGCAGCCGGTGGTTGCTGCTAAGACGTTCTTGTTCATTACGGACAACTTCCCGCAGGATTCTATGGCCTTCCCGGCAATCGGCTTTGCTGCTCAGACCTATGACTCCATCCCGGATAAGAAGAACGCTGCTCTTACCTTCGAACTTGCTTACAAGCGTTATCCGCAGAACGAAGAAACTCCGGCCTTCCTCTATAGCGCATGCTTGAGCTATGACGAAGCCAAGATGACTAACGAAGCTATCCGCTGCTCCAAGGACCTCGTCCGCGACTATCCGAAGAGCTCTTACGCTGTTGACGCTGCCTTCTCTATCCCGATGGCATACGCTAACGCTAAGAAGTGGGACCTCGCCATCCAGGAATATCGCAACTTCATCAAGATGTACCAGGAAGACAAGGAAAAGCTCATTGCCGCTTACATCGGTATCGCTCGCGCCTACCGCAATGTGAAGGACATGGACAACTCTGTTGACGCTTACAAGAAGACTCTTGAAGCTTACGACAAGTACGGTTTGCAAATCAAGAATGCAGATGCCGCTATCCCGGCCGAAGCTGCTTTCTACATGGGTGAATACGAATACAACAAGATGACTCCGGTTGTCTTGAAGGGTAAGGAAAAGGAAAAGGCTAAGATCATCAAGAGCTTGGTCGAAATCCTCCAGAAGGCTATGGGTCACTACTCCAAGTCTGCTGCCTACGCATCTGAAAAGTGGACCTTCCGTGCCACCAACAAGATGGGTATGCTCTTCGTGACGATGGCTGCAAAGATTCGTGAACAGCAGCTCAACGGTAAGAAGGAAGAAGAAAAGTTTGCAGAACGTATCGGTATCGTGCAACAGCTCCCGTCTTACTACGAACAGGCTCGTCCGATCTTCCAGAAGAACATCGACCTTGCTCGTGACCAGGGCTTCTACAACAAGGACGTGATTGCTGCAGAAATGGGTTACATCGAAATGTACTACCAGGGCTGCGCTGTGTTCGTCGAAGTTGCTGATGCATTCGCCAACTCTCCGCTTCCGGATAGTGCTTTGATCGTCCGCGAATACGTGGGCCAGGGCATGGTGAAGGATGACGCTATCATGGCTGCACACGAAGACTTGGAAGCCTACCGTGAAGAATTGAACAGCCGTTCTGATGCCGCTAAGCAGCTCGCTATCCCGCAGTGCGCAACCGGTATCAAGGCTTCTGCTCACTACGGTATCGATAACGAATGGACGAAGAAACTCTTCGAAACCTTGAGAACTTTGGACGAAAGCAACGAAGATCTCAATACCCAGATCCAGAAGTTCGATCCGTCTACGCTCTTTGCTGACCCGACTTACTTCAAGTTGAAGGCTCGTATCGAACAGATCGAACAGTCTGACGCTATGACCCTCGAAGAAAAGGTCGCAACGTTCCGCAACATCGTCAAGGAAACTAAGGACGATCGCGCTAAGCTTGAAGAAGAACTCGCCAAGCTTAAGGAATGGACCGCTAACCCGAGCTTGATCCCGGCTTCTGAAAGAGGTGTTGAATCCACTTCCGAATCTTCTAGCGACGAAGTGATTGAAGATACCCCGAAGAAGGGCAAGAAGGGCAAAAAAGCCAAGGCTGAATCCAAGAAAGCCAAGAAAAAAGCCAAAAAAGGCAAGAAAAAATAGCGGTAAAAACTATTTTACGGGGAATCCTAGTTCATGGGATTCCCCTATTTTATTGGGCTTGAGAGCGATTTGCATGCGGTAAAGAAAGTTTTACTACTAAAATCTCCCACAACGCTCCAAAAAAAAATAAATATGAACGAAGATTATCAAAAACAACAAAAAAACAATAACTCAATTAAAGGAGTCTCTAATGTCTAAATTGCTTCAATCCTTCAGCCCTGAATCTGATGGTTACCAGTTCATGTGGATCATCTTGGTCGTGTTCATCATCGGCCTTGGTTTCTCCCTGGAACGTGTTACCTACATTATGATTAAGAGCTCCAAGGGCCGCGCTAAGTTCATGGCTGATTTCGGTAAGCTCGTTATGCAGAACCAGCTCGAACAGGCTCTCCAGTTCGCTAAGAGCTCTAAGCTCCCGATCGCTAAGGTTATGGACGCTATCGTTGGTGCAAAGCTCAACTGCAAGGATGCTGACAAGGCTCGCGACATGATGACTGCTGCTTCTGACGCTGTGTTCCTCACCGAAGCTCCGCGCCTCACTCGCTACATCTCCATCATTTCCGTTATGGCTTCCATCTCCACGTTGCTCGGACTTATGGGTACGATTTACGGTCTGATCTACACCTTCGACGCTGTTGCTAACAAGCCGGCTTCTGAACGTGCTAAGGCTCTTGCTGATGGTATTGCTATCGCTATGGGTACTACGCTCCTCGGACTTCTCTCTGCAGTTCCTCTCCTCGTCATCGTCGGTCTTCTCAACATGAACTCCGAACGCCTCATCCAGGAAATGGAAGAAAAGGGCCTCAAGATTATCAACTCCCTTGCTTAATCATTAGAGAGTTTAATTTTAACTGGAGTTTATAAAACATGGCAAAACAAATCAAGAAACCAGGAAAGGTCGAAGAACCGGATTTGCTTCCGGCGATGGGCTTGTTCACCATCTTGATTCCTATGCTTCTGACCATGACTGCTTTCTCCAAGCTCGCTATCGTCGAAGTCAATCTGCCTGAACGCAGCCAGATGCTCATCGACGATCAGACGCCTCCTCCACCTGATGAGCAGGCATTGAACTTGTCCCTCGCTATCGCTGGCAACTATCTTGTTATCGGTGCTCGCGGTGGTTTCCAGCCGAACGTCTATTTCAAGGAAATGTGGACGTTCCGTTGCAAGTCCGATGCTCAGCTCGTTACATATCCGATGGAAGACGTAAAGGCTGCTGTTGAAAGTGGACACGGACCGAAGTGCAAAGATGGTTCCGAAATGGACAAAGAGAAGTATCTCTATGAAATCGAAACCATCGAACTCTGGGCTATTCAGAAGGAATCTGAAGAAGATCCGGGTAAGGTCATTTGGGCCGCTTATAAGAACGACGGAAGTGCTGAAGAAGCTCACGCTGACAGTGCTTTTGTAGATGGCGCTAACAACTTCTTGTCTCTTCCGGGTGAAGGCGTAGGTGGCCTTCAGAAGCCGGCTGCTCTCAAGGCTCCGACTCCTGGCATGGCTCTCGCAACGCTTCAGCCGAACTCTGCCCGTACTCTCAAGCCGGGTGACAAGACTATGATTTATCCGCTTTCTGCATACGATCTCATTGCTAAGGATTTGATCGCTATCCATACTCAGTTCATCGACTTGGACGACGTTGATAACATTATCATCGTTGCTAACGACGATGCTCAGTTCGATAAGATCATCCAGCTCATGGACCGTGCTAAGGAAGCTGGTTTCAGCAAGATCAACCTTGCTAAGTTGGGAGGTTAATCATGGCTAGAAAATCTCGTAAGTATAGCGAAGACGTACCTTTCTCCTTAACGTCCATGATGGACATGATGACCATCATCTTGGTGTTCATGATTAAGAACATGGACGCTGAAGGTCAGCTTTTGACTCAGGCAGAAAACTTGATTCTTCCGATCTCTACCTCTAAGGTTCAGCCGAAGGAAGTGTCTCTGACTGTCGTGGTCGATGCTAACTACGTTATCGTTGACAATGAAAAGGTCGTGCCGACCGCTGACGTTCTCGCTCAGGAAGACCTCCTCGTTACGAAGGTGGACGAAATCTTGAAGGATCGTCGCGCAATCGAACAGGAACACGCTCTCAAGATGGGCCTTCCTGCTGACGAAGCCGGTCACATCATTGTTCAGATTGACAAGAACATCCCGTATGATGCGATGTATAAGGTCATGGCTACTTGTGGCTTCTCCGGATACACGAACATCGCATTCGCCGTGATGCAGAAGAACGGCGGGGAGGAATAATCAATGGCTAAGAAGAACATAGATCCGTTTATTGCGTCGCTCATGCCGGAATCCGACAAGAAGATGGGCGCAATCGCCGGTGTCTCTCTTGTGATCGCTTTGGCTATGTGTATTTGGGCTTCCATGTACGAACAGGTCGTTGCTGAAGTCGTATTCGACAACGCTGATTCTGTGGACCTTACTACTTCCATGCAGATTGAGCAGAAGGAAGAAAAGAAGGAAGAAAAGAAGAAGCCCGAACCGAAAAAGCCTCGTAAGAAAGCTGGTGGCGGTGGTAAGCCGCGTGGTAAGGGTCAGCCGAACGCTCCGCAGACTCGCGGCGTGCTCAAGCTCCTCACTGCACAGACCAAGAATGCCTCTGCTGCTGCTTATGACTTGATGAAGAACCAGAAGTTCACCAAGGACATCGATAAGGTGCTCAAGGACGTTGCTGGTCTCCAGACTACGGGTAAGACCGTTCTCGGTGGCCGTCGCGGTAAGGCTGATGGTGGCTTCAACGAAGGTTACGCAGAAGGTGGTTCCGGTGGTATCGGTGACGGCCTTGCAGGTCTCCTTGGCGGTGGTGGCGGTGGTATCGCTACTAAGGCTAAGGGCTCCATCAAGACTCCGTCTATGCGTGATATCGACATGGGTGCCGGTGGTGGCTCTCGTTCCGCAGCAGACATCATGAAGGTTGTCCGCCAGCGTACTCCGGGTCTTCGCCACATCTATAACAAGTGCCTGAAGAAGAAACCGGGATTCCAGGGTAAGGTTACCTTGAAGTTCACGATCGCTCCGGGTGGCGAAATCATCAGCATTTCCACTGTGTCTTCCACGACCGGTTTCAGCGAATTCGACAGCGAAATCAAGAACGCAGTCAGCCGCTGGACCTTCAGCAAGGTGAAGTCCGGTAACACGACGGTTACTATCCCGTTCACGTTCTCCGAATAATTCACTTGGAAAGCTTGAAAAAAAGACCAGACGAAAGTCTGGCCTTTTTTGTTTTCTGTTTTTGGAAGACGAAATGTATCAAAAAAAATCGTTTTTCATTAAAATTTTGTTGCGTTTTTTATTTTATAAAACTAACTTTATAAATGAATTTTCAATAGGAGTTATTCCATGAACTTAAAAACCGTAGCTGCAGTTGGCACCGCAATCGGAATTTTTGGTGTCGGTTCTGCATTTGCAACATTTGCCCGTATCGAATCTATGGGTAAGAATACGACTTACATCATGGACGATGTGAGCATCTTTGATAACGCGGCAAACATCAACCTCTACTCCAACTACTTGATCGGCGAATTTGGCCCGTACACGGATCGTGTTGAAGTGGGCGCAAACCGTGATCCTCAGCATCCGAACTTTGGTGGTATTTTCTCATTCTCCATTGGTGGCGAAAATAATCCGGACCCGCGTATTTCTATCGGTGGTCTCTTTGGCCGTATCAATGCCGACCTCTTCCAGTATTTGCCGGATGTCGTGATTGGTGATAATGGTTCCAAGACTTCTGTTCCTGAAACGGTCACGAACTTCGACGGTTTCTTGGGCGGTACGCTTTTGAACGGTAACGCTTGGGGCTTGCATGTGTATATCGCAACGCAGGACGGTGGCGACAAGGGCGAAGATGGTAACTACCAGGTGAAGAAAAACGCCTTTGCTTCTGTTGTGCAGGCCGATGGTGGTATGAACTTCCAGTTCACAAACTACTTTGACTTGGAATTTTCTTTGGCTTTGGCCCGTATCCAGTATGGTCCGGAACACCACAACTTCTTTGATGATGGAAACTTCTCTTGGTTGATCAAGTCCCGTGCATTCTTTACTTTGGATGCCATCAACGGTGAACTCGTTCCGGCCTTGAACCTCAAGTTCATTGAAGCTCCGGGCTTGGATGAAACGCATGCTCAGGTTGGTGTCGGCGTGAACGTTGCTCTTGATCGTGGCTTCTTCTGGATGGGTCTTGACTTTATCTGGAACAAGAGAAAGGCTCATGACTGGATCTTCGATGCCATCAACAAGACCTGGACTTACGATTCCCGTAACGAAGACAACAAGCATTGGGACGAACGTACCGATGTTGGTGGTATGATTAGCTTCGGTATCGAACGTAACATTTGGTGGGACTGGTTTGTGATCCGTGTTGGCGGTCAGAAGTCTATCCTTTACACAAAGTGCAATGTTCATGACAAGAACATCGACAAGTACAATGACAAGCAGTATGGCATTTGCAAGGATGATGGCAACTTCTTCAGCACGAATCCGCTTGCTGATGGAACTTCCAAGGACCACGTTGGCTTCGGTTTCGGTATCAACATCGAAGAAAAGTTGAAGATCGACGTGACTGTTGCTGAAGACCTCCTCTTCCGTAACCCGTTCCAGGGCGAAGGCAGACTCTTCTCCAGAATCTCTGCAACGTACTCGTTCTAATTGGGAACTAATAACAATTTTCGAAACGCATTCCACTTGGGTGCGTTTCTTTTTTTATTTTATGAGCATGAAAAAGATTTTGTCCCTCATATTTCTCGTTTTGCTTTCGTCTTGTTCAGAACCGACGGAGCGCATTGAAAAGAAACTCCTTCCGTATTTGCAAGAAGACTTGAAGTTCATGGTTGCTGAAACTCTGAATGCCAAGGCTACAAAGGAAGACTTGCTCGACGAACCGTATTACAAGATTCGTGATTTTAGGTTGTTCGAAGGCGCCGAAGCTGAGATTTATGCGGCTTATGCCGAAGTTGATTTTTACATCTACAAGAACATGGCCATTTACGAAAAACGCAAGTACCGTTACGAAGTTCATGGCAGACATTGGGACCGTTATTCCAAGGTTCTGAAATTCGGTAAGGATAAAAATCCGTAGGTAATAATTACATCTATTTTAGTTATATTTTCGGATGGGAATTCCATTAAGAGGGTTAAATTTTGTTCGGACTTTTCTCATGTGATATCGGTATCGATTTGGGTACCGCAAATACGCTTGTCCATGTAGCAGGACAGGGCATTGTCATTAATGAACCGACTGTGATTGCGGTAGACCGTAAGAGCAATCGCATTACAGCGATTGGTGCTGAAGCTAAGAAAATGCTTGGTCGTACGTCTGGCGAAAGTCGTGCCATTCGTCCGATGCGTGACGGTGTTATTGCTGATTTTGAGCTTGTCGAAAAGCTTTTGACCACCTTTATCAGGCGCGTGCAGCGCTATCCGATGTGGATGGCAAAACCGCGTGTGGTGGTTGGCGTTCCGAACGGAATTACCGAAGTGGAAACGCGTGCCGTGATTGATGCTATCAAGATGACGGGGGCCAAGGAAGTCCACTTGGTCCATGAACCGATGGCTGCTGCAATTGGTATGGGCATCCCGGTTGAAGAACCGGTCGGTAACATGATTGTGGATATTGGCGGCGGTACGTCCGATATCGCTGTGATTGCGTTGAACAAGTCCGACTGCAACGGCTCTGTGCGCGTGGGCGGTGACGAAATGGACGAAGCGATTGTGCGTTACTTGCGTACCATGTACAACCTTTGCGTGGGCGAAAGCACTGCCGAACAGATCAAGATTCAGATTGGTTCTGCAAATCCGCTCGAAGAAGAATTGACGATGGAAGTCAAGGGTCTTGACTTTATTGCCGGTATGCCACGCACGATTCCGATTGGAAGTGCTGAAATCCGTGAAGCCATCAATGAACCGGTGACAGCAATTATCGAAGCGGTAAAGCAGGCTTTGAGCATGACTCTCCCGGAACTTTCTGCCGATATTTACGACAAGGGCATTATCCTCACGGGTGGTGGCTCCCAGTTGCGTGGTCTTGATGAACGTATCCGCAAGGAAACGGGCCTCTCGGTTAACGTGATTGACGATCCGATGACTTGCGTTTGCAAGGGTGCTGCTCGCATTCTCGAAGACCTGGACAAGTATCGTCCTGTTTTGGTCGCTTCTTCGACGTAATTTTTTGAAATTGCACTTCGATGCTTAGAGCTTTTCGCTTTATTATCGATTTGTTTACCCAAAGGCATGGCGTTGTCGCTTTTGCCTTTTTTCTCGTTTTAGGCATCTTGATGCATGCGTCTTCGACGGCAGTGCGCGAGAGCATTGTCTCTACGGCGCTTTCGTCGGTGTTTTATCCGGTGCAGTTGCTGGTATCGTCTGTAAATGATTTTAAGTCGTTACAGGCCGAAAACGAGCATCTGAAAGAAGAAAATGCGCGGTTGCGTCAGGAAACGTACCATGCAAGCGAAGGTTTGCAGGAATTGGCAAGACTCCATACGCTAGTGCGTTTTGACGACAAGTGGGATTTCCCGATTGTGACTTCGCGTGTAGTGGGGCACAATCCAGGGCGTTTCCTCACAACGCTTGTCATTAATCGCGGAACGCATCATGGAGTCAAGGACAACATGCCGGTGTTCTCGATGAACGGGCTTGTGGGGAAGATTTCGAAAGCGATGCTCACACATTCCCGCGTGCAACTTTTGGTGGACCCGAACTTGAAGCTCTCCGTGCTTGAACGTCGTACGCGCGTAGTGGGCTTTTTGGAATCTGTGGATGGTCATTTGCTTTCGGCGATGATTCCTTCGCATGCAGGCGTTGCTGAAGGTGATACGCTCATTACGTCGGGGCTAGGCGGCATTTTCCCGAAGGGGATTCCGGTGGGTACCGTGCATAAGGTTCGCAAGGCGGATTTGGACGTGATGAGTCTTATGGATGTGAAGCCTTTCCAGGAATTTTCGACCTTGGAAGAAGTGTTTGTGATGCAGAAGGATCCCGATTGGATTATCCAGGAGTTGCTTGATGAGTAATTACGGATGGCTAAAGACGCTCCTGATGTTTGTCATCGCTTTTGCGGTACAGTCGACGATTGGCGACTGGCTTAAGATTTTGGATGTCGGGCCTGACTTTATCCTCATCTTTATTGTGTCCGTGGCTTTGCGTTTTGGGGCAGGGACTGGCTGCTTTTGGGGTTTCTTGGCGGGGTTCACGCTAGATGTCTATGCTCCGGTAGAATGGCTTGGCGCCAATACGATTGCGATGACGATTGTGGGCTTTG
The DNA here is from genome assembly GCF_900142485.1 of Fibrobacter sp. UWB12. NCBI lineage: Bacteria > Pseudomonadati > Fibrobacterota > Fibrobacteria > Fibrobacterales > Fibrobacteraceae > Fibrobacter > Fibrobacter sp. UWB12. Next base: position 46,101 of record NZ_FRAZ01000006.1, on the reverse strand, counting down.
CCGTGGGGCAGCTCGAGGAACATTTCCTTACGCTGAATTTGCCTCCAAAGGTGGGTGTTCTTGGCCTTGCTTTCTTTGTGAACGATATGTTCTATTTCCTTATTACAGGTCTTGAGAAAAATGTCGTAACGACTCTTTTTGTAACAAGGACTGTGCCGGAGTGCGTTTACACCATCGTTATCGGTGGTATTTTGTTCTACCTCACTTCGGGGAAGAAGTCGAATGTATAGTGAGGCGGAGAACGAAGCGAGAGTTCGTAGGAACTGGAACGTCCTGATTTTCTTGGCGGCGACGATTATTCTTTTTACGGTGATTTTGTTCAAACTGTTTTCGTTGCAGTACATCCATTACGAAGAGAATTTTCAGCGTTCTGAAAACAACCGTTTGCGCAGAATCGAATTGATTGCCGATCGCGGCTACATTTACGACCGCAATGGTCAAGTGCTGGTGCGTAACCGTCCCTCGTACCAAATTGCGCTCCAGGCCCTTGAAATGCCCCGCAAAAGGGCGGACAGGGATTCTATTTTCCATCGATTGCTGAATATCTGTGATGCTTCGGGGGCGCATCTTTTTGATTCATTGTCGCTCGATACCGCGTTCCAGAGGATTCGTTGGGTGCGTACGCGTCCGGTTCGTATTCTGGAAGATGCTACGATGGAACAGGTGGCGGTGATTGAAGAACATTCGACGGAGTTGCCTGGTGTAACTGTGATTATCGAGTCTCGCCGCGAGTACCCGTACGGAACGCTTGCTTCGCATGTGCTTGGTTACACGAGTGAAATTTCGGAAGAGCAATTGAAGCTCCCGGAATATGCATCTTATTCGCAAGGAGACCGCATTGGACAAAAGGGATTGGAACAGGAATACGATAAGGAGTTCCGTGGGAAAAACGGGCTCAAGCTCGTGGAAGTGAATGCTTCGGGCCGTGAAGTGCGTACGCTTTCGGATGTGGGCGGTTTTATTGCTCCGGAACCGGGTTTGCACATGGTTTCGACAATAGATTTGAAATTGCAAAAGGCCGCGGAAGCGGCGATTCCTGATACAGCGAAAGCGGCTTTGGTGGCGGTGGACCCTCGCAATGGTGAAATCTTGGCAATGGTTTCTTCGCCGCGCTTGGACCCGAATATTTTTTCGTTAAAACGTCGAGAACGCAATAAGGGCTGGGCGCATGTAGCGCTTGATTCCATGAGACCTCTTACGAATCGCGCTATTTCGGGTGTTTATCCTCCGGCATCGATTTTTAAACTTGTGACAGCTGGGGCTGGGCTTGAAGGTGGAATCATTTCGGAAACAAAGTATTACCCGAAGGCATGTACGGGCGGTTACCAGTATGGCGCGCGCTACCAAAGATGCTGGGGCGTGCATGGAAACTTGAACGTTGTGCATGCACTTCGTCTTTCGTGTGATGTGTATTTTTATCAGGCTGGTTTGGAAATCGACATGGCGCGTATAAACGAATTTGGCCGTCGATTTGGCTATGGCGAAAAATTGCTCGGTGTGGATATTCCCGGTGAACGTGCGGGATGGCTCCCGGATTCGGCTTCGTTCAATCAGCGTAACAAGCGCCTCGGCTGGCGTTGGGCACGCGGGTTGATTTTGAACCTTTCGATTGGGCAAGGGCAGATGGTAACGCCTTTGCAACAAGCTGTGTTTATTGGTTCCTTGGCTACGAATAAGGGCGTTTATCGTCCGCACTTTATGAAAGAATTGCAGGATGCTCAAGGAAACGTTGTGCGCCGTTACGAGCCGGAAATCATCCGTCCGGGAACGATGAAGCCTGAAACGCATCGAGTGCTTTTGAATGCCATGGATTCTGTGGTAAACCATCCGGGTGGAACAGGAAAGAAAGGCGCCGTGCCCGGAATTCGCGTCGGCGGAAAGACTGGTTCTGGCGAATGGAAAAAGGGGCAAAAGACGCATGCTTGGTTTGCTGCCGTGGCGCCTTTGGAAGACCCACAAATTGCTGTTGCCGTGATCATGGAAGCTGGCGGTGGTGGCGGTTCCGTGGCGGCCCCGATTGCTCGAAAGGTGTTGATGGCCTTCTTTGGTAAAGAGGAGGAGGAACAATGAGTAACGAGCGAATACTGGATAAATCGCGAAAGTTTGACTGGTTCTTTATCGGTGTCACCCTCACGCTTATGACCTTTGGCGTGTTCCTTGTGTATTCGGCGACCGTTGGCGAGGAACTGGCCGTTTACGATACGCATTGGTTTAGGCAAATCATATACTTCTTGACAGGGATTGCGATTGCCGTGGGCCTTGTATTTGTAAAGATCGACTGGCTCAAGCGTGCTGCAGTTCCGTCTTATGCAATTGCGCTTATTTTACTTGTGTTCGTGCTTATTTTTGCGGGCGATGTGAAGGGCGCCGGGCGTTGGATTGACTTGAAGATTATAAAGCTCCAGCCTTCGGAATTTGCAAAGATTGCGTACTTGATCACGATATCGTATTGGCTTTCGAAACATCCGGTGAGTTTGCATAACCTCAAGACGTTTTTGGTGCCGCTTGGACTATTTATTGTTCCGTTCTTGCTCGTGCTAAAGCAGCCGGATTTGAGTACCGCGCTTGTCTTTACGGCGGTGACTCTTGTTGGTTTCTTTTTTGCGGGGCTCACTTTTACGGATTTATTCCTGATAGTAAGTCCTGTGCTGTCGGTGCTGTTTTTACATTCGCAGTCCATGGTGTTTCAGGTACTTTGGGGCATGCTGATTTGCGTTGTCGTATTTTCGGTGCTTCGTCGGCATTTGTCCAAGAAACTTTCGGGCGTGATTATTGCAACGAACATTTTGGCAGGGTATGCAAGTTCGATGGTGTGGAACATGCTGGAACCGCACCAGCAAAAGCGTGTGAACACGTTCTTGGATCCGATGAGCGACCCGCTTGGCGATGGCTATCAGGTGTTGCAGTCGTTGACGGCTATTGGTAGCGGGGGAATTGGCGGCAAGGGCTTTGGAAACGGTTCGCAGACGAACTTGTCGTTTTTGCCCGAAGAACATACGGACTTTATTTTCAGCGTGCTCGGTGAACAATTTGGTTTTGTCGGGTGTGCGGCAATCCTTGTGCTGTTTGCGCTGTTTCTGTGGAGAGCATCTTCGATTTGCAGGACTAATGACGACCCGTTTGTGACGCTTGTGACGATGGGCGCTTCGACAATTTTCTTGTTCCATATTACCGTGAACATTGCAATGACGATTGGGCTTATGCCGGTCACGGGGCTTCCGCTTCCGTTCCTCTCTTACGGTGGCTCGTTCGCGCTTGTGTGCATGTTCCTTGTGGGGCTGTTGATGTGCCTGCGTTATCAGGGGAATAAGTAGGTTGTAGACGATAGAACGCCGCTACGCGGCTATAGACGAAAGACGAGAGATGAATACTCTTTTGTCTAATCAGCTCGCTAATAAAAATTTACGAAAATTCCTTAGGACAAAAGCCTGAAAAAAGCGTGTTATATGAGTGTCGCAGAAAAAATGCTCGCATTTTTTCTATGACCGAATGACACCGCGGACGCCGAAGGCGTCAAAAGCGTGTTATAGAGATAGGGCGCGTTTTTGCGCCGGTTTATAGCAGGAGGCTTTATGGGCGTTTTAAGGACTGTGGCAAATTTTGTTTTTGGGATGGAGTGCCTGGGGTGCGGGACTTCGTCGGAGAGGCTAGACCCGTGGCTGTGTCCGGCTTGTGCTGCTGAACTTGCGCGCGAAGCGCTTTCGCCCTCTTTCCCGATTAATGGCGTTTTTTGCCTGTTCCCGATGCGGCCTTTGACGAGGCGCCTTGTACATGCCCTCAAGTACCGGAATATTCCCGGCTTGGCTTCTTACTTGGTGCGGAGTTCTTCGGCGGTAAAGCATGGGGAGGTCGCACAGGAACTTTCGATGCTGGCGCAACCGCTTTATTTTGTGCCGGTGCCGCTACATAGGGCGAGGTATCGCGAGCGGGGGTATAACCAGGCTGAACTTTTGGCGGCGGCACTTGCGACTGCGACTGGCGGTAAGGTGTGCCGCTGGCTAAAGCGCAAAACGTTCGTGGTTTCTCAGACAAAACTTTCGAAGGAAGAGCGCGAGTTGAATGTGGCGGGAGCTTTTGTCCCGGATTTTCCGCGGCTAATGCCCCCGCGGGGGAGTATTGTTGTCGTGGACGATGTGTTTACGACGGGGGCGACGACGTCGGCGTGTTTGGCTGCGTTTGGGGCTGATTTTGCGCTCCCGATGAATGTTTGTACGCTGATTTACGATGAGCCGGCGTCGGCTGCGGCCGACTTTGCGGCGGATTGCAGGGCGGATTGGGACGTGCTTCGATAATGGTGGTTGAAATAAAAAAAGCTCCCCGCAGGGAGCTTTTACGGAGGAAGAGGGACTCGAACCCCCAAGCCTTACGGCGGCGGTTTTCAAGACCGCTGACTTACCAATTAGCCTATTCCTCCAAATGGTGCGCAAAGAATAGAAAAATTACTTCGATATCGTCAACGATACTTTGCATTTTGTGCAGAATTAACTATTTTTTTACATACTATGAGCTATCAGGGAAATGCTACCGATCTTGGAGACGGCGAAGTCGCTGCTCTCTTGTTCGAGTATATGCCCAAAATTGCTGCTGAACATAAAACGGATAGCCTCCTGGTGCTTATGGCGGATTTGGGCCGAAAGATTGTTCAGGCCGACCGTTGCTCGCTTTGGCTCATCGACGAAGAAAAGAACGAATTGTGGACTAAGGTGGCTCATGGTGTAAGTGAGCTGCGTATTCCGCTTTCGGCGGGCTTTGTCGGGTATTCCCTCAAGACGGGTGAACCGGTGCTTGTCGAAGATGCGTACCGCGATGCTCGGTTTGATCGCCGCAGTGATATCAAGAATGGCTACCACACAACGTCTGTCATGACGATGCCGCTGGAAAGCGATGGCCGTGTGATGGGCGTGTTCCAGGCGATTAACAAGGTTGGCGACAATGTGTTCTTCTCCAGTAAGGACCTGGAACGTCTAAAGCTTATTTCAGTTTACTCTGCAAAGACGATTGAATCAGCTTTTCGTGCGCAAAAACTTGAACGCTATGCGGGAAAATTGGAACGTTATACCAATGAACTCAAGTCCGCGCACATGGAACTTATCCGAATCTTGGGCGAAGTCTCTGAATTCCGCAGTCAGGAAGTGGGCGACCACATTCACCGTGTTGCCGAAATTTCCTTGAAGCTTGCCCGATATTTGGGGCTGTCCTTGGAACAGCAGGAACTGATTTTCTATGCGGCTCCGCTGCACGATCTTGGAAAGGTCGGTATTCCTGATGTCATTCTGAATAAAGCGGGGCGTTTGACTCCTGAAGAATATAGCCGGATGAAGGCTCATTCCATAATCGGGCGTACTTTGCTCCGCGATTCCAAGACGGACTTGCTTTGCATGGCCTCTGACATTGCGGGCGCACACCACGAACGTTGGGACGGTATGGGCTATCCGGATAAGCTGAAAGGCGAAGAAATCCCTCTTGCTGCCCGTATTTGCGCTGTTGCAGACGTGTTGGACGCTCTTTCTAGCCCGCGTTGCTACAAGGCTGCCTGGCCCGAAGATCGAGTCAAGGAAGAAATGAAAAATTCCAGGGGCACGCATTTCCAGCCTGAACTCATTGACATCTTGATGGAACACTGGGATGATTTTTTTGCGTGTTATAGGCCCGGTGGCGAGTTTACCAAGAAGGGTTTGCTCTAATTTCCGTTAGGTTGTTTCAACCTGTGAATTAAATCACATGTAAAATTTTTTTGGCAGGGGAACGGGTCCTTTGCGCCAATTTTTTTTGAAAAAGATGCTTTTAGGCGGCTCTTATCTGGAAAAATGCCGAAAATAAAGAAAAAACCTCGATGAAAATCGAGGTTTCTTCGTGGTTCCGATTGGAATTGAACCAACGACACGCGGATTTTCAGTCCACTGCTCTACCAACTGAGCTACAGAACCATTTTGGTGACCCAATAATAGTTTAATTTTTGATGCTTGTCAAGGGTAAAGAGAATATTACTGTTATTTTTTTGAAAAAACTACTAAATTTAGAGTTGTTGGATGGAATTATGAGGTGTCCCATAGTAAAATCTGTGGGAAGTGTGTTTTTTATTTTTAGGTGGTCGCCGTGATTCGCTCAAAAAAATGGATTAGAGAGATTCTTTCTCTGGCTGCGGTTTTTGGCACAGCGTTTGTTGTTGGCTGTGCTGATGATAATAATGAAGGTGCATTTAATGCTCCGCAACAAGGTGGTCAGTGCCTAAATGCTAATGGGTGTGGGACCAGTAATCCGAAAGTTTCTTCTAGTTCGATGTATCCGTACTCTTCGAGCATGGATATCATACAAATTGTTACTTCGAGTAATGATACTATTAGAGATACTATTATTAATTATCTCCCGCCCGATACCGCACTCCGTTGGATCGGACAGTCTGCTTTACGTATAACCGAAATTTCTCCGCTGAACTTGGATTGGTTCGACGAAGAAGGCAATGATCCGTCTTGGGTCGAAATCTACAATTCCAGTGATCAGGATGTGGACCTTGAAGGTTACACGCTTGTTGAAAACTTGAAGAATTTGCGCAAGTGGGTGTTTGGCCGCGATGTTCTTAAGGCTAAATCCTTTAGAGTTGTATTCTGCGACAAGAAGAATATTTCTTCTGTAGCGATTGCTGATAATGGCGACCGTCACACTCGTCCGCATACCAACTGGAAGCTCGATAAGAATGGCGGTACGCTTTACTTGGTCGACAAGTTTAACGGAATTCGCGACTCGGTTGCCTATCCTGAATTGACAGCTGGACTCAGCTGGGGTATTGTCGATGGCGGTTATTGGAAGTATTTTGAAAAGGCTACTCCGGAACAGCCGAATACCTCGAAATCTTACGATGAAATTGTTCCTGATGCCGACATGAGTGGTCTCAAGTCTGGTTTCTATAATGAAGCGTTTACTTTGAACCCGCCTTCTCTTGCCGAAGGTGTCAAACTCCGTTGCACGACGGATGGCTCTGTTCCGACCGAAAATTCTCCGGAATTCAATTCTCCGAAGCGTATTGACCATAGCGTTGCTTTCCGTTGCGCTGCTTTCAAGAAGGGTGCGCTTTCGAGCAAGGTGACGACTCGTACGTTCTTCGTTGATGAAGAAGCCGTGAAAATGCCGATTGTTGCAATTAGTGTTGACTCCAGCTTCTTCCGTGAACATTATATCAAGACCAAGTGCGATGCTCCGAGAGGATGCGCCGATAGCGCTGGCCTTTATGCCGATGTGGAATATCCGATTCACGTTGAATATTTCGAAAAGGGCTCTTCGACGAAGGATGGCTCTACATGGGAAAAGGATGCCGGTATTTCTTTGATGGGTGGCTATAGCCGCTTGAACGACAAGAAGTCCGTTTCTATCCGCCTCCGTGAAGAATATGAAGACGGTAGCATCAATTATCCGTTGTTCGAAACACGCAAGGGCGTGAATGACAAGTATAAGTCCTTCAACTTGCGCAATAATGGTAACCGTTATGTGAGCGACTACATCGAAGATGCTATGGGTGGTGCTCTCCTTGAAGGAACGAGCGTAGACTACCAGAGAAGCCGCCAGGTGGTGGTGTTCTACAACGGCAAGTACTATGGCATCCATGACATGCGTGAACGCTTCAACAAGCATTACGTAGAAACGAACTACAAGATTGATGCCAACTCGGTGAACTTCATCAAGCATTTGGGTAAAGAAGTCGAAGCCAGCAATGGTACAATCGATGCCTACAACAATATGCTCCACTTTGTGGCAACAAACGATTTCTCTGGCGAAAACAATGCCAACTATGCTGCCGCAAAGTTGTTGCTCGATGTAGGCAACTTGGCAGATTACATGGCTGCAGAAATTTATATGCACAATGGTGACTGGCCGAACAACAATGTGCGTGCCTGGTCTGCTCCGGAACACCCGTGGAAGTTCATGGTTTATGACCTTGACCATGGCTTTGACTGGATGTGGGGCGTGAACGGCGGTGAATTTGACCAGTCCAGCAACATGTTCGCTTGGATCAAGAAGGGCGGCGGAAACAAGCCGTGCAAGGAAGAAGGCTGCTTTGCTAACCTCTATAATCAGCTTATCAAGAACCCGGAATTCAAGCGTATGTTCATCAACCGTTCTGCTTTGATGTTCAACAGCTATACGAACGGCAAGAATGTTGAAAAGATCGTTGATGCTATGGTTTCGACAATCGATAATAACGAAATGACGCGCGATCTTGAAAAGTTCAAGCAGAATGAAAGGTATTACCAGAACTCTTGCGGCCATGGATTCGATAAGACCGGCTCATGCATGAAGGAATGGGCTGGTAAGCGTGACTCCAAGGTCATTAGCGAATACGAAGAAGAATTCGGCTTGAGTGGAATGGCTACCGTGACAATCGCTGCTTCTGGAAGCGGCTCTGTGCTCATGGAAGGTGCAACGCTTCCGAGTAAGGAATTCAAGGGCAAGTTCTTCGTGGGTAACCCGATCTTGCTGACTGCTGTTTCTGCCGGTGGTACGTTTACCGGTTGGAGCGATGGCGTGACCGACAATCCGCGCCTCGTGGAACCGAAGGAAGGCGCTACCTTCACGGCTCAGTTCCAGTAATTTAGAACGACGAGTGCGCTACGGCGAGATGAGTCTTGCCGAGATGCGCCGCCGCTTGTGATGAAATTCGCGGCCTGGATGAAAATCCAGGTCGCTTTTTATTTCTACATTTTGTTATATGAAAAGTCCTGTGCGAAAAATGTTCGATGGCATTGCGAGCCGCTATGATTTTTTGAATCATTTCTTGAGTTGTTATCAGGATGTCCTGTGGCGTAGATATTGTTGCAAGAGCCTGAAGAAGATGATGGCTGCGGACATGTTCACGGAAAAGTCGCAGACTGTTGGATCGCGAGACGAAATGCCGCTTGAAAAGTCTATTTCGAAAATGCCACTTGAAATGCCGCGCGGTTTGAATAAAGTGCGTCTTTTGGACTTGTGCGGTGGCACGGGTGACTTTGCCAATACGTTCCGCAAGATTTTTGAATCGGGTTGCAAGTGCGAAAGTGCGCGCGACTTTGTTGTGGACCCGGCGGTGATTGGCGATTTTTCGTACGGGATGCTCGCCGAAGTCAAGCCGAAAAAAATTGATGCGCATGCGGTGCAACTCGATGCCATGAAAATGCCATTTGCAGAGAGACAATTCGACGTAATCCTAAACGGTTTTGGTATGCGCAATGTGCCCGATGCACGTGGCGCCTTGCTGGAATCGTATCGCGTGCTAGATGCTGGTGGCTACCTTTGCGTTCTGGAATTTTTTTCGCCAAGGAATTTGTTCAACAAGTTCTTTTATAAAGTTCTTGCACCGCTTTTTATACCTGTAATGGGCGCTTTTTTTAGTGGCAAGCGCGATGCCTATGAATATCTGGTGAATTCAATTATCCGATTCCTGCCGGTTGATGCATTCTGCAAGATGGCCGAAGAATGTGGTTTTGAAGTCAAGAAAGTAAAGATGTTCGATGGCGGAATTTCGTTTGGCGTGTTCTTGCGTAAGCCTGAGAGTGCTGCATGAGTCGATATGTGCTAGGCGTTACGGGTGCAAGCGGCATTATTTATGCCACGCGCACAGCGATGCATTTGCATCGCTGTGGTCACGATGTGACGCTCATCGTGACGCACCCGGGAAAGCAAGTGCTGGAATACGAAGGCCAAAATGCTCTCTATGACTATTGCAAAGATGTTTGCAATGTCGATGATTTCTTTGCGGAATGTGCTAGCGGTTCTAGCGATATTGCGGGCATGGCAGTAGTGCCGTGCTCCATGGGAACGCTTGGACGTATTGCGGCGGGAACATCGGACAACTTGCTTGTGCGTGCAGCAGATGTTTGCCTCAAGGAACGCCGCCCGCTTGTGATTGTGCCGCGCGAAATGCCGTATAACTTGATCCATATCGAAAATATGAAGCGTGTGACTTTGGCGGGGGCTGTCGTGATTCCTGCTTCGCCGCAGTTCTACAGCAAGCCTACGACAATGGAAGAACTCGTGGATACCGTGGTCGCGAAAGTTCTGAAGCATTTGGGCGTTGAACAATCGCTTGTCGCGAGTGTTGCTAAAGTGTGGAGCGGGGAAGAAAGGAGATTCCCGCTCCCCGGAACAAGTCCGGGGCAAGCTCCAGCGGGAATGACAACCAATGACCATTGACCAATGACTAATAACTAAACCATGAATAAAATCCTTGAATTTACACATCTTGTTCGTTTGAGCCATTCGCTTTTTGCGATGCCTTTTGCGCTTGGTTCCATGTGGGTTGCTGCAAATGGATTCCGCGATATGAGCGCTTACGAAACAGCCCGCATTTTCGTTCTGATAGTCCTTTGCATGGTGACCGCCCGTAATAGCGCCATGAGCTTTAACCGCATTGCCGATGCCAAGTTCGATGCTGAAAATCCGCGTACGGCAAAACGTCATTTACCGGCAGGGCGCCTTAGCCGTAAATCGGTGATTGCTTTCCTTGCGTTGAATGGAATCTTGTTCGTGCTGTTCGCTGCGCTTTTGCAGCCCCTCGCGGGCTTACTCGCGTTTCCCGTGTGGTTACTGTTGCTCTCCTATTCTTACTGGAAACGCTTCTCGTGGCTTTGCCACTGGTTCCTCGGCTTTGCCATCGGAATGAGCCCGCTCGGCGCCTGGATTGCGGTGCGTGGCGAATTTGCGGTGTTCCCGATTTTTCTCTTGTTCATTCTGATGCTCTGGATGGGAGGCTTCGATATCATTTATGCAACTCAGGACATTGAAATCGACCGCAAGCAGGGATTACATTCCGTGCCCGCGCGGTTTGGAATTGAAAAGTCTTTGCGCATTGCTTTGGCGAGCCATTTGGCGATGCTTGCTCTTTGTGTGGTATTCGGCTTTTTCTGGAATATGGGTTGGATTTGGTGGACGGTCACGGGACTCATGACCGCTGCAATAGTCTATATTCACTTGTTCAGAAAGTCCAATGATTTGGATGCCATGAACCGCGACTTTTTCCTCGCGAATGTTGCTATTAGTGCCCTTGTGATGGTTGGGCTTATTGTTTGGATTTGCCTTGGAGGTGATGTCAATGCCCTTTATTAACAGACCGAACGGAAAATTCACGAACGAAGAAAAAGTGAAAATGTTCCACCAAATGGGTGGCGTTGCTGCTGTTTTAGCGCTTGTCTGCGTGATACTCCTCGAAACAGGTGCCGCAGATCAAAATCGTGAATTGGTGGACATGGGCCTTACCGCGATGATTGTGATGCTTGCCGTTTCGCTTATCGGCAGCATGTACTTCAAAAAATAGTAGACAGTAGGAAGTATGTATAAAGAAATGCCGCCCGATGAACAGATCGGGCGGCATTCTTGTATAAATTCTCGTATAAAGAAAGCGCCCGCTGTTGCGGACGCTTCAAGTTTTATTTCTTTATGCAGCGGACTGCAAGACCATTTTTTTTCATCTCTTGATTGAAACCGTTGTTTGAAGTCCTGTTGCTTGTGAAATACAATTTCATTGCTGTGGAGTCTGTCATTTGTTCAGAACTCCAGAAGTACCTGTTATCGTTGTAAGTAGTCATTGTGAGTTCTTCTGTGTAGTCAATTCCATTTCTGTAAAAAATGTTGATGTAGCCTGCTGGTAATGCTGAAAAACCGCAGATGTCCGTGTTTGCGGAGTCGGTTTTGGCAAGATCCTTGCGGAGATCGGCGGGACTGCATTCTTGAAGCAATTGATTCCAATCGATGGTTGTCGGTAGCCTCCACCCGCTAGGGCAAATGCCTTGATGTGAATCAGGATCAGGAATGTCTACAATGCTTGGATTGTTGTTTTTAGGGAGCCCTACAGCCATGTTCCAGCTGTAAAGGCGTCCGAAAGTCTCGCATCCGTTTTGAGTGCCTCCGCACCAGCTTCCATCGACATTGTAATTCAGGTTTTCTGCCAACCATTCTTGCTTGCCTATTTTGATGGTCTTGTATTTTTTCCCGTCTCTAGCGTCTGTGATGGAACCGTAATCGGCAGGGTCTCTAATCCAAACACCATCGTAGCAAATAAAGTTTTTCCCGTTCATTATTCCTTTGCGGCCTTCTTTCGCAAGGTTACATGCACCAAAGAAAACATCGGGAGATGGTGCTGGTATCCAGGCGTAGCCTTCTGTGTAGTGTTCTGCCTTTTTCGTTTTGCAATAGTATGAAACACCTTGGTAGGATATAGTATCATTAACTCTTTTTTTCGTGCAAACGCCATCGACCGAGTCTAGTGCTGTGAGTACGTACCAGCCATCATCAAAGTATGAACTGAATAGTCCTTCATCACAATAGGCGCGTTGCCCTTTGGCTCCGATAAAAGTTCCGTATAATGATGAATTTAGTTCATTGCAACGACCATAGTTGCCCCATTCAGTTGAGGCTGTTTCCCATTCTGAATAATTTGTTCTACAGATGTAATCTGTTCCGTTATAAACGCCCCATTTCAATTTAGAATCATAAGCGTCGCATAACCCTAAAGCTTCAATTACTGGGGTATATTTAACCCAGGTCGGGTTTGCGCAATTCCTTGTCCCGATACACCCATATTTATCGCCTTTGAGTGTAACGGTTTTGCCTCGGGTGTCGCAGGTGCATTCTCCGAATTGCTTATAAAGATCTGTGACAACTTTCCATGTCTTGTTTTGAGAGCAGAAGAAATCGACTTTGTCGAGTGTCTTGGTTTCACCTTTGTTGGTTTCGGTGCAGTTGCCCAGAGCTGTTGCTGCTGTGATAGATGTCCATGTTTGTGACTTGCATTGGTATATGGCGTTTGTCGATGAGTAAACGACAATTTCGCCTTCTCTTTTGGTGGTGCAAATTCCGTCTTCTACTTCGAGGTCTGTGGCTTGTGTCCATTTCTCGTTACGGCAGACATAGAGCTTTTCTTGGTACGTGGTAGACTCGTTTTCGCGTTCCGTGGTGCACAATCCATTTATGGATTCAATACCGGTGACTTCAGTCCATCTCTTGCTTCGGCATACGTAGGTCTTGTTCTGGTACTGTACGAGTTCTTTTTCTCGTTCTGCGGTGCAAGAATCGTGTACGAGAACAAGCGTCGGGATGACCCAGCCGGTTTTTGTACAGATATATTCCGTAGAGCCGACTTTGCCTGTTTTCTTCAACTTTTGCTTTGTGCAAACACCAAGGGAATCGTCTTGTGTTGTTTTTTCGCGCCAGCTGTCGAAGGCGCAGACATACCAAGTCGTTTTGTTGTTTTCTTTGAATCCGTCTTTTTTACCTTCGTTTTCGTCTGAACATGTCCCGAGAGCTTCTGCTTTTGTTGCGGTGCGCCACTTGGTATCGCAAATGTAGCTCGTCGCATATCGGTCAATTCTGACTAATCCTTTGAATTCAGGAACGCAATAGCCGAGATCGCTTTCGGGATATTCGAGGTATTCCCATTTGGGGCCGTCCTTGCAACCGTAATCGTTACCCCACAGGTACTTCATTTTGTATTTGAACGTGGAATCGCATACGCCAAGGTAATCATCGGCAACAGCTTTACGCCAACCGGAATCGTCACAGTAGTAATAGGAGCTTGTTCCAATCGTGTCCAGTTTTCCTTTTTTATCCGGAGTGCAAAAACCGAGACTATCTTCGACGCTTGTCACTTTTTCCCAGTTGTTGTTCTTGCGGCAGGCGTAAGTTGTTTTTTCGAATTTGACGGTGCTGAAATATTTGGTGCTGTCGCATTTGCCGAATAATTCAACTAAAGTAGCTTTGCGCCAACTGGTTGAATCGCAGTAATAGTGCGTTGTATCGTTTTTCGTCATGATGGAGTCGATTTTGCCCTTTTGTTTTGGCGTGCAGACACCGATTTCTTTTTCGGTGCTGTTCAATGTCGTCCATGTTTTTGTAGTGCGGCAAGCGTAAGATGTGTCTTGGTGTTTTTTGACGGTATAGTATTTGCTCGAATCACATGGACCAATGTAGTCTATGAGGACGGCTTTGCGCCAACCTGTAGAATCGCAGACGTAATCCGTGGTATCGCCCTTGTTTATTTCGGACTTCATCTTATTTACGCTGTCTGGAGTGCAGAGCCCGATGGCGGATTCGATGGAGGAGGGCTTGCGCCAAGTGGATTCATCGCAGATATAGCTTTGACCGTTCAGTTTCCGCACTTCCCATTGATTTTTCTTGGTGCAACTTGCGTCTACATCGTTCATGGTTGCAAGTTCCCAGGAGTAGTTGCAAATGTACAATGAGTCTTTGTAGTAGTGCTTTTCGCCGCGTTCCGAAGATGGGCAGGAATTGTCATCGGCTTCGACCCATTTCTTTCTGTTGCAGCGGTAGTTGGAACCCTTGCTTGCAACGAAGAATTCGCTGAGGTTGCTGTATGTGGTGGAATCGCAAATGGGGAGCTGCTTATCGTTTTCGACGAAGTGCGATACCTTCATGCAGCGGAGTGCGTAATAGGCGCTGTAGTTGGCGTCGGGAAAATCGTATTTGCCTTTGCTGTTGGCTCTGAAAATATTGAAATCGGAGGTCTGGTAGTAGGCTTCTTTGCCGCTGCGACTGCATTGGAGTTCTCCGTTTACGGTTTCGCAGTAGCCGGACATTTGCGGATTGAATCCGAAAGCGGGGTCGGCGATATTGTTTGTAAAGCTGACCATATATTTGAAGTCGGCTTCCGTGGGTACTTTAAAACCGCTTGGACACGCTTGGGAGGCGCTCGAACTTTGGTACAGGCGACCGAATATTTTGCAGTTGTCGGTATCTTCATCGTAACAGGCGCTGCGGGAAATCTTGTAGTTCGCATTTTCGGCCATCCAAGTGTATGGACCGAACTGGATTGTCTTGTAGGTCTTTCCGCTTTTTTCGTCGAGAATTTCACTCTTGATGATGTTTACGATGCCTGCATTGGATTTGTATTGGGTTCCTGTAATGGAGGTGTCCTTGAATGCGTCACCTCCGAGGTTGTCGTCGTCATCTTCATTTGTTGTAGGCGATGTCGCGTTGCTGCCATCATCGCTACCGCAAGCGCTTATGTAAAACGGAAGAACAAGGCATAAAGAAAAAAATGCTTTTCGGAAAGATTGTTGCGAAATATTCATGTTGCCACCTTAATTAGAACCCGATTTTATGCAACGGATGGAGTAACCGTTTCTCTTAAGCCTTGAATATAACGGGTTTGTGATATTGGTTTTCACGGAGAGTGATGCCGCTGTTGCGAAGTCCTTGTCGTTCTGTTCTGAACTCCAGAAAGCAATTTCGCTACCGATGGAACTGAGTTCTTCTGTGTAGTCAGTATTGTTTGTTTGTTTAACGTTTTCGTAACCCGTCGGTATTGCTGTGAATCCGCAGAAATCGGTATGTTCAGAATCGTATCCTGTAAGAGTTGTTCTGAGTTCGGCTACGCTGCATTCTTTTAACAGTGTTGCCCAATCTGTACTTGAGGGTACGCGCCATCCGTCAGGGCAAATACCTTGATGATTTTCAGGATTTTCGATGTCTACTAGAGTTGGGTTGTAATTTTTTGGAAGACCCATGGTCATGTCCCAGCTGTATAGGCGGCCATACTTGACGCATCCATTGAGGTTTCCGCCGCACCAGCTGCCTTCAACTTCGTACTTCAAGTTTTCGGCCATCCATTCTTGTGTACCAATTTTGATGGTCTTGTATTGCTTTCCGTCTCTGGAGTCTGTTATGGATACATAGTCGGTTGGATCTCTATGCCATAGACCATCGTTGCATTGGTAATGGCTACCTTCAAATGAAACGGTTACGCCGTCGTTGGATGATGTGCATTTGCCGTAATATTCGGTCATCTTGGTTGCAGGAATCCATCTGTAAACTTTAGAAGTGTTTTTACCGCAATAATAATATTCCCCTTCAAAAGTCAATGTGTCGCCAAGTTTGTTGAAGTAGCAGGGGCCTTTGATGCTATCGATGGGTTGTAATGCGTACCAGCCATCAGTTTTTGAATTGGATGGTTCCATATCGACATTGCAATAATAGTGTTGACCTTTAAAGCCTACTGTTTTACCGAGTCTTGCGGGAAATCTGTCATCGCAGATAGAATACATGGCCCAAAGAGATGAGGCTGTGTACCACTCTCCGTCATCATTGCATACGTAATCTTTTCCCTCGTAAACCGTCCAATCATATGTATTCCCGTAGCAGAATCCTAAAGCTTTGTCCAAATCGTTCTCTTTTCGCCATTTATGACGTTTTGAGTCATTACCATTTTCAGTGACGCAACCGTAATTATATCCGTTATAGACTTTGCTTATTCCATAACTTTTGGAATCGCACTTTCCAAGTTCTTTATCAAGCGCGTCGTATTCTTGCCAGCCTTCGGGCTGGGAGCAATAGTATTGTTTTTCGCGGTATTTTACAATTTTCCCTTCTATGGCCTTGGTACATTTTTCGAGAACGTTCCAATAAGGTGCGATTTCCCATTCATCGTCATCGCAAAAATAGTGGTTTCCATTGTATTCGTATATTTTGTGTTCATCTCTTTTTAGACACATGCCGAAGGTTAAATCAAGGGAGTCCAGTTTTCTCCAGTAATAGCCCGCACAGCCGTACGTTTCATTTCCGAATTCGACAATCTTTCCCTTTATAGAATTAGTGCATTTTCCATAAGCATCTTCGATGGCGTATTTTTTCCATCCGTCTTCTTTGCAGATGTAGGTGACGTTATTGTCGGATGCTATTTTGCCCAATGTTCCTTTGTAGCACAGGCCTATAGATTTCTCTAGACTTGTGTAGGTGCGCCATTCCTTGTTGATGCAGGCGTACTTGATGGAACTGTAAGTTTTTTCGAGGCCTTCGTTGTCTTCATCGCATACGCCGAGAACTTCGTCTTTTGTTGCTACTCTCCAGAGCGAGTCGCAAATGTAAATCTTGTTTGTGCTGTCTGCTTTCAAGGTGCCTTTAAGTTTGGGCGTGCAGAATCCGAATACCGTTGTGGGGTGCGTGAGCTTTTCCCAAGATTTGGCATTTTGGCAGCCGTATGTAATTCCGCTGACTGTCTTTGATGTATAGAGTTTTGTGGAATCGCATGCACCGTAATAGTCATAAACAGTCGCTGTTCGCCAACCGGTGGTATCGCAGATGTAACTTGTTCCACTTGATTTTATGGTGTCAATTTTGTCGTAAATCTTGGGCATGCAAATGCCGATGCTTTTTTCGGTGCTGCTTAGGGTTGTCCATTTGTTTGTGGTGCGGCAAGCGTAAGAGCTTCCTTTGTATTCGACGGTGTTATAGAACTTGGTCGAATCGCATTTCCCGGCGACATCTTCCAAGACAATGCTGCGCCAACCTGTGGAATCGCAAATGTAGCTTGTACCGCTAGATTTTAAGGAGTCGATTTTACCGTAAATCTTTGGGGTGCAAACGCCAAGATTCTTTTCGGTGCTGCTCAAAGTTGTCCACGATTTTGTGGTGCGGCAAGCATAGGTGCTTCCTTTGTATTCAACGGTGCTGTAGAACTTTGTGGAATCGCAGGTGCCATGGAAGTCCGCCAAGACGGTGCTGCGCCAGCTTGTGGAATCGCAATAGTAAGATTCGTAGCTGCTGGAACTCTTGAGTGAATCGATTTTGCCGTTTTTGCTCGGAATGCAGAATCCGATGGAATCTTCGCGAGCGGTTGCTTTACGCCAGCTGGAATCCCTACAGAGGTAGTTCTTGCTGTAATTTTTCTTTTGCTCCCATTGCCTGTCTTTGGTGCACTGGCCGATGGAGTCAATGAGTACAGCCTTGCGCCAGCCGGTTGTGTCGCAGAAGTAATGCGTGGAATCCGACTTGGTTTTCAAGGTTTTCATTTTATTCAGGCTGTCAGGAGTGCAAAGCCCGATGGAATCTTCGATGGTGCTGGGCTTACGCCAAGTGGAATCATCGCAGATGTATTTTTTCCTGTAGTTTATTTTGAGTGCCCATTGATTTTTGGCAGTACATGTGCCAATGGAATCGATGAGTACAGCCTTGCGCCAGCCTGAAGAATCACAGATGTAACCTGTGGTGTCGTCATCGTCGATGTAGGCTTTTGTCTTCTTTAAACTGTCGAGATTGCAAAGCCCGATGGCGGTTTCGATGGTGGAGGGCTTGCGCCAGGTGGAATCGTCACAGATGTAGTTTTGACCGTTCAGCTTGCGGACTTCCCACTGATTTTTTATGGTGCAGCTGGCATCTACATCGTTCATCGTTGCGTATTGCCATGTGCCTCGGCAAACGAATAAGGTGTCTTTGTAGTAATGCTTCTCGCCACGTTCCGCGGAAGGGCAGGAATTGTTGTCGTCGGCCTCGACCCATTTTTTTCTGTTGCAACGGTAGTTGTATCCTTTGCTTGCAATGTAGAAGTTGCTGAGGCTATTGTATGTTGTGGAATCGCAAATGGGGAGTTGCTTTTCGGTTTCGACAAAGTGCGAAACTTTTACGCAACGGAGAGCGTAATAGGCGCTGTAATTGGCTTCAGGGAAATCGTATTTGCCATTACCGTTGACTCTGAAAATATTGAAATCGGAGGTTTGGTAGTATGCTTCTTTGCCTCCACGGCTGCACTGGAGTTCGCCATTTACGGTTTCGCAGTAGCCGGACATTTGCGGATTGAATCCGAAATCGCGGTCGGTGATGTTGCTTGCGAAACGGACGATGTACTTGAAGTCTGCTTCGGAGGGAATCTTGAAACCGCTTGGGCATGCTTGGGAGGCATTCGTGTTTTGGTACAGGCGTCCGAGTTTTTTGCAGTTGTCCGTATCTTCGTCATAGCAGGCGCTGCGGGAAACTTTGTAGTTGGCGTTTTCGGCCATCCATGTGTAAGGGCCGAATTGGATTGTTTTGTAGGAATTACCGCTTTTTACGTCTAAAATTTCGTCTTTGATGATGCTTACAACACCGACATTGGAATTGTAAGTAGTGGCGGTAATGGAGGTATCTTTGAAATTTTCACCACCGAGGTTGTCTTCGTCATCTTCTTCAATGTCGTTGTCGTTTTCTGCCGCGCTGCTGCCGCTGTCGCCACCGCAAGCGTACATGAAAAACGGAAGAATTAGACACGCTGAAAACAGTGTCTTCCTGGATGCACTTTGAAAAATGTGCATATTGCCTCCTTATTTTAGGCGCAATATACAAATATTTTAATTGTATGAGTATGGTTACAATTTTTTGTGCAAAAGAAGTGTTGTAAACGTTGTACGTTTGAGAATGTGCACAAAATACATTTGAAAAAACGTGGGGAAAGTGCACGAAATGCGCATGAAATATGTGCACAAATGTGTGGAAATTGCGTATGAGAATGCGCGGAAAATTAGATCTCTAAATCTGCAGAAATGACGGTTTCGATTGTGCCGTCATCGCATTTGAAGAGCAGGCTGCCGTCATCTTGCATGTCGATGATGGTGCCGGATTTTTTGATAGCACCTTCGCCTGTTTCGCGGTTTTGATCGGTGCAGCGGTTGTTTACGACAATGGTGCCGCGGGCGCCAATGAACTGGTCCATGCGTTTCCATGCAGCGACCCAGGGGCGAATGCCGAATGCTTTAAACTGCCCGATGGCGCGTTCGAGATTCCCGATGAGTTGTTGCAAAAGTATTTCTCGATTGATTGTGCGCCCGAAAATGGCTTTGAGCGTAGTGACTGCTCGGTTCAGGTGGGCATAATCTTCGGGATCGCTGTTGACGTTGATGCCGATTCCCATGTTGAGTGCTGGGCGCGGCGCATTCTCACTTGTCGTCCCCGATTGATGTGTGCGTGTATAAACGATTTCCGCTAAAATTCCGCAGAACTTGCTTTTGCCAAAGAGAATGTCGTTCGGCCACTTGACTGTAATTTTCGGGGCGGTTACGATTTCTGGTTTTGCGCGGTTTGCGTTCGTGGGGGTGGCGCATTTATCGACCGCGTTTACATTTGCGAACTGCGCGCTGTCCTGAATTGCGGAATGAATATTATTGAACGTTTCTGCAAACGTGAGTGCCGCCACTTGCGTAATTTGTGCGAAACGATTGGCGGGGATGCCTTCTAGCGGGATTAGAATATTGAAGTAAAGGTTTTTTCCGGCGGGGGAGTCCCAGGTTCGTTCGTGACGTCCATGTCCATTGCTTTGAGAATCGGCAACAAAGAGTGTCCCGGGTGCGATTTCTCCATTGCTCGCCATGGCCTTCATGAGCTTGTGCGTACTTTCGATTGTCTCGAAAAGAAATGCCGGTGCGCTACCGAAACCCGTAAGCTGCCAATCTGTGAATGCACGTTCTTGCGAAAACATTTGCTAGTCGTTAGTTATTAGTCATTGATCGTTAGAAAATCTAGTAAAAGGAGATGCCCGATCAAGTCGGGCATGACAAATACAGAGATGCCCGCTTGGTGGCGGGCATGACATGGACGGCGATTCTCGATTTTTGCTGCAGTCCTAATTCTGAACTCTTCATTCATAACTGCGGCTATGCCGCTCTATTCGTCTGCTTGTTTTTCTTGAAGTTCCTTGAGTGCTTCGTCGGGGAAAATCTTGAAGAACTCCTGCTTGCGGTCTTCAAACAGTTGCAACATGCGTTCCTGTTCAAACTGCTCACGGTCGATGTTTTGCATAAAGAATTCATCTCGTGCAAAGTCGCGGCTCTGAATCATCTTTTTGATATCTTCGGACAAGTCAATGTTGTCCCAAAGGATGTAATACGAACCGATAAAACCGTCAGCAAAAATATCAACGTTCAACTTGACATCGTTGGTTTTCGTTGAATCGACCATCTGAACTTTGGTTTCGCGCTTTTCGGGGCGGAAAACATCTGCGTCGCTGATAGGTTTGTTCAAGTCTTGTGCCCACGAAGCCGCAACGAGACAAATTATCAAAAATGCCACTCGGGAACCGATGGCTGCACGAACCTTCTGTGTTACTTTGAATACCATATCTATAATATAAAATGAAATGTTGCGAAAAACAAACATAAGTGAGGGGGATGGCAAGAAAAGAAGGTTGTGTTTGGGGTAAAATAAAGAAGTCCGCTTGCGCGGACCTGATAAACTGTATTATATAGGGGATTACCGCCCACGGCCTATGGCCTACAGTGCGAGCGGCATCCACGGCTTCACGACATCAATGGACTCGAGCTTGCCTTGCAACTTGCGGCGGATGGCTGCTGCGGCAATCATCGCTCCGTTGTCCGTACTCAGGCTGCGGTCGGGAACGCAAAAACGGATTCCTTTCTTGTCGCAGTAATCCTGCAGACGTGTTCTGAGCCAGCTGTTGGCACTTACGCCTCCGCCCATCACGAGAGTTTTCATCTTCGTTTTCTTGAGCGCGTTGATGGTCTTTGTGACAAGGCTATCGACAATGGCATCTTCGAGCGATGCGCAAATATCGCCAAGGTTCTGCTGGATAAATTCTGGGTCGTGCGTTTCGGTGTAACGGAGTACGGCGGTCTTTAGGCCGCTGAACGAAAATTCGCAGTTGTCATGGGTGTGGAGCGCACGCGGAAATTCGATGAATTTGCGGTTCTTGTCCTTGCCCAAACGGCTGATGGTGGCACCTGCCGGGTATTTCAGTCCGAGGAGCTTTCCGCATTTGTCGAATGCTTCGCCGGCGGCGTCATCGCGGGTACGTCCGATGCTTGTGTACTTGAAACCCGGTTCTTCCATCACAAGTTCCGTGTGGCCACCCGAGACGGTGAGCGTCAAAAACGGCGGTTCGATGTCCGGGTTAGAAAGCCAGGCTGCAGCGAGATGCCCTTCGAGATGGTTCATGCCATAAGCGGGAATGTTCAAATCGCGGGCAAGCCCTTTGGCAAAACTAGCGCCAACAAGGAGGGGACCCATGAGGCCTGGACCCGTGGTGTAGGCGATAGCGTCAATATCCTTGAGCTCAATGCCTGCTTCTTTAACGGCTGCTTCGGCAATGGGGGCGATTTTTTGGAGGTGCGCACGCGCTGCGATTTCGGGGACAACTCCTCCGTAAAGCGCGTGTTCATCAATTTGGCTATAGAGAGGGTTCGAAAGAACTTTAAGCGGGTCGTCTTGCAAAACGGCACATGCAGTTTCGTCGCAGCTGGTTTCAATTCCAAGCCAAATCATATTCCATAATCCTCGTCTTTGTTCTCGTCCTCGGTTTTTGTCTTGATAAGCTTGATCTTGTCGGGTTTGACAAGAACTGCCTTGATGGACATATTGCGGTCGATGTCTGGCGGCAGGTTCAACTTGATTGTCGGTGCAAGGCTGTCGGCATCTTCGATGGCGAAACGATTGTATTCGATGAAAAGTTCGATATCGTTGTGCTGGATGGCTTCAATGACCTTTTCACCGCCAGTGACTTCAACTGTAGCTTGCTGGGGAGAGAGCGTGTTCAAAGCGCGGTCGTAGAAACCGATAAGGTGGATGGGGATGTTCTTGAATTCTTTGGACTTGATTTTTTGAACATCGACAAAAATCTTTGCGACAGTATCGCTCGGTGTTACAAACGGCGGAAGCTGATCGGTCGCGAGCGGGACAGAGAACGTCTGGCTTTCCTTGATGCTGTCCTTGAAGATGGAATCTGTCGGGATGTCGATAATGCGCGTGAGGGCGTTCCTAGCGCCAGAAACCATGAGGTCTTCTTGCATGAGCTTGGGTTGCTGAACGATAACGTAGCCCGGAGCGGCGCTGAATGTCACATTGTTCTTGATGGGGATGCTGCGTTCGATTCGGGTGTCGACGGCAACGTCAATGAAGAGGTATTGGTTGTCGGGTTCCACATAGTGGACGCTTGTAAAGTTCGGGGCCACGAAGTTCTTGGAATCAAGATGGATGCGCTTGGAGCCGAGTTCGGCAAGGTGCATGTCGACAACCATCGCGGCCTGCTTTTGCGACTGCAGGCGGATGAGGTCGAGGGGCTTTCCTTCGACAATCACGGAAACGGTGCTAGGCGGTTTAGATGCAATCGCGAGTGCTTCGGGCAATTTCACGAACGTAAGCGGAACTTCCATTGTCAGTTGGAAGTCCTTGAGCGAGATGACATAGAACCAAAGGGCCATCGCGCATACCAGTGCGGTAATCTTTAATATGATGTTTCCCATAAAAGCCCCATAAAGAACCTCTATAAATTTAATTATATTCCAGACGTGTTCGGACAATTAGGTTACTTAATATCGGAATCTTTTCGAGGATGGAAGCAGCACCGCACGGTGATTCTCCCGTCTCTTTTGACAATTTTTCTGTGCTCGCTTCTGTTGGCGTCATCTTTTGCGGCGTTGGGAGTTTCGTTTAAGCTTCTCTCTGTCGAAAAATCGTTGTACGTCATTGAAGCGTTCTTGAACGAGAATGTTCCCGAGGATTCCATTCCGGCAATCCAGACGAGGCTTGAGCATTTTCGCCATGTAGAGTCGGTCTCGTTTGTGAGTGCGGATTCTGCGCTTTCGGATTTTCGCCGTCATTTTTCATCGGATATGCTGGATCTTGTCGAAGGGAACCCGATTCCAGCATTTTTCCGTGTATCGCTGAGCGATGAGGCTCGTAATCCGCTGGACCTTTCCGAAGTGCGACATGCAATTGCAGAGGAGACTGTTTTTGAAGAGGTGCAGGCTCCGGTAAAATGGGCTTCGCGAATAGCATCGTGGAAGTTCAAGATGATTTTCTGGCCGATTTGCATCAGTATCCTTTTGCTCATTACGCTCTCGCTCATTATTTGCAATTCGGTGCGTCTTTCGCTCATGTCCCGCAAGCTCTTGGTCGAGAACATGAAATATGCCGGCGGCAGTTACTTGTTCATTGAATTCCCGTTTGTACTGGAAGGGGCGATGCAGGGATTTATCGGGAGCGGCGTTGCCGTGTTGCTGCTTGGGCTTGTAATCAAGTCCGTGGTGAAAATGTTCCCGATTGTGGCAACCGGAGTCTCGTATTTTGGAATCGTAGTACTCTTTACGGTACTCCTTGAAACAGCTCTTGCGGGTTACTTTAGTTTCCGCACGGTGCGAAGTTTCTTGTTCGAAAAGAAAGGTGAGCAGGAATAATGCGCCGTATATCTCGGTTGTTTCTGTTGGTGTTTTTAGCCTTTGCCGTTATGGCCTTTGTGCCCGCTACTGTTTGGGGTGCGCCTTTAAAACGGACAGATACGCAGATTGACGAACAAAAGAACGCGCTCAGAAAGCTGGAAGTGGACCTTGCAAAGAAACGTGAGGAACTTGCCGTCCTTGAAACCGAAGAGAAAGGTGTCTTGAACACGATTTCACTTTTGGACCAGAACCTGAACCGCACAAGGTCTTACCTTTCGGAACTGACCCGCAATGAAGATATGTTGCAAGGGGCCGTGAAGCAACTTGTGATGGATATCGATTCGCTTGACATGAAAATCAAGGCGCGTAAGCGGGCCATGCGAAAACGTATCCGTAATTTGTATGTATATGGCCGTAGCAATGATGCCGAAATTCTTTTTAATCTTCTGACCAAGAACGGTAACCCGGAACGCGAAGTTTACTGGGTGCACCATTTGCTGAACCGCGACCGCGAGGACGTGGAAACGCTCCGAAAGCTAGTTGCCGAACGTACGCAGAAGCAGCAGGCGCAAGAGAAACACTTGGCTGAACTTTCGAGACTCCGCTCCCGCAAGGCGGTCGAGGAACGAGGTCTTGTGGCGCAGATGAACGGTCAGGCGCGCATGCTGAACTCCCTGAAACACGACAAGGCAGTGCAGCGCATGGCGCTCAAGGAATTCGAACGCAACCAGAAGACCATGCTTGCGCTCCTCAAAAAGCTTGAACAGCGCCGCAAGCGCGAAATCGAAGAAGCGAAAAAAGCCGAGGCGGCCCGCCTTGCTGCCCTCAAGAAAAAGGAAAAGGCGGCCGAGAAAAAGCGCGAAGCGGATAAGAAACGCGAGGAAGAAAAGGCTCGTCAGGCCGAAGCGGCGAAAAAGACCATTCAGGTTTCTCCGTTCAAGGGCCCGAAGTGCATGCCTCTCGATGGCCCGATTATCAGCGAATATGGCCTACAGGAACATCCGGTGCTCCACATCATGACGCGTAACTTGGGTGTCGAAATCCGAGGTAAACGGGGTGGACGCATTCGTGCTGCCGCAGCGGGAACTGTTGCGATGGTTGCCGAAATTGATGGTCGCGGACCTTCAGTTATCATTGAACACGAAGATGGAACGTACACGGTGTACGGTCACATGAAAGCAATCCACGTCCAAGAGGGCAAAAGTGTCAAGAAATGCGAAGAAATTGGAGAAGTGGGCGATATTGCTTCGTTAAATGGAATTAAATTGTACTTTCAAGTAAGCGAAGGGACGCAAACCGTGGACCCGTTGCAATGGTTGAAACAAAAATGATCGAATATCGCTTGAATGGCCCCGCCTCCCAGGAACGAATCCGCATTCGTCTTATGGCGGCGTTGCGTGAGAACCGCTTCCCGCAGTCGATTCTGATTGACGGTCCTGTGGGGATTGGCAAAAAGGCTTTGGCGATGGAAATTGCCCAGGCATTGCAGTGCACGAACCCGAGCGTTCGCCCCTGCGGCAATTGCTTTGGCTGCAAGATGGCGACCGATACCGGCGTGACCGACAACTGGGTCGTGCCGATGGAAGCGAAAGAGGCTAGTGCCCGCAATGCGGCCGATGTCTCTGCCGGGAGTTCCGCAAAGACCATTCAGGATTTTAAGCAGGCCTACATCGAAGAAATTGCAAAGAACCCGTACCGTGTCGATATTTTCAGTGCGGGCGCCGTGATTTCGGTGGAACTCATCCGTACGATGACCGCTTCCTTTGCGATGAAGGGCGACCGCGTGCGCGTGGTGATTATTGCCGAGGCCGATCGCATGAACGATTCTGCTGCAAACGCGTTCCTCAAGACGCTCGAAGAAGTTCCGCCGAACACGTATTTCATTTTAACGACATCTTCTCGCGAAAAGCTTTTGCAGACCATCCGGTCGCGCTGCTTGGCGCTCCACTTGCCACCCCTTACCGACGAAGAAGTTCGCGCTGAGGCGGTTCGCGTGGGCGGTGAAGAATTTGACGAATCGACTTTGACCGACGATGTAATCGGGCTTGCCGTAGGGTCGCCTGGCATGGCGCTTTACTACGCCGAGCATGCAAAGGCTTGGTGCTCGCTTGCAGTTGATTTTATTGAAAAGTCGCTTTCGCAGGATTACACGGACTTGTTCTTTGAACTCGAAGATGCCGAGCTTGAAGACCCGGCTGTCGTGAACCGATTCTTGGAAGTCCTTTCGTTCTTGATTTCGGATTTGCTGCGTAAACAATCGGGCGCTCCGCTCCGTATTCCGGATGCTACTGGTCGCGTGAATCTTGAACGCTTCCCGCAGGTGGGGGCTTCGGCCTTGGAACTTGCGCTCGTGTGTGTTCAGGAGACCATGTCGAGAATCGCCTCAAGGCGAATGGCGGCCGTGATGTGCCTCCAGAACCTCGCGATGAAACTTTTTGAAGGCTACAAGTAATGGAAGATCTTGTCGCCTCCACATTGTCCTCCACGTTGAAAATCCCGCATGCAGTTGCGCGATTCCTTGTATCGCGTGGTATAAGGACGGTGTCCGATGCTTACCACATGCTTTGCTGCAGCGAAAACGATGTGCACGATCCGTTCCTCATGATGGGGATGGACAAGGCGGTGGAATGGATTTTGGGCGTTCGCGAACGTGGCGAACGTGTGTTCATTTTTGGCGACTACGATTTGGATGGCATGACCTCGGTAACGCTTTTGACGCGCTGCCTAAAGACGGTCGGCATTGAATCGGAATGGAGACTGCCGAACCGCTTTGGCGATGGCTACGGACTCTCGGTTTCTGCCGTTGATGAAATGTACGAGGCGGGTGCCCGCAGCTTGATTACAGTGGATACGGGCATTACTGCGAATTTGGAAATCGCTCATGCCAAAGAGCTAGGTATGGCAGTCCTTGTGATGGACCACCACCAGCCTTCGGGCGATGGACTTCCGGTAAGCGATGTGCTTTTGGACCCGCACCAGGAAGGCGACGATTACCCGAACCCGGAACTTTGCGGTGTCGGTGTTTCGTATAAATTTATTTGTGCCTTGTACAGCCGCCTTGGGCTCCCGAATCCGGTGGAATACTTGGACTTGGTGGCACTTGGTACACTTGCGGACCTTGTGCAGATGACGCCTGAAAACCGCTATTTTACGCGGTCTGGGCTTGAATATTTAAAGAATAGCCGCTGGCCTGGAGTGCAAGAAATGTACTCGTCTCTCATGAAACCCCATAGCTGTGTGGGTGGCATTGACGTGATGTACAAATTGGCTCCGCTTTTGAATGCCCCGGGACGTATGGAACGCCCGGACCCGGCCCTTAAACTTCTTTTGTGCGAAAACAAGAGCGAGGCTTCGCAGCTCCTTGCGGAACTGAAGGAATGGAATAAGCGTCGTAAGGACAAAGAGGCCGAAATCACCGAAATGGCGATGGAACAAGTCAAGGCTCTTTATGGCGAAACCATCCCGACCGTGATTGTTGTTGCAGGTGAAAACTGGCATGTGGGCGTGATTGGCATTGTGGCTGCAAAACTTGCTCAGGAATTCCACAGGCCCTCAGCGGTGCTTTCGATTATCGATGGCATGGCGCATGCGAGCGCTCGTGCCGTTCCTGGATTCAACTGGCACAAGGCGCTATTCGAAAGTCGCGAGCTTTTTGACCGCTGGGGCGGGCATGCGAATGCCGCGGGCTTTTCGCTCGAAGCCGGGAAAATTGAAAAATTGCGTGGGCGCCTGTTGCAGTCAGCAAAAGAGCAGGGTTACACAGGAGAAATCGTCAATACCGACGAATCGTACCCGTTCGATATCAAGATTGCACTCCGTGAACTGACTGTAGAAACGCGTGTGCCGACAGGGCGTTACCCGATTCGTGAACGTTCGATTCTTGAATATATTGATTTGCTAGAACCGTTTGGCGGAAACTTCCCATACCCTGCATTCCGTGCCGAAGGCGTTACCGTACATCGTGTGCGTGAACTCCGCGGAGGGCATTTGCAGATGGAAATTTCGCAGGCGGGGAGTGCGGTGTTCCCGGCAATTGCTTTTGGACTCCGCAAGAGCAAGGCTTTGCTTGGGCGTTCTCGACCGATAACGGTTGTGTTTGAGCCTATTTGGAATTATTACAACAACAGTAAGACGGTGCAACTTTGCATCAAGTCCATAGAGTAGGAATATGCTGAAACGTAACGCTCCGTTGCTTGCCTTTTTGCTCGTCTTTGTTGCAGTGCTGTATTTTGTTTACAGCATCCCTCAGTACGAACCTATCGTAGATGCCGAAGAAGAAGAGGAAGTCGTCGAAGATGCGTTTGTGGGGCGCGTTGAAATGCCTTCTATTGACGAAATTTATGTGATAGAAAATTCGGCAGGGCGTGACTTGAACAAACTTGCCTTGTTCTTGGAAGGGCGTGCTGCTGGCCTGCATTACCTATCTTCGGAATATTTCAAGAAAATACGTGTGGCTCGCAAAGGTGGAAGGTTCATCAAATCCGATGATGATGTATTCCTCGGGTTGCACCTCACGCTCGATAGCCTTGGACGCTTTATGGATCCGCAAATCATGTTTACGAGTTCCGATAACGATGTGTTTAAAGTGAAGCTCCTAAAGCATGTCGAATATTTCTGGCGCCTTCCGCCGAGTAAGCAGGGCAAACTCGAAATCTGGATTCCTATCCGTTTCCACGCAAACTAATGCTTTCTTATAAAAGTACTACGAAAATATAACCCGTTTGGGCTATTGGACTGGTTCCGTAATTTTTTTAGCATTGTACTTTGTAAAAATTTATTCAACAAAAACGGTACAAAATACTATGACCAGTTATCTATTACATCCATTCCGTTCGCTCCGTTTGGGGCTTGTGCTCATCTTTACCCTGCTTATGGCGGCAACCTCGTGGGGATATATCTTTTATATTGACGAAAACGGAGAAAGGGAGCCCGTATCTCTTTTTAATTATCTCTCAAAAGACATTGACCATATGACGCTTATGCAGAATAACGGTATTTATGTGGTATATGACACCGTAGATCTGGGTGATAAGAATATCGGGTTCGAGGGTAGTATCAAGATTATTTTAATGGATGGAGCTTATTTAAACTGCAACAAATTATATTATAAAAAAGATTTAGGACTTTCAGATGTTCCTTCTATATCCATTTTCGTAGGATCAACTAGCTACTATAAACCCATTTTAGGTACGGGTGTATTAAATGTCAAAAATGGTATTGACCCTACTACAGCATCTAATGTCTCTATAGCTATTTATGGCGGTCACGTCACAACGGATTATAATAATCCTAAAAACGATAGTCATAAAGATAATGTACGCATAGATGTTCAAAATTTTGAATTTCATGGTGGTAATGTCGATGTAGAAGAACTTGACGCAACATCGATTACGCTTGGTTGGAAAAATCCCACAGATTCTTTTAGAGTGCGCAATGTAATTCATGCAAACACCTTCACCATAAAGAATGATTTATACGTCAAGGATGAAAACGGCAAATTTTACAGCGGCCAATTATCTGTTGACAATATTTATAGCATCCTAGACAAAACACTTGTGCCCGCAAAGACTCCTTTCTTCTACATGGACGAAAACGGAGTCGAGCGAAGTGTTGAGGATTATGTCATCCTCGATACACTTTTACCGAACATTAAGGAGTCAACGAAATTGCCGGGTGGCTGGTATGTAGTGAGCGATCGTGTAACTTTTGAGGGCCAAATTGACTTTGGGGACGAGGATGTTAACCTTATCATTGCGGATAATGCCGAATTTAACGTTGTGGAGTATGAAAAGGATATTCTCTTCGGTATAAAAAGCCAAGGAAACTTGAATATTTATGGTCAGAAGAATGGCTCTGGAAAATTGAATGTTTATAGTCAGAAGGGTAGCTATGAATACGTACAAGGTGATATAGGTGCAGGAAGGAATAAAGATCTTATTATAAACGGAATTTCCGTGAAAGTAGGTGGTCAATTGTTTGCTAGTAAAGGTCGTGTTATATTTAACGGTGGTTCTTACAATGTTGGTAGAGTTGAGTCTGGTTCAATCACTTTGGATTGGCGTAAAAAAACTGATTCCATCAAAGTTGGAATGTTTATCGTGGCTGGTGGTCATCAACCGGGGAGTTTTGTTCAAATAGCCGAAGGCAAAGCCTTTGGAGATGAAGACGGCAAAGCCTATACCGGTAAAGTCTATTCGACGGAAACCGTATATGATGCGCTATGGGAAAAAGATGAATATTTAAGCTCGCTTAACGGCAAGACACTTAAGCCGTGCTATGCGGTTACATTCCAAGCGCTGAACGGCACGGAACCTGTGGTTGCTGCAGCGACCTTCAACGAACAAGGCTATGCCAACATTGCTGAGCCGCCGGCTCCAACCCGCAACGGATCCAAGTTTTATCGCTGGTCCACCACTGAAGATGGCACAAGGGGATATTTTTTCAATATCCCTGTCACTGAAAATATGACCCTCTTTGCCCAATGGAACAAAGACAGGCTTGAATATATTGACGAAAATGGTCAATCTCAATCTCTAAATAGTTATACCGTGCTCACAAGCGACCTTATCAAAGCCAACGAAGAAGAAGGCGTCGTCAACCTCCCGGGCGCTTGGTATGTGGTGCATAATACTTTCTACGATAGCGTAGACGTTTATGTTGAGGATTACACGCTCTCGTTCAATGGGGATGCGCATATCATCCTTGCGGATGGCGCAGAACTGAAAGCCATTGCATATGATAAGACCGTAATCCAATCTTCAGGGAACTTGACGTTTTATGCTCAGACGCTTGGCACGGGTAAGCTAACGGCCTATGATTCGTCAGAAACAAACAGTACAATTCTCGCCCATAAAGAAGTGACCTTTAACGGTGGAATCGTAACCGTAAGAAATGGCCATGCAGCTGGTCGCCCTGCTGTAAAAACCGAATATTATCCCGGAAGAATTTATATTAACAGCGGTATCGTGAATATTTCCTCTAATACCGATGCAGAAGAACCTGAATATACACTCAAGGTTTATGATGTTATCTTGGATTGGCGCAGTGCAAAAGACCGTTATACCTTAGGTTCTGCGGATCGTTTTTCTATTGCAGATGGCAAGACCTTTAAGGAAGAAAATGGCAAAATTTGTCATCGTTATGAATTTGACAACGCCTTTAAGGATAAACCTATAGTGCCATGCTATATCGTGTACATTGATAATCAGGATGGCCTCCAGCCCAAAGAGACTATTGCATCCTTTGACGAAAATGGCGAAGCGCACGTTACAAAGCCCGAAGATCCGACCCGTGTAGGTACAACATTCGTTGGATGGGCTGCTACGAAAGAAGGCTCCAAGGTATTTGACTGGTCCGCTCCTATTTCTGGCCATACAACAGCCTATGCAATATGGGATGATATGAAGCCTGTTGAATATGTCGATGAAGATGGCAAGACGCAGAAAGTGACTGAATATTTCTTGCTTACAAGCGATATCGGTGAACCTGATGAAAATCATTATTTAAGATTTACCGGTGGATGGTATGTTGTGCAAGGCGAAGTGACCTTCTCAAGTGAAGCTTTAAAGACTCTCTCATTCAGTGATGATGTTCACCTTATCCTTGCTGACGGCGCCAAACTCAATGTTGAAGCGCAAAACATGTATTTCGATGCTCTTTATATTCATACGCAATCGCGTGGCACGGGTTCGTTCAATGCAAAAAAACTTGGGATTTATGAGAATTTGTGCATCTATGGTGGTAATTTCACTTTTGATGAAATTGTAGCAGATGGTGATGGGGCTACAATCAATGGCGGTAATATAAACGTAGGTCGAATCTATGCTTATGATTTAGTGGTAAATGGAGGCTCCGTAGATGCATCACTAATGGAAGGATGGTCAGTCACTTTAGGTTGGAATTCCACCGATGATCATATTACCGCAGAGGAACTCCGTATAGCAGCTTCTAGCCCCTCCATGGCCATTGATATTGCCAAAGGTAAAGCTTTTAAGGATGAAGATGGCAATATTTATGATGAGCCTGTACCCATTAATTTTTATGGATCTTCACTCAGTGGCAAGATGCTTACCCCTCTAAAGTGGATTACCAGTGAGGATATCGTTGTCGATGACATTGCTATTCAGGCTTACACGGGTAATCCTGTTTGCCCCGATGTTGTCGTGAAGGATGGCAAAAAGACGCTTAAAGTCAAGACGGACTACACCGTGGAATGTTTTGAAAATGTGGAAAAATCTTCGACCGCGCCTTATGTGAAAATCACCGGCATGGGTAATTATAGGGGTGATATTGAAAAGCACTTTGCTATCCTCGAAAGGACTGCAGATTTCGCCTCAGTCGGAATTTTCAAGGATGAGGATGGACATTCGATTGCAGCCATCGATGCTAATTATGGTGAAGACGGAACTGTGAATATTGACGAAGAAATTACGGTCGATTCGGTTAAGTTCGAACGTAGCTTTACGAAAGAATCTCGTTCTACCATCGTCTTGCCGTTCAGCGTAAGCACGAGCCAAATCAAGGGTCTAAAGCAAGTCCTTGCATTCAGCAAAATTGTGGTGGAAGACGGTCAAAAGGCTGTCGGCATGCATGTCGTCTGGGAAAACACATCGTCTGAACATGTGACATTGAACGCTTACACGCCGTATATCGTTTTGATGGATGGCGATAAGTTCGATATCAAAGGCTCTGTGACGCTCGAAGTCACGAGGGATGCAGTTGACAATGGTACGAACAAGTCTTCGGAATGGGAATTCCGCGGAAGCTTGACTTATAAGAAATGGGAAGAAGGCAATCCTGAACTGGGTAGCATTTACGGATTTGCCGGCAACGCAGACAAAAAAGCCGGCGTAGAAGTGGGTGATTTTGTCAGGGCTGCCGCAGGAGCATGGGTTAACCCGATGCGTGCTTACCTTGTCAAGAAACCTTCCGCTTCGGCTGTCCGTGCTAACGGTGCCATCGCCAAGACGGCTACGACAAGCTCTATTGACGAACTCCCGGCGTCTATGCGCATCGTGATTATCGACGATGAAGAAACCGAAGAAGAGCATACGACCGTTATCGGGCAGCACAATGTCCGCACGACTCCGTACCGTGTGAACTTTATGCCGCATACTTACGACCTTAAGGGCCGTATCGTGGGCAACGGAAAGAAGGCTCGTGGAGCTTACTACGGAAAGAAGTTTGTGAAATAAAGCGGTTGAAAAATGACGAAATTAGAATTGAAAAAGAGAAAATATAAACGGCCTGAAATGAAGGTGTTTCCCATCCGTGTGCAGGGAGCACTCCTTGATTCCAGCTACCCGGACAGAATGAGAATTATCATTTTGGATGACTAAATAATCTAGAATTGTAATAAGTCTTTCTATCCATTTACGAGGCGGTATCGCATGTTGCGACCGCCTT
Organism: Fibrobacter sp. UWB12; assembly: GCF_900142485.1. Lineage (NCBI taxonomy): Bacteria > Pseudomonadati > Fibrobacterota > Fibrobacteria > Fibrobacterales > Fibrobacteraceae > Fibrobacter > Fibrobacter sp. UWB12. The sequence continues at coordinate 12,802 of NZ_FRAZ01000006.1, read as the reverse complement.
TTTTGTCGCTATTCGCGCCTTTTGGGAACAAAAAAATACCCCAGACTTTTAGTCCGGGGCGAAAATGCTTGTAACTCAAAGTGAGCCGTAGGCGGGTACGCCCATGGCCCGTATTGTTATTACGCTCTGAGAATATCGACGAGCTGCTTTGCGTTCTTTTCGATGAGCACAAAAGCTTCGAACATGCGGGCTTCGCGCCACTTGGTTAAGTACTTCGTCTGCCAGTCCACAGCGATCATGTCCGGGTCTTTCGGACCGTTTTCGTTCTGGTACCAGACTTCCTTCGTGATTTCGCGAATCATGGCGCCCATTTCGGCGGCCGGTTGCAGGGAACCCTTGCAAAGAAGGAGGGCTCGGAGGTTGTCGAGGAGGATTTCGTCAGAAGGCTGTTCGGCATCTTCGCGGGCACATTCCCAAATTTCGTCGCGGTGGCGTTCAGTCCAGCCGATCAAGTACTTTTTGGTCTTTTCGAGCTCGCCTTTGGCAAGCTTTTCATCGACCGCTTCGCGCGGATAATATATGCTGTTTGGATAGAATTCAATCATGATCTACCTCCCTTCTGCGAAGTGAAGCACAAAAACAATGCCCGGGGCGGGACTTGAACCCGCACGGAGTTGCCCCCAAGGGATTTTAAGTCCCCAGTGTCTACCATTCCACCACCTGGGCAGGTTGTGCGTGCAGAATATAGCAAATTTGAGTAGGTTTATTTACATGATTACACAAATTAACATGGATTTTATCACATTTTTACGGAAAAAATATTTTCTGTTTACAAATGTTTACTTTTGCGAGCGCGTTAATGTATATTATAAATTGGACCAAGGCGAAAAAAAGAATACTTTTATTGTTAACTTTTTGAGCGGTCCACCGTGGAGATTTTTGTATGTTGAATCACAGTTCTAAAAAGAGCGGCTTTACCCTAGTAGAAGTTGTTGTCGTTGTGGCAATAATGGGTATTTTGACTACAATGGGAGTTGCGGGCTTGAGAGGTGCCGTGATTAATAGCCGTATGAAGGATAACGCCGTGAATGTGACGGCGTTCTTGGAACGTGTTGCTAACGAATCAAGCCGTATGTCAAAGCGCCTTTGCGTGAAAGTGTCTAACAGTACTGAACAGGAACTTCAAGTTTTTGAACCTATTGATGGCTCTTGTAATGTCGATCGTCCACCTGCATTGTACGATGTGTATAATCTCGAATCGCCGGCAAGATTTAGTTGCGACAATGATGCAATAGACTTGGATGAATTTGGAACCAATTGGGGTGATGGCGCGATGTTTGTACCGCGTATGGGCATTTCGGCGGCTCCCACGGAAGGCTATTTGTGCATGCAGTATGGGGATGACTTGGTTTTTGCTCGTGCCCAAAAAGAAAAAAACAACAATGTGATCGTTCCTTGGTGGAGAACGGGTGGCGTTTGGATGAAATTGTAGGTTGACTATGGCGAAACTCTTCAAACATAAGAAAAGCTTCGGTATTGCTGCAATCCTGGTCGCTGTTGCGGTCGTTGGATTGTATATGGCAATACAGGACTTTCGCGGTGGAAACCGTGATGTTTTGTTGCGTATTCGCGGCCGCGATGGCGCTGTTGAAGTTGCCCAGCAAGTTTTGGATTCTTTAAAATCTGTAGGCATGGAATCTATCCCGTCGAAAGCGCTGGACGATACGACTTTTGATGTCCATACCATTGACCGCAAGTGGGCCCGAGGCCTTCGCGATTCTGCTACAGTGACGTATTCCTCGCAAGTGACTGTTTCGGCAACGTCAAATAACGCATCGCAAAATGTGTCTCCGTTCGAAACGACGTCACATGTTTATGCAAAACAGGTGAAAGTCAAAGTCTCCTGGAATTTCAAAGGCTCCACGCAGTCCATAGAAGTCTCGAGCGTTATAAGATGAGAATTTAAAACTTAGATCTTAGAAAAACGTCATTGCGAGCGAAGCGCGGCAATCTATTTAAGTTTCTAATTTCCTAGCAAATGCATGATGACAGGGCGGTTTTTACCATTCTCTGTTTTATGTATTGTGAGCTTTCCGGTGCTGTCGTAGCTGAACTGCTCGCCGACGCGCTCCCCGTTTACATAAGTGAGGCTGTCGCGAAGAATTCCGCTCGGGTACCAGTTGCGCCAGATGCCGTGGCGTTTGGATTTGCCGTCAGGAGATCTTTGCCAAAAGCCTTCGCTTGCCATTTTACCGCCCAAGCTGTCGGGATAGAAACTGCGGCTTATGCGAAGAGCTGGATCTCCATAGCTTGTCGGTGGATCGTCGTACGCCCAGAATTCTTCGTACAAAAGAACGTGTCCTGCCTTGATGTAGCGTAACGATACCGGAAACTTGCCGATGCTTTGTTTGAACGCATCCTTGTAGCTTAAGGTGCAAGTGTCGAGTGTCCCGCTGGGCCAAGAAGAACGGACAAACGAAGTCTCGGCGCAGAACAGCGTGGAAGAGTTGGCACAAGTTCCGTAGGAAATGCCGGAGCTTTCTACAGGTCCGTCTGTTTCTTCCGTAATAAAATTGCTTTCCCGTACAACGTTGTTGTTTTCGTCGAACCACTGTATTTTTTCACGCCCCTTGAAATAATCCGACTTGATTTTTTTGATGAGGGAACCGTCTGCCCTGTAGGTTGTGTGCGGGTCGAAAAGGATGTCGCTGTCTGCGAATCCTTCTTCCTTGATTTGGGCTTTGTTGCAACTTTCGCCAGTGGAATCGGGTTCTCCATACGATTCGTAATACCGCTTGTAAATGCCTGATTTCTCTTCGCCTTCGCATTCGTAGTATTCCACAATTCTGCAGTCACGACCATAGCGTTTGATGTATCCCGGATTCGGTTCGTTTTCCCCGTCATGAATAAAGTTTCTCTTCGCATCGTAACAGTTGCTGTTTTCTTCGGCGAGGATTCCGTTGTCGTGCCACTTTTTCCATACTCCAGTGGGGTTGCCTTTGTCGTCGTAATGTTCTTCAAAAGCCTTTACACCATTGTGGTGATAGCCTTCCCAGTCGCCTACGGGGTGGTCTTCCTTGTAATACTGGACTGCTTCGACTTTCTTGTTCTGGTAGTAAACGGTCCACTTGCCGTCTTGCTGCCCTTTGTTGTAGTTGCCGGTCATGGCAATATCGCCAAAACCCGTCCAGCGCTTGAATTCGCCGTGCGGTACGCCATCCTTGTATGGAATTTCGAATTCCTTGATGCCGTCGTTGTACCATTCGTTGCGTTTAAGGACTGTTCCGTCCGGGTAAACCCAAATGGAGGTCTTTTTGACACCGTTTACGTGTCTTGCGAGTATTTGTTCTTCAGCCCGCTCGACTGTACAGCCGGCGAAATAGCATAAAAGTGCAGAAAATGCGATTAATTGACGGAGCTTCATTGTTCGTAAAGTAGAAAAAAAGTAATTTCTAGATGTGAACGAGCAAACAAAAAAAATAATTGCAGAAACTTTGCACATGAAAATCCAAACACCCTGGATTTGGCTTGTCGTTGTGCTTACGATTTGCCTCACGGCGTTATTCTATGTTTCGCAGAAACCGCAGGTTGCCGTTTATTCCCAGTATGTCAAGTCGCTTTGCGATTATCAGTTTGCCGATGCGAGCCTGATGCGCTCCATGGAACATGTCCGGAGCGGTTACGGGGTCGATTCTGCGGTGGTCCTTGCGCAGATAATGACGCTTCGCGAGGTGGCTCTCTCGTTTGAGGGCGGAATCCGGAAACTTGAACAGAATGGTTTTTCTGCTCCGTCAAAGGCATCGGTTGACAATTTTAAGTCGAGTGTGCTTGCGAAAGTTTCTTGTTTGCGTCGCTACCTTTCGGAACGTTCTGCCTGGTTCGATGAACTAGAAAAAGTTTACCGCCTGATAGAAATGAATTCGGCGGGCGTTGATTTGCCGCTTATGCGTAAACTTGACTCTGCGAGGGCGGGGTATGCCGTGTTGCCCGAAGGCCAGTTGGAATTGCCTGCGTCGATAAATAGGCGTGTAGAATTGCTGCTCCAAAAAAATATCGATTTGTATAGTGCCTGGAACCAGTTCGATAACGAAAAAACGCTCAGTGCAAGTGACGAATTGCTCCACTTTTTTCAAATGGAAAACGTGAAAGAAATTTCGCTTTCGGGAAAGATTCCGCTTGCGTTCTACTTCTTGTCGCTAGTTCTTTTGCTTGCAACATTCTTCTTCATATTCAAGTCTAAACAGTAAGGAATTGAAATGTCTTTTTTCCGTGTCCGTAAAGTAGCCTTTATTAATTTTGGGTTGTTGTTTATTTTTCTGGCTAGTTGGATTTCTTGGTACATTTACCCGCTTGCAAGAACAATTACAAAAGAATTTTCTGCTTATGAAATGACGGACGGCTCGTATGAATACGGAATGTCCGAAGAACTGGGATTCCTTGCAGAGCATGTCTTTTATGGTAAGGTGAGCTATGCGGCGGTGCCGAGCTTGTTCGGTGGCTCGAATATCCCGTTTTTCGATAAAATCTTTTTCCAGCTTAACGGCGATACAAAGTGTACGTTCGTTCTTTATGTAAACGATGAAATCTTGGACGAGATGGCGGAGTGGTACGATTTCTCTGCGATGAACGCAAGCGATGTTCCTATGGAAGTCCGCGCTGTAAAAGTGGGTGACAAGTATATCGTCAAGTCCATGATATCGACTGAAGGAGAACTTAGCTGGGAATTCTTGATGGACGGCTATCATTTTTATTGGTGCTTTATGGGTGTTGGACTTGTCGGTTTGATGTTTATGTTTGGCCTTGTGCTCGTTGTCGTTGGAATTGTGTACAAGCCGCGCCAAGTTGTGGAACAGGAACAGTCTAGCGACGTGGAATGATGCATTTAAGTTTAGCTCTTCCGGTGTTGTTCACGTTGATGCTTGTTGGTGCGCAGGCTTTTGCTGCACCTAATGCACTTGCCTCTAATGCGCCGGATACTCTTTTGGTTCCGGTGGGTGCATCGGGCGTTCAAAGTCCAACGGGAATCTGGTGGCCGAATGCTGTTAAAGCGAAATCGAAGACTGCCCACAAAAATGCTTCGCAAGTGAAAAAACGCGCGAATGCGGCCAAGTCGTCTGTGGTTGTATGGTTCCATGGTGGCATGGGAAGCTCGAATTGTGAGAAAGGCCTTGTGGCCGGTAATGATTTTGCAAATCTATATCCAGAAAAAATTGTGGTAAGCGTGTCTGCCTGTCGTGAAAAACATTGGGTCACGCAGAGCATGATTGATGTGGTGGATGCTGCACTCGATTCTATTGCCGCCCGCAGAAAAGCGCCGGTGGAGAGCGTTTCGCTGGTGGGTGTTTCGGACGGTGCATTAGGTGTGCTTTTCTATTCCATACAGGGAAAGCGCCGTGTGGAAAATCGTCTGCTGATGAGTTCGTTCGGCAAGATGCTGGGGGAGGCTTCGGCTGTTGCTCGCGTAAACGAACATCGGATGAATTCGGGACGCTTCCGCTTTTTGCAGGGCGGTAAGGATAGGCTTTATCCGTCAAATGAATCGGTTTCGTGGATAGAAGAATTCTGCAAGGCAGTCCAGGTGGACTGCGAACTCCGGTTCGACCAGGAGGGCGAGCATGACTGGTCGTATTGGAAAGACAAGCGCATGGATTGGATCCGCGAAGCCATTCCGTAGATAATGCGAAAGAAAAGGCGCGGATAATGGCCCCGCCCCTTGACAAAAGGGTGTTTTTTTTCAAAATTTGGTGCACCACGCGGATGTGGTGGAATTGGTAGACACGCTAGATTCAGGTTCTAGTGCTCGCGAGGGCATGAAGGTTCAAGTCCTTTCATCCGCACTGAAAAACCCGATAGTTCGCTATCGGGTTTTTCGTTTTTTCTGCTGTCACCCCGCACTCCGTTGCGGGGTCGCCATACACGGAACCCCATCCATAATTTCTCGATATAACTGGATTCTTCGCCATGAATGGCTCGGAATGACGTTGTAATTATGTACTCTTAGGGATGATTGTTTTTTGCAAAAGGTCATAATGAGCGATTTTTTAGACGACGAACCTTACGAATTTTCGTTGCAAGAAGTTGAAGGCGAACGTGTTGTGTTGCGACCGCTTGGCGAAGCAGACGTGCAGCCGCTGTTCGAACTTATTGACGAATCTCGCGAGTTCTTGTCGGAGCACTTGCCGTGGCCTGCAGAGGAATGTCGCACTCCCGAAGATGTTTCTGCGAAAATCGATGCCTGGGACATGCAGGCGCAGATGGCGAATGGCGCCTGCTGGGGTATTTTCGAAAAGATTCCTGAGGGTGCGGGTTCGAATGATTCGCGTGGAAAAATCGCAGGTTGCATTATGCTTGGCTGGGTGCAGTGGAAAAATCGCTCGGCCACTGTAAGTTACTGGCTCGGTCAAAAATTTTGTGGTCGCGGCCTTGCGACCGAAACTTTGATTTTGGCATCGAGTGAAGCTTTTGCGATGGGGCTGAATCGTCTCGAACTGACATCTTCGGTCCGTAATCCGAAGAGTGCTGCGGTTGCCCGCCGAGCAGGTTTTCAAGAGGAAGGTCTCTGCCGCGAATACGAACGAATCCACGGGCATTTCGAGGATCATTTGCGTTTTTCGCTTCTTGCGAAAGATTTCTGCTAAAGCGTTTGCGTTCGGGGTTTTAGGGGCGGGAGCCCTTAGGCGAAGGGGTGATGGAAGACTTGCCCTAGACCCGTTCGACTTCGTGCTTTGCACTTCGCTCAGGGTGACACAAGGGCAAGGCTGAAATCAGGGGGACTCTTCCCCCATTGGTTACCTCAGTAAACGAGAATGAGTTTTTATTCTTTGATTTTCGTTCGAAACACTTCTATTTTTTAGAATATGGAAACAGGAGAAAATCACATAGTTGAACCTGATGTTCTGCAATACACGAACTACCGTGTGTATTTGCGGGACTACTATGAGTACAAGAAGAAGACGGTTCCGGCGTTCAGCCTCCGTTTCTTCGCGGAGAAGGCCGGGCTTTCGAGCCATGCCCATCTCAAGCTCACCATTGACGGAAAGCGAAACATTACAAAGAACACGGTGGTAAAGCTCATCCACGGCCTCGGCTTGGATGGCCAGCGTGCCGCATATTTTGAAAGTCTCGTTTTCTTCAACCAGGCTCAGACGGATGCGGATAAGCAGGTCTATTACGCTCAACTTCTGAAAGCGAGCCCGCGTTCCAAGCTGCACAAGATGGACAAGGCGCAGTTCCGTATTTTCCGCGAATGGCACCACTCCGCAATTCTTGAAATGGTGGCGCTCAAGGATTTTCGCCCGATTCCCGACTGGATTTCTAAACGCCTCGGTGGCCTTATTACGCCTGCCCAGGTGACCGAATCGCTCAAGTTGCTGGTGGAGGTTGGTCTTTTGGTGAAGACTGCCAATGGTTTCCGCCAGCGCGACCCGTTGATTACTACAGACGACGAAGTTCAGGACATGATGGTCAAGATGTACCATCTCCAGATGTTGAAGCTCTCGGCGGACATGCTTTCAGCGCTTCCGGGCCCGCAAAGGGACGTTTCTGCCCTGACTTTTAGCATAAAACGCGAAGATTTCCCCAATTTGAAAAAACATTTGCAATTGATGCGCAAAGAACTACTAGATTTCTCTGCTAAAGCGGGTGAAGCAGAGGAAGTTGTGCAAATCAACATTCAACTGTACCCTCTAACACGAGGAGTATGATGCGTTCTTTGATTTCAATAATCGGTTCTGTGCTTATGGCACTGTGTTTTGCTGGGTGTTCTGAATCCGACACTACAGCCGGTATTGAAATTGGGAATCCTGAAATCAGCAATATCGGACTTACCGCCGAATTCTCGATTGACTATTCGGATGCGAAGCCGGTGGTGCTTTCCAAGGTCGCTGCCGAAGATGAAAAGGTCGTTATCGATACGTTCGATTTGACCTTGAGCGAAGTGAAGTCTTATTGTACGTTCTATGACAAGGGCACGTCTGTCGATGTGGATAAGGGGCAACAAATTTGGCCGTACGAAGATGACCCGGCTGCGGTGCTCCCCATTTCGTTTACGGATGGAGCTTATGTCAAGGACGCTTTCTACAATATCAATTTGAAGAACGGTGGGCTCCTGAAAGAAATTGGAGTCAGCTTCCAAGTGGGCAAAAAAAGTGGTGTCAATTCCATTTACGGGCGAATCCGCCAGGGTGGCAAGGAAATTCCGTTTGTCTACGAGATGAACAACATCCAGTTGTTTGAATTGCTGTATAACCAGGCGCAAATTGATATTCAAGATTCTGCAGTGAATTTGTCTGTTGCTTTCCGCGTACACCGCTTTGTTGATGGTCTTGATTTTGCTTCTGCAAAGATTGGTGAGGATGGAGTTATTCATTTTAGCAAGACGGAAAATGAAAAACTCTGGAATGCTCTGAATGATCGTTTCTTGCCGAGTTTCCAATGCCTGCGCTTCAAGTACACGGCGGCTAATGGTGCTGAATATGACGGCTTTGTAGATGATATCTGGGCGGAAATTGTTGAGCCCTTGAACAAGAACTTTGTTACAAATGGTGACTTTAAAGAGGGTGGTAATGACTGGGTTTTCCATACGCAATTCAATGGCGTTGCCGATACCTCTATCGTAAAAGAAAAGAACTCTAACGTCATGCGTGTGCACGTCACTAAAGGTGGAAACTTCTCGTACAGCGTGCAACTGCTGCACGAAAACATTCCCGTGGTGGCTGGTGCTACGTACAAATTTATATTCACCATTTGGTCTGATGTCGAAGGCGAGATGACGGCTCGCTTGGGTAATTCCATTTACAATGGTGAAACGAATGGGTTCCAGGAACACGTCAAGGTTTCGACTTCGGGCAAGTCATTTGAAATAGAATTTTCTCCTGCGGAAACAGATCCGTATGCCCGTCTAGATTTGAATCTGGGCAAGGTCGAAAGAACGATTTGGATCAAGGATGTGCAGTTGATTAGAATTAAGTAGTTTGCTAAATTCTAGTCATTATGGCAACTATTCCAACTCTAAAAGAAAATCTCGTTATTGAAAATATCCGCCCGAACATCGAGGGCGGTCGCTTCATGCTCAAGCGTGAACCCGGTGATACCGTGACTTTGCAGGCCGACATTTTCCGCCACAGTCACGAAAAGTACGATGCTGCAATTTTTTACCGTCATGTTTCCAAGAAAAAATGGGAACAGGCTCCGATGCATTTTGTTGATAACGACCTTTGGGAAGGTACGTTCACGGTCGGAAATATCGGCTATTACGAATATAAGATTTGCGCTTGGACCAAGGAACCGAAGGATGTTCCGACAGAAAGTCCGGTGATGAAACTCCGCGTGGACCCGACCTACAGCCGCGTGGGTACGTGGTATGAAATGTGGCCGAAGAGCCAGGGCACGGACCCGAAGAAGTCTGCGACTTGGAAGGATTGCGAAAAGCAACTCGACTACATTGCGGGTCTTGGTTTCGATACGGTTTATCTTGTTCCGATTCACCCGATTGGCGTCACCAACCGCAAGGGCGCAAACAACGCGCTCCACGCCAAGGTCGACAAAAAGGGCAATCCGCTCGAACCGGGATGCCCGTACGCTGTCGGTAACAAGAACGGCGGTCATTATGACGTGGACCCGGAACTCGGGACCATGAAGGATTTTGAACATTTTGCAAAAGCCGCTCGTGCCAAGGGACTTCGCCTTGCGCTCGATATCGCGCTCAACTGCAGCCCGGACCATCCGTATGTGAAGTCTCACCCGGAATGGTTCTATCACGAACCGGATGGCAGCATCAAGTTCGCTGAAAACCCGCCTAAGAAGTACGAGGACATTTATCCGTTCGATTACTACAACGAGAACTACAAGGAACTCTGGAAGGAAATCGAGAACATTATTTTGTTCTGGGCGGACAAGGGAATTGAAATTTTCCGTATCGACAATCCGCATACCAAGCCGTTCCCGTTCTGGGAATGGTTGATTGCAGATGTTAAGGAAAAGCGCCCGGAACTTGTGTTCCTCGCTGAAGCGTTCACCCGCCCGAAGATGATGCATCGCTTGGCAAAGTCCGGCTTTGACATGAGCTACACGTATTTCGCATGGCGCTCTGCCAAGTGGGAATTCGAACAGTATCTGAAGGAACTCACGCAGTCCAACGCTAAGGAATACATGCGCGGTATCTTCTTTCCGACGACGCCGGATATTTTCCCGAAGTATCTTGCATACAAAGGTGCAAATGCGTTCAAACAACGTTACTTCCTGGCGGCAACGCTTTCGAGCCTCACGGGTATGTACAACGGATACGAACTCTGCGAAAACATCCCAAGCCCCATCAAGGAAGAACTTGCCGATAGCGAAAAGTATCAGTACAAAGTTCACAACTGGTCTGGCCCGGGTATTCAAGACTTTGTTCGTCGTCTGAACGTTGCTCGTCAGGAACACGCCGCATTGCAGGAATACGATAACCTCGAATTCCATTATGCTCAGAACGACCAGCTGATGGTTTATTCCAAGAAGTCTGGCAATGACGTGATTCTTTGCGTGTGCAACATGGATATGGATCATGTGCAAGAAGGTATCGTGGAACTCGACATGGCAAAGCTTGGGCTGGAAAACGATTCGTTCTTCTTCTTGAAGGATATCGTGACGGATGAAAGCTATGTCTGGCGTGGAAACAAGAACTACGTGAAGCTGGATCCTGCAAAGGCTCCTGGCCACATGTTTGTGGTGAAGAAAATCTAAACGATCGCAAAATTGCAATTGAAAACGCCCCGGAAGTGCTATTTCCGGGACGTTTTTTTATGGACTACTCACAAAAACGCTTTTAAAAACCTTTTTTTGTGCCTTTTGGGAATGATTAAATCTAATTTTAGACGAGGTATTTAAAGGATGATTATGAAAAAAATTTTATTGAGTTCTATATTGGCTGCGGGCGCTTGTGCAATGTTTAATGCCTGCTCTGATGATTCTCCATCTCCGCTTACTCCGTCTGTTGCGGCTTCTTCATCGAGTGTCGATTGGTTTGTAAGCAGCTCTAGTGTAGATGGAAGTGGCGATTTGGGATCAAGCTCTTCTGTGGCGCCGGGATCCAGTGCCTCTAACTCGAGTTCCTCTGTGGTTGTTCCGCCTAATTCGGCGACGAGTTCTAGCAATGGTGGGCCGTCGCAGTCGAGCTCTTCTGTCAATCCGACATCTAGCGCTAATCCGACTTCTTCTGCAGCGGAAAGTTCTAGCAGTAATGAACCTCAGCTAGATGCAAGTGGATTCCCGACTCTTGAATCTTACGGTCCGCCTTCGGCCGAATATACCAAGGACATTAGCGCTACGGCGAAGCGTGGCTGGAATACTCGTTACTGGGATGCCTGCAAGCCGCATTGCTCCTGGCTTAGGGAAAGCGCTAACGATGTGACTCGTGCAGACACTTCTTCCAATGAGGCGTATCTTGCCGACCTTGCCACTGCGCGTAACTGCAACATTCACGATGTTGAAGTTCCTACCTTTACTTTGGGCAACGTAACGAAGTCTTGGTTCGGTTACGAAGGCACTAGAAGTGCTTGCGGCGACGAAAAGGAAAAGGGAGTGTTCACTTGCACCGACATGGCGCCGATCGCTGTGAACGACACTCTTGCCTATGCATACGTTGCTGGCACTGGCGACAGCAAGTGCGGCAAGTGCTATCACTTGCAGTACGACGGTCACTTTAAGGACGAGTTCGAGAACAACCCGCCCAAGGCGACCCATAAGGCACTTAAGGGTAAACACTTGGTGGTGATGGCCTCTAATATTGGTCACGATGTGGCGGGTGGCAATGCAAATCTTCCGGCAGGCCAGTTCGACTTGATGGTTCCGGGTGGTGGCGTGGGCGCCTTTGACGCACTCTCTACTCAGGTGAACAAGGGCAGCGACTTTAACTGGGGCGCGGGCTTTGGTGGATTCCTGACCGAATGCCAGAAAAATACAAACTGTGGCACCGAAGGCTCCTTGGAATGTTACCAGACGTGTGTTAAGGATATGTGCGATGCCGCTTTCGGTAACGCCGGCCTCCCGAATCTTTTGCGTGGTTGTCACTGGTTTGCTGATTGGTACATGGCTGCGGACAATCCGACTTACTACATCGAAGAAGTGGAATGCCCGCAGTATTTGATCGATCATTACATGACTCGATACAACACCTCTTTGGAAAACAACTTCAAGAAGGTGACTGACTGGTCCACTTTCAAGGAAGGCGATGTACTCGACACGCTCCATTGCTGGAAGGCGGGCGAGGCTCCTCCGGAAAACGGCTGGCAAAATCCGAGCGCCGGCTGCGATGTTAAATAAAGTAATCGAATAGATTTGAGACTCCTCGCACTCCGCGAGGAGCTTTTTGTGAAACGCCGTAGTGTTTTGGAAAATTGCTAGGTGCTTTGACGCAAAACGGGGCGGTCGTCGAACTTGTCATCCCCGCATTTGTTGCGGGGGCGCTGCTATGAGCTATCCTTGTGCCTGTCATGCCCGCACTTTGTTGTGATGCCGCCGTTATGAGCAATTCTGAAGCCTGTCATGCCCGCCACCGAGCGGGCACCTCCTTTCCCCGGCAAAAAGATTTCTGTTTACAGAATGTGAATAATCTGTCGTGCCGCGGCGCACATCCCGTTTTTTCCGAAAAAAGTGAAAAAAAGTGAAATTTTTTCACTTTTACCCCTTGCAAAGTCATCGTAAAATTCTATAATTGGCGCCGTTCCTGAGAGACGAGGCCGAAACGAAGAAACGAAAGCCGAGAACGAAGGGAAACACGAAAGCCCGCGAGACTTTCGGGAAGATTGAAGGAATCGGAGATGTGCTTAGTGACGGCCCAAGAAAATTTCTTGGAAGTCAAATTAATCAAGAGGCGAGAGTCGCG